>DATBIR010000288.1:0-12210 GCA_036556825.1 Beijerinckiaceae bacterium
CGCTTTGCCTCGTACTGTTCGTCCTCGTTCTCGAGCTGATCGGAGCGCTTGTCGGGGCGCAGCTCTCGGAGCTCCTGGGCGGCGGCGGATCCGGGGAGTTCGGCGGCGACGGGGTCGACCTCGATGGCTCGTCGGCATTCGGCAAGCTGCTTGCGTGGCTGCATGTCGGCCGGGTGCCGGTCCTGATCCTGGCGCTCATCTTCCTGGCCGGCTTTGGCCTGTCCGGGCTGCTCTTGCAGCGCATCGTCGAGGGCATGGCCGGATCGACGCTGAACGGCGTCGTCGCGGCGCTTCCCGCGGCGCTCGTCGCCGTCGTTCTCGTCCGCACCACCGGCCGCGGCATCGCGCGCCTGCTGCCGAAGGAGGAGACGACGGCGGTGTCGCGCGACAGCTTCGTCGGCCGCGTCGCCCTGATCGTGCTCGGCAGCGCCCGCAAGGGCGCGCCCGCGCAAGCCAAGCTCAGGGATGCCTACAACCAGATCCATTACGTCATGGTCGAACCGGACGTCGACGGCGACGCCTTCTCGGCGGGCGAGCGGGTGCTCATCGTCGGCGCCTCCGGGCACGTCTTCAGGGCGATCCGGAGCGACAACGCGGCCATGACGGAGGACGTCTGACCCGCTGCGGCGGGCCGGACCAACAGGGGAGTGCTCGAATGTCCGGTCAAGCGATGGATGTGCTCTTCATCTCCGGCCTCCTCCTGGTCGTGCTTGTCACGCTCGGGCTGGTCCTGGCCCGGCTCTACCGGCGGGCCTCGAAGGAGATCTCCTACGTCCGCACCGGCTTCGGCGGGCAGATGGTCATCATGAACGGCGGCGCGCTCGTGCTCCCGGTCCTGCACGAGACCATTCCCGTGAACATGAACACGCTGCGCCTGGAGGTGCGGCGCGAGGGCGATCAGGCCCTCATCACCCGCGACCGGATGCGCGTCGACGTGACGGCGGAGTTCTACGTCCGCGTGCAGCCGACCCTGGAGGCGATCGCCAACGCCGCCCAGACGCTGGGACGGCGCACGATGGAGCCGGAGAAGCTGCGCGAGCTGATCGAAGGCAAGTTCGTCGATTCGTTGCGCTCGGTCGCCGCCGAGATGGCGATGACCGAGCTGCACGAGAAGCGGGCCGACTTCGTCCTGAAGGTCCAGCAGGTGGTCTCCGAAGACCTCCTCAAGAACGGTCTCGAACTCGAGGCCGTCTCGCTCACGGGCCTCGATCAGACCAGCCGCGAGCACTTCAATCCGAACAATGCCTTCGATGCCGAAGGCCTGACCCGGCTCACGGAGGAAATCGAACGGCGCCGCAAGATCCGCAACGACATCGAGCAGGACACCCAGGTCCAGATCAGCCAGAAGAACCTCGACGCACAGAAGCTGCAGCTCGAGATCGAGCGCGAGCAGGAATATGCGCGCCTCGCCCAGCAGCGCGAGGTCGAGATCCGCCGTGCCGCCCAGGTCGCGGAGATTGCGCGCGAAAAGGCCGAGAAGGAGCGCGCGGCCGAGGAGGCGCGCATCGCGGCGAGCCAGGAAGTTGCCCGGGCGCGGCTTCTCTCCGAGCGCGCCGTCGAGGAGGAGCGCATCACCAAGGAGCGCGTGGTCGAGACGCAGAATGTCGAAAAACGCAAGGTGGTGGCGCTCGCCGAGCAGGACCGCGAGATCGCCGTCTCGGAGCGCTCCAAGGCCCAGTCCGAGGCCCAGCAGCAGGCCGACCAGGCGCGCGCGCTCGCCGTCAAGGCCGAGGAGCTGGTGAAGACGGCGCGCGAGGTGGAGGTCGCCAACCGCGAGAAGCAGATCGAGCTCATCGAGGCCGCCAAGCAGGCCGAGCGCGAGTCGATCAAGATCAAGGTCGCGGCCGAAGCCGAGAAGGCGGCGGCGGAAGACAGGAGCGAAGCCGTGCGCATCGAGGCGGAGGGCAAGGCGGCGGCCGAGAAGCTGATCGCCGCCGCGGCCGAGGTCCGCTACGCCGTCGAGGCGGCGGGCAAGCGCGCGCTGAACGAGGCGGCGAACCTGCTGTCGAGCGACCAGATCAGCATGCAGACCCGCCTCGAGCTCCTGTCCCGCCTGGAAGGCATCATCCGCGAGTCGGTGAAGCCCATGGAGCGCATCGACAGCATCAAGATCGTGCAGGTCGAGGGTCTCAACGGCGCCGGGGCGGCGAACGGCCCTGACGGCGATGGCGGCGGTCGCGGCGCGAGCCTCGCCGACCAGGTGGTGTCGAGCGCGTTGCGCTATCGCGCTCAGGCGCCGCTGCTCGATTCCCTGCTGAAAGAGGTCGGCTTGAGCGGCGATGCTCTCGCCAACCTCGCGGATGCCCGGACGACGCTGATCCCGGATGCGGCGGGCTCTGGAAAAGGCAGCTCCGTCCCCGAGGAGCGGGTTTCCGACCAGCAGCAGAAAGCAAGACCGGGTTAGGCTCAGGGACGACCGATCGCGCGGTTTCCGGTGGCGCCAGCAGGCCGAGGAACCCGGCGCCGGTCGTCATCCGCCGCATCAGCAACCCGCTCGGGACGCGCGCTGCTATCTGATCTTCGACGGCATGCGCGAGCGCCGAACATGCAGGCGCGTGTTCCTCGACGCTACGCGAATGGGCCGGCCC
This sequence comes from Beijerinckiaceae bacterium, assembly GCA_036556825.1. GTDB lineage: Bacteria > Pseudomonadota > Alphaproteobacteria > Rhizobiales > Beijerinckiaceae > JAJKJG01. Next base: position 2,589 of record DATBIR010000288.1, read on the forward strand.
CCGCCTGCCGACAAGCGGCGCGAGGCCGGCGCCGCGCCGGGCGCGCCCTACTTCGCGAGCGGGTCCGGCCGCACCTGGATGTGCACCGCGCGCGGCTTCGAGCCTTTGCCGGTTTCCATCAGCCAGGGCGTGCGGTCGCCGTTCGTGCTCCACAATCCACGGCCCTTCCAGCCCGCCTTCGGGTCGTCGATGCGCCCGTCCAGCCCCTTGGCGAAGAAGCCGGTCGGATAGGGCACGCGCAGCCGCACCATCTGCCCGTCCTTGAAGGCGACGAAGCCGTCATTGAGGTTGGCCGTGGAGATCGGCACGTTCTCGCCGAGGCCGGACGTGTTGTGGTGATCGACCCAGGTGTAATAGCTCGCCTCGCCGGTGCCGTTCTCGAATCCCTCGAAAGAGGGGCCGGGATATTTGTGGAAGGCGAAGCCCTCGGGGCAGTGCTCGCCGGTCGCCCGCGGGCCGGTGAGCGGCGCCTTGCACTTGCTGCGGTCGAAGCTGACGAGGTGGCCGTTCGAGCCCGAGCCCCACAGCACGCCGTTCTTGTCGATGTCGCCGCCGCGCACGCCGATCCCTTCTTTCGGGATCGCGTAGAACTCGCTGAGGCTGGTCTTCGGATCGAAGCGCAGGAAGCCCGCCGTGCCGGCGAACACGTTGGTCGTGTACCAGATCGAGCCGTCGCTCGGATGCGGCATCACCGCATAGGGGCCGGAGCCCGCGATGCGCGTGTCCTTGCCGGCTTCCGCCGGCTTGCCCGGCTCGGTCCATTCGTCGACCTTGCCGTTGCCGTTCGTGTCGAGCACGAAGGGATGCCAGCCCTGCGCCTTCACGGCGTCGCCGGTCTCGTCCCACACCTTGGTGTTCAGCCAGCCGGCGACCTGGCCCGTGCCCGAGAACCACAGCGTGTTGTCGGCGTCGTAGCCGAATTGCGGGTGGTGCGTGCCGAAGCAGGTGTCGATGTGGTGGTATTTCATCGACTTGGGCTCGAGCATCGCGGCCTGGCGTCCCGACAGGTCGATCGGGAATATCTTGGCCGAGGGATGGTCCGAGCCCTTCTTGCAGAAGGCCGGATTTTCCGTGCCGCGCACGGCGGCCGCGAACCACACCCGGCCCTGCCCGTCGAACATGCCGTTGTGGTTGTTGGCCCGCTGGCTCCAGATCTTCTCCTCGCCCCAATAGGCCGAAGCCGACGTCGGCTTGGCGACGGCGGACAGATGGAACGGCGGCCCGAACGATTCGGGCGCGTTCGGATCGGCAACGGTCATCCTGAAGAACGTCGCCGTATGCGTCTTCGGGTCGAGGATCGGCATGTCGTCGCTCGAGTATTCGGGCGAGCCGTAGAGGCGGCCGTAAGGATTGACCGTCGGATTGCGCCGGTCGGACGAGATCAGGTCGTGGATGAAGGTCTTCTCCGTGCCCCACTCCCACGACGTGACGACGACGTTGCGCTCGACGCCCTGCGGCCGCTCCGGCTTGTGCTTCGGTAGCTCGCCCTGGGCGATGCGGTCGATCCAGTCGCCGAAATATTGGGTGGGCACGCTCGCGAACTGCCCGGCGCTGCGCGTCACCATCCACTCGCCGGTGTGGCCGGCCGAGATGCGCCGCGACCAGGCCTCGGCGCCCGACTCGAACGGTCCGAATTGCGACGGCACGGTGCGCGTCGATTCCTGTCCGATCTGATGGCAGCCGATGCAGTCGACGTTGCCCATCTGCTGGCGCCACCGCTCGCGCGTGATGGTCTTGGGGATGTCGGTCGTGCCGCCGAAATCCTTCTCGGGCGGCATCTTCAGCATCGTGTACCAGTAGATCGCCGGGTAGTAATGCGCCGCCGCGCGCGCGTCCGGGGCCGGCACGGCCGCAAGGTCGAGGTGCTGGCCGGGCTTGCCGCGCATCCTCGGCGAATCGACGAGGCCGTAGCCGCGCGCCCAGACCTGATAGTTGGCCGTCGGCAGGTCGGGGATCACGTAGCGGCCCTGGTCGTCGGTCACCACCATCCTGGCGAATTTCGTCGGCAGTTCCGTCGTCTCGGCGATCACCCATACGCCGGCTTCGGGCCCGTTCGGGCCGCGCACCACGCCGCCGATGTCGTCGCCGTCGATGGCGACCGCCGCCTGCTGGGCAGCCGCCGGCGCCGAGACGACAGTCATGGCTGCGCCGGCTAGCGCAAGGAGACCGCCAAGCGACACCGTGGAGTACAACGCCTGTTTGAGATTCATGTTTGCCTCCCTCGCGACCTCGGGCGTGTTCGCCCGCTTGTGCGTGATGCTACAGCAAATGCGGCCGGTGCCTAGGGCATCCGGTCATCTGCTTCGCATGCGTTCGCCGCCGTCGCGCGGGCGAGGACCAGAGCATGACCCGGCAAAGTGGGCACCGCTTTGCCGAAAGGATCATGCGACACGAAGAAAAAGAGAGAAGGATCGCTTCGATCTGAATTGATCCTGCTCCGAGTGCGGCTGACCATGCTGTTCGCCCGGGACCAGGCCGCCCGTTATTCGGCAGTTTCGAAGCTCCATGCGCGCCGGCTGGAGATCTGAATCTGATCGGACAGTCGCGCTGGTCGTGAGCTATTTCGGCTTGCGAGCCCGTCTTCCGCCGGCCTGTCGGTCGGGCGACCTTCGCGGCCGAAGGGCCGCAATCCTGCCGCGCGCCGCGGCGAGGTCGCGCTGCCAGTCGCTGTTGCTGTCATCCTTCGCCACGAGCTTTTCGCGGATTGCCAGAGCCTTGCGATAGACGGCGAGCGCGCCGGCGCCCTCGCCCTGCGCCGCCAGCACGTCGCCGATGTTCATGAAGCTGCCCGAGAGGTCCAGCTGCCACTGGCTGTTGCTGGCGTCCCTGGCGGCGAATGCCTCTCGCATCGCCAGGGCCTTGCGATAGGCGGCCAGGGCATCGGTCAGCTCGCCCTCGGCCCGAAGCGCGTCGCCGACCGTCGTGTGGCTGACCGCGAGGTCCACCTGCCACTGGATGTTGGCGCGGTCCTCGGCCACGAGCTCCTCGCGAATGCGCAGCGCTTTTGCATAGGCCGCAAGTGCGCCAGGAGGGTCGGCTTGGGCCAGCAGCACGTCGCCGATGTTGGTGTGGCTGACCGAGAGCTCCAGCTGCCATTGTCTGTTGGCCGGCTCCCGGGCGACGAGCGCCTCGCGGATGGCGAAGGCGGTGCGGTAGGCCGCCAGCGCGGCGGGCAGGTCCCGCTCGAAAAACAGCACGTCGCCGATGTTCGATTGGCTGACCGCAAGGTCCAGCTGGTATTGGCTGTCGCCGGCGTCCCGGGCGGCGAGCGCTTCCCGGATCGCGAGCGACTTGCGATAGGCCGCAAGCGCGCCGGCGCGGTCGTTCTCGGCGAACAGCACGCTGCCGATGCGATCGATCGCGACGCTGGCATCGCGGTCGCTCCCGGCCGAGGCGCGCAGCGCGCCGTCGAAGGCGCTGCGCGCGCCCGCCAGCGTGCCGACGACGCGGCGCGCGTCGCCGAGCGCCAGCCAGCTCGCGACCCGGTCGCGGTCGAGCTCGACGGCGCGTTCCAGGCTGGCGATGGCGCCCAGGTGATCGAAGCTGCGGCGCTGGATGTCGGCCTTTTCTTCCAGCAACGCCGCCTGCCGCCGGACAGCCGCTGCGAAGGCGCGGTCCTCTCGCATGGCGCGGTCGAGGCTCGCGACCGCAGCGCCCGCGTCGGCGTTGCCGAGATGCGCGCGCGCCGCGCGGATGGCATCCTCGACCTTCGCGTCCTCGTCGGGCGCCGCAATCGGCTCGGCGGCCTTGGCGCGCAGCGCGTCCACGGCCTCTCGCAGCCGCTGCGGCACGTCCTCCGACGGCACATTGCGGTCGCTCAGCTCGGCAAGGATCGGCTCGAGTTGCGCTTTGGCGACGTCCCTTTCCTCTGCGACTGCGGTGAGGACCGTCCCGTGCCGGCGTTCGGCCTCCCGGTTGGCCTTGGACAGCGCCTGCTGCACGCCGGCGAGCCGGGCCGGAGCGCGAACGGCCGCCCCCGCGTCTTGCGCGGCGAGCGTCCGCCTGCGTCTGTCGAGCATCGCCTCGACTTCGTCGGCGAGCTCGTCGATGAAGGCCGTCCGCGCGTCCTCCGCCATCTTCAGGAATTCGACGGCGAACGCCGTCTTGAACTGGCGCGCCTTGAGACGATCCCACGTGGCGCGCTGGTCGTCCGTGAAATTCTGCTCCTGACGGTCGATCGCGCGCGCCAGCAAGGGCGCGATGTAGCCTCCGTCCCCGAGCTGCGCCTCCACCTCCTCGAAGATCCGGTGCTCCTTGCGGCAGAAATCGGAGCCGATCCATTTCGGCGTCAGCAGCACGAGCAGGACGTCGGAGGCCCGGATCGCTTCGTCGATTTTCGGATCCCATTTCACGCCCAGGCGGAGATCGCCGGTATCGCGCCAGATCTCGAAACGGTCGTTGGCGAGCCTCGCCTCCACCCGCTCCTCGAGGGTCTTGGTCAGGGCCTGCACGAGCTTCGGGTCTGTACGCGCGTCGCTGTGCGCGTAGGAGAAGAACGCCTTGAAAGTCAGTCCCTTCGGCATGTGACGTCCGGGCGGTGCAGGCGAGCCGATTATATCGATGCAAACCAGGGTTGCCAGTTCGGCGCCGCGCAATGGACGCGATGTTGCGGCAAGGGTGGATCGGGATCAGGTCAAGCCAGGCGCGACCTCGGCGCATGCTCCCGTTCATTCGCGGCCGGCGCCTTCCCGGGATGCGGAATGGGCCTCACCACGGCCCTTGCCGGCTTGTCTTCGCGAACGCCGTCGAACACCACGTGGCGCAGCAGGTTGTCGTCGGTCCACGTCAGGTAGGTGACCTCGATTACCATCTTCGGACGCACCCAATGCACGCGCGAGAGGACCAGCGGCGAGCCGAACCGGCTGCATTTCGGCGGAGCCACGTCGAGCGGCATCTTCGTCGCGGCGAGCGGCTCGAGCGCCTCGCGCAGACGGCGCAGCCGTTCGGTGTTCATGCCGGTGCCGGCGCGGCCGGCGTAAACGAGACGGCCGTCGGGGGCGTAATAGGCGAGCAGCAGCGCCCCGAGATGCGGGCGCGAGCCCTCCGGATCGGTCCAGCCGACCACGACGAACTCCTCGCGGTTCAGGCATTTGACCTTGCGCCAGAGGCCGCGGTCGCCGGGCTTGTAGGGGCAGTCCAGGCGTTTCGAGACGATGCCCTCGATGCCGAGCTTGCAGGCGTGGCGATGGAAGCTTGCGCCGCTCACGACATGATGCTCGCTGTATTGCAGTCCGGGTGGGGCGTTGGCGAGCAGCGCCGCGAGACGTTCCTTCCGGACCCTCAGCGGCGCGCCGGTCAGGTCCTCGCCGTCGAGGAAGAGGAGATCGAACAGCACCAGGACGAGGCCGTCGCTGCTGCGCGCGTCCGTCGCCGCCTGCATGGCGCTGAACGACGTCAGGCCCGCCTCGGACAGCGCGCACAGCTCGCCGTCGAGATAGGCCTGGCGGACGGGCAGGGCGCCGAGCGCGCCGGCGATGGCCGGGTATTTGTCCGTCCAGTCGAGCCCGGTCCGGGTCAGCAGGCGCACGTCCCGGCCGTCGATGCGGGCATGCATCCGGTAGCCGTCCCACTTCAACTCGTGGGCCCACTCGCCGCCTTCGGGCGCGGTGTCCGTCAGGGCCGTCAGCTGCGGCGGAACGAAGTCTGGCAGCGCCCCTGCCTTCGCACGGCGAATGTGCCGCCCCACCTTCGCCCGTCTCGTAACCTTTTTCGCCATACGCAACTCCGACCGACACATGCCAGGGAGAGACTTGCCGGCCCGCCCTTTGGTTCCGGCAGCCGAGGCAAGTCATCAAGGGGCTTATCGCCGGCCGCCTGCATGCGTGCGTCCCGCCGCCAGCCGTGGGGCGCGATGCCATTCGAGCATTTTCCGGCGAAGTCGGTCCGGTTCGCCGAAGAAAATGCGTCTTAAGAGAAGCAAGAGCCGATTCCACCTGAGTGGAAACGGCTCTCGCCGATCGGCTGGCCGGTTGGGATCTCCTGGATCTGCGCGGGCGAACGATCCTTACGGGGAGGGTGTCATGCCGCGGAAAGCGGCAGGGGGCGGCCAAAGGCGGACGTAACTGGCGCGAGGGTTCCGGCTCGGGAGACGCAGCTGGATCAGCTCATCCGTGAAGCGCTTCGCCTCCACCGCCGCGCCGGACGATCGTGGTGGCGCGGATCATCGTCGGGTCACGGCCACCTCATTCCCGTGTCGAACGTGTAGGAGATCGTCACGCCGCCTCCGAACTGGTGTTCGGAGCCGAATTGCCGGACGATCGGACTGTCAGCCGCATCGCCGACCAGTCTGTTGTAGGAGACATAAGCGCTCGTGTTCCATCGTGGCGTCCAGTCATAGCCCAGGCTTGCCACGGCCCCCGCCGAATAGATGCCCCCGGACGGTCGGTAAGGGGTCACGACCCGGTTGAGCGCAGCCTCCCACGGGGTGACGCCGAAATACGTGCGCACAAAGTCACTGTCGCGGAGCGCCAGGCGCGGCCCAATCGACGCGGTCACGGCGCCGAAGCGATGGACCACGTCCACTCCAAGATCGCCGACGAAGCCTTCGTGGCCGTTGAAGCCGCGGCGGATCTCGGCGCGGGTGCGAAGCCAATCGGTCGCCCAGAATTCCGCGAACAGGCCCGGTTCCACCGTCCAGTCGACCTTGGAAAGCCCGAACAGGCGCCGGTCGTCCTCGTAGTATCGCCCGCCTTGAAACCGGCCAACGACGCCGAAGCGAAGCGAACCACCTTCCAAAACAGAAAACGACAGGCCGTCATCCGGCGCGCTGAACCGTGCCGGCGAACTCGCGCGGCGGAAGCTCACGGACGGGAAGCCGTAGACGCTGATGTCGTCCGATCCGGGAAAGCTCGGACCGAAGCGCAGGTTGCCTTTAACGGTCATGAGCAACGCGTCAGAGACCGGCGGGGCCGCAGGACCCGCGGGGCCGAGATCATCCGCGGCGTCGGCGGCGCCGGAAACGACCAGGGCGAGGGTTGCCGATAGGAGACGATGATGCATCATGGTCCCTCATTGCCTATCGCAGGACGGATGTGAAGGGCATCGGCGCCACAGTCTGAACAATGCAGCGCCGCGCTGAGAAAAAAGGGGCGCACGCACTGGTGACGCCCCCCTTCGTTCTCGGCTCAGTGATGAGAGCGGGTCGCGAGCTGCGGGTTGTCCGCGCCGCTGGATAGCGCGCTGAACAGCGGGACGAGTTGGTAAAGTCCGGCAAGCCCGACGAGGCTGTAGACAATGCGCGACAATGCCGCCTGCTGGCCACCGAAAAGCGCGGCAACGAGATCGAACTGGAAAAGGCCCACGAGGCCCCAGTTGACGGCGCCCACGATGACAAGAAGGAGGGTAACAATATTGACTGCTCGCATGTGCTTCTCCTGATCTGACCAACCGCCGGCACCTCGGCCGACGGGGTCTTCGAAGACCTGCATATGGCGGGGAGCGCGGTTGCGAGGGATCAGGAAAATCCTGAGAAAGGCAACGAAATAACCGTAGAGGCGGGGTTGCCCTTGCGCCGGGTGGACGGCGCTGCCAGATCGTCGCTGTCAGAAGCGCGCGAGACCAGATGAGCGGAGCCGCCCCGAAGCCACGACGACCTCGCCCCCCGCATGCGGCGCGGCGGAAGCCGCCTCTGCGGGCGCAGGTTCCTGGCCAGACCGCCGTCTCGGGCAATCCCGAGACCGAGGCCCTGCTGCGATCCACCCTGGACAGCTTGTCGGCACATATCGCTGTGCTGGACGAGACGGGAACGATCATCGCCGTGAACCAGGCCTGGCGTTCCTTCGCCGCGTGTTCAGGATATGTGGGCGAGGACGACGGGATCGGAACCAACTATCTGCGGATCTGCGAGCAGAGCGCGTCCGTCTCGGGCGACGCGGCCGCGACGGCGAGGGCACTGCGCGAGATCATCGAGGGCCGGCGTTCGGAGTTCCGCATGGAATATCCGTGCACCGGTCCGGACGGCCCGCGCTGGTTCCAGCTGCGGGTCACTCGGCCCGAAGGCGTCCAAACGCGACGGATCGTTGTCGCGCACGAGGACATCACCGAGGTGAAGCAGGCGCAGGCAGCGCTGGCGCGCCTCACGGCCCGTCTCATGGAGGTCCAGGACGACGAGCGGCGGGCGATCGCCCGGGAACTGCACGACACCACCGCCCAGAACCTCCTCGCCGTCAGCCTCAACGCCATGCGATTGCGGGATCGCCTCCGGGACGCCCCGGAGGCAGCGCGCCGCCTGCTCAACGAAACCCTGGAACTCGCCGAGCAGAGCCTGCAGGAGGTGCGCACGCTGTCATACGTGCTTCATCCTCCGCTCCTCGACATGATGGGCCTTTCGGCAGCGCTGAGATGGCTGGCGGAAGGATTTTCGGAACGGAGCGGCATCGAGACCGAGACCGACATCGCCGAGATGGGCGAGACGCTGCCACAGGATGCCGCCACAGCCTTTTTCCGGATCACCCAGGAGGCTCTTGCCAACATCCATCGCCACTCGCGCAGCCCGTGGGCCCGGGTCGCCCTCTCCCGAAGGGGCCCACAGGTCCGCCTCGAGATTGCCGATCGCGGCTGCGGGTTTCAACGCGGCGAGCGCGCCGACAGCGGCGATCAGGCGCTTGGCATCGGCATCTCGGGCATGCGCCTGCGGCTGGAGCAGCTGGGCGGCCGCCTTGAGATCAAATCGGGGCGCACGGGCACGCGCGTGACCGCAACCCTGGCGCTTGATCGCGACATCCATCCGGATGCGGCTGGGCCGGGCTGATGCTGCGCCTCCTGCTTGCCGACGACCACGACATCGTCCGTCGCGGCATGAAAGAGCTTCTCGAAGAACAGGTCGGCTGGTCGGTCTGCGCGGAGGCCGCCGACGGCCGCGCCGCCGTCGAGCTCGCGGTGGCGCAGCGTCCGCATGTGGCGATCCTCGATCTCTCCATGCCTGAGTTGAACGGCCTCGAGGCGACGCGGCGGATCAAGGAGGCGCTGCCCGAGACGGAGGTCCTGGTCTTCAGCATGCACGAGAGCGAGGACCTCATCCGCGACGTCCTCGCCGCGGGCGCGCGCGGCTATCTTCTGAAATCCGATGCGTCCCGCCAGCTCGTCACCGCGGTCGAAACCCTGGCCCGGCATCAGCCGTTTTTCTCCGGCCCGGTGTCGGAGGTTGTGCTGGGAGGTTTTCTCAAGCCTGGTCCGGCGCCGATCACGGCAGGACTGGGTAACCGTCTCACCTCCCGTGAACGAGAGGTCGTCCAGCTTCTGGCTGAGGGCAAGAGCAACAAGCAGATCGCGACGCTCTTGCAGTTGAGCGTGAAGACCGTCGAGACTCACCGGACTTCCGCCATGCGCAAGCTCGGCCTCAAGTCGCTTCCCGACCTCGTTCGCTTCGCGATCCGCAACCAGATCGTCCAGGCATAGCCTGGCAACGCGGTTCCCGGGCGCGGGTTGCCGCTCAAAGCGGTCGGCTTGAGATTTATGCGCAGTTCAAGAAAAAGGTTTCGAGCACCGGAGCCCATCTCTGAACGAACGTCCGGTTCGGGGCGCGGCCATTGCACGCCTCTGCACGGGAGGGTTGCACTTTTCGATGGCACACTAAAGCCCGGCATCGGAACGGCCGAGCCATAGCTCCCGCGAGCACCGGATA
>DATBIR010000289.1:0-3093 GCA_036556825.1 Beijerinckiaceae bacterium
GCCGCGATCCCGGCGCCCTGCGCCGGCAGTCACGGCACGCACGTGGCCGACATCGTCGGCGGCAACGACGGCGGCTCTCACAAGGGCGTTGCGCCGGGCGCGAGCCTGTACGCGGTAAAGGTCTGCAGCGCCGTGGCGACATCCTGTAGCGGAATCGCCTTGCTGATGGGCATGGACTTCGCCCTCGATCCCAACGGCGACGGCGACATCTCCGACGCGGTGGACGTGGTCAACATGTCCCTTGGATCGAACTATGGGCAGAAGGAAGATGACCTGTCGGCAGCGAGCGCCAACGCAGTCAGGCTGGGTGTCGTGGTGGCGGCTGCATCGGGCAATGCCGGCGACCGTCCTTACATCACCTCTTCACCCGGCTCGACGCCTGAAGTCATCAGCGTGGCGCAGACCCATGTGCCGAGCGCCAGCGTCTTTCCGCTGGTCATCCACTCACCCGCCCCGATCGCGGGTACCTACACGAACACGGCGACGGTCGACTGGGCCCCGATCGGTGCCGGCTTCAGCAATGTGCCGGTGGCCTTCGTGGGCCGCGGTTGCCCCGCGGACTCGCCCGCGCCGGTGCCGCCGGGCGGCGATCCCTACCTGGCGAGTCCTGCCGGTAAGGTGGCTCTCATCGATCGTGGCGCCTGCAACATCAGCCTCAAGGTGGATCGCGCCGCCGCCGCGGGCGCGGTCGGCGTGCTGATTGGCCTCGTTGCTCCCGGCGATGCAGTTACTTTCTCATTCGGAGGCGGCACGCAGTTCGTACCGACACTGATCATCACCCAGGCCACGTCGAACCGGATCAAGGACAACCTGGCAGCGCCGGTTGTCGTCTCGGTGTCACCGGCGGTGACCGTTCCGCTGGTCGGCAGCATGGTCGGCTCCTCGGCACGCGGCCCAAGCGTGAGCTACAACGCGATCAAGCCGGACATCGGTGCGCCTGGCGCCTCGGTGTCCGCGGTCGCCGGCTCAGGAACGGGAGCGCAAGGGTTCGGTGGAACCTCCGGGGCGACGCCGATGGTCGCGGGCTCGGCGGCGCTCCTCCTGGATGCTTATCCGTCGCGAACGCCGGCCGAGGTCAAATCGGTCCTGATGAACACGGCGGAGACCAATATCCAGATCAACCCGGCGACCCAGCCCGGCGTGCTGGCGCCCATTACCAGCATCGGCGGGGGCGAGGTCCGCGTGAACCGGGCCGTCAACAGCAAGACGGCCGCGTGGGATGAAGAGACGCAAATTGGCAGCCTGTCGCTCGGCTTCTCGATGGTTCCGGGGTCGCAGAACCTCAACAAGACCGTGCGGGTGCGCAACTACGGCTCCACTGCGCGCACGTATGCGATCACCTCGAGCTTCCGTTACGCGGATGACGCGGCGAGCGGAGCGGTCGCCGTGAACGTTCCGTCGAGCATCTCTGTCCCGGCAAATTCGAGCGCAACCTTCAGCGTGAAGGTGAAGGTGACCGCCTCGAAGCTGCCGGTGTGGACGCTGAACGGCGGCAACCGCGGGGGCGACGGCTTCAGACTGCAGGGCGTGGAGTTTGACGGGTACATCGGCATCGCCGACGCGTCAGACAACATCAAAGTGCCGTGGCAGATCCTGCCGCACCGGGCGGCCGCGGTCACTCCTGCTGCAACCAATGTCACTCTGTCAGGTGGCGTCGGAACTCTGGGCCTCAGCAACGCGACCGGTGCCGTCGACGGCCGGGTGGATGTGTTCTCGCTCTTGGGCACCAGCGGCAAGATTCCAGCGCCGCTCCTGCCAGGTGCCGGCGACAACTTCGCCGTGGTCGACCTGCGAGCTGCAGGCGCCCGCCTGGTGGGCATCGGCGGCGGGGCGTTCGGCGTACAGTTCGCCGTCAACACCTTCGGTGCCCGCGCACATCCGAACTACCCAGCCGAGTTCGACGTTTACATCGATAACAACCGCGACGGGCGGTTCGATTTCGTCATGTTCAATCTCGAGAACGGCGGGTTTGGTGCCACGGGCCAGAATGTCGTAGCCGTGTTCAACCTGGTCACGGGCGCCTCGTCGGTGTTTTTCTTCACGGACGCGGATCTCGACTCCGCGAACGCCATCCTGACGGCGCCGCTGTCGGCTCTTGGCCTGACGCCGGGCACGCAGTTCGACTTCTCGGTCTTCGCGTGTGATAACTACTTCACCGGAGCCTGCACGGATGCCATTCAGGGAATGACGTATACGCTGGGCACTCCGCGCTACGTTGGCTCCGGCGTTCCGGCCGCGGGCGTGCCGGCCGGCGGCAGCAGCACACTGACGATCAACGCCGTGCCGGGCGGAGACGTGGCGTCGCCGTCGCAGACGGGGCTGCTTCTCATGCTCCGCGACAGCAAGACTCAACAGGAGGCGAGCCCGATCCTGGTCTTCTGACGAGTGGCGGATGCTGCGGCGGCTGACGCCGCAGCATCCCGTCTTTGCTCGGATGGTTGCCCAGTCATCGGCTTGACTGGATGCCGCCGGCTTCTTCTCAGCTGAAGTCGAGGATGGGCCCGGTAGGATTCGAACCTACGACCAAGGGATTATGAGTCCCCTGCACTAACCGCTGTGCTACAGGCCCGCCGGCGGATTGTAGCAATTGAGTCTGCCAGACCTTCCCATGCCCTACGCCGCCCTCGTCATCTCCGCGCACCGCACTGAGTATCCGCAGCCGATCCGTTTCAAGGCCGGCGAGAAAGTGAGCACCGGCAAGCGCGACGAGGAGTATCCAGGCTGGATCTGGACGACGGTCGCATCGGGGCGCAGTGCCTGGGCGCCCGAAGAGTTCCTCGACGTCTCGGGAACCGCGGCCATCGCGCGTGTCGATTACGAGTCGACCGAGCTCGATACCACGGCCGGCGAGCGGTGCGGGTGATCCTCGAATTGCTGGATTGGGCCTGGGTCAGGAATGCCGCGGGGACGGAGGGCTGGGTGCCCCTCGAGACGATCCGGCGGGTCTAGGAGAGGCGCCCTTGTAAAGACCGTGCACTGCCCCAGTTATCGACGGGCAGAATGAAGCCAGTCCCTCCCCTTCGAGTCATCGCCGGCGGCGGTCAGAATCCCCAGCCTGATTCGTCCGGTGCGAGCGCGCCGAGCGACGAAGAG
>DATBIR010000290.1:0-12273 GCA_036556825.1 Beijerinckiaceae bacterium
CTGGCCAGGCGTCGGCCGCATGACCTGGGCGAGGTCGAGCCGGTAGGTCCTGGCGCGCGAATCGTAGTGGCCCGAGGCCACCACCTCGGGCGTGCCGGCTTGCGAATACCAGCGCATGAACTGGCCGAGGTCGCGGCCGCTCGCGTCGGCGAAGCATTGCACGAACTGCTCGACCGTCGCCGCCTCGCCGTCGTGGCGCTCGAAGTAGAGGTCCATGCCGCGTCGGAAGCCGTCGCGCCCGAGCAGCGTCTCGTAGAGGCGCACGACCTCGGCGCCCTTCTCGTAGACCGTCGGCGTGTAGAAGTTGTTGATCTCGCGGTAGAGCTCCGGCCGCACCGGATGGGCGAGGGGGCCGGCGTCCTCCACGAACTGCACGGCGCGCAGCGCGCGCACGTCGCCGATGCGGCAGACCGCACGCGAGCGCTGGTCGGCCGAGAACTCCTGGTCGCGGAACACGGTCAGGCCTTCCTTCAGGCAGAGCTGGAACCAGTCGCGGCAGGTGATGCGGTTGCCGGTCCAGTTGTGGAAGAACTCGTGCGCGACGATCGCCTCGATACGCTCGAAGTCGCCGTCGGTCGCGGTCTCGGGCGAGGCCAGCACGTATTTGTCGTTGAAGATGTTGAGGCCCTTGTTCTCCATCGCGCCCATGTTGAAGTCGGAGACGGCGACAATGTTGAACACGTCGAGATCGTATTCGCGGCCGAATACGCGCTCGTCCCAGCGCATCGAGCGCTCGAGGGCATCGAGCGCGTAGGACGCGCGCTCTTCCTTGCCGGGCTCCACGTAGACGGCGATCTCGACCGGGCGGCCGCTCGCGGTCGTGAAAGTCTTGGCGACCTTGCCGAGCCGGCCGCCGACCAGCGCGAACAGGTAGGCGGGCTTCGGATGCGGGTCATGCCAGACCGCGTAGTGGCGGCTTGTCCCGTCGATGGCACCGGCCTCGACCGGATTGCCGTTGCCGAGCAGCAGCGGCGCCTCCTCCCGGTCGGCCTCGAGCCGGGTCGTGTAGACGGACATGACGTCCGGACGGTCGATGAAATAGGTGATGCGCCGGAAGCCTTCCGCCTCGCACTGCGTGCAGTAGACGCCGCTGGAGCGGTAGAGGCCCATCAGCTTGGTGTTGGCGGTCGGGTTGACCTCCGTCTCCAGGGTCAGCGTGAACGGGCGCCGCGGCGGTTGCGCAATGGTCAGGCCTTGCGGCGTCGCCGCGAAGCCGTCGGCCGGCAGAGGCCTGCCGTCAACCGATGCCGCCAGCAGCGTCAGCTCGTCGCCGTCGAGGATCAGCGGCGCATCGGCCTGGCCGTCCGGGTTGGGGCGGATGGCCAGGCTCGCGGTGATGCGCGTGCGCGTCGCATGCAGCCGCACGTCGAGATCGACGCGGTCGATCAGGAAGTCGCTCGGCCGGTAGTCGGCGAGGCGGACCACGTTGGGCGTTTCGGTGCGCATGGCTGGCACTCAGGCGGGCGTTTGATTTCCGGCCTTATGGCCGACTCCGCCAACGGCGGCAACCGGCGCAGTTACTGCCGGATCGGCTCGGCGTGACTGACGACGCGCAGGATCTCGGGATGCGTCTGACGCACCCGCCGCTCGAGCTCGTCGACCATCTCGTGCACGCGCGCGACGGTCAGGCTCGCAGCGGCGCGGCAATGGTAATTGACGATCAGGCCCGCGCCGGTGGTGCGGATGCGGACGTTATGCACGTCGGCCAGGCCTTCGACTTCAGCCGCCTTCCTGGCGAGCGTGGCGGCGATCTTCGCCACCACGGCGGCGTCGGCCTCGCGCCCCTCCAGCTGGGCGACCTCGAGCGGCTCGATATGGCTCTCGACCTCGATCTGCGGCCCGAGCTCGTCGCGGATGGCGTGCTCGACGCGGCTCGCGATCTCGTGGGCCCGGCCGAGGCTCAGGCGCGCATCGACCTCGACATCGAAGCTCACCGACATGCGGCGCGAGAGCTTTTGCACCGTGACGTGATGGATCGGCACGCGCAGCCGCGCCGCGGTCAGCAGCACGCGCTCCATAATGGTTTCGTCGTCGAGCTGGACCGGATCGGCGGCCACCGTGAAGTCGCCTTGCGGCAGCTGTTCGCGAAGCGCGCGCAAGACCTTGTCCCTGATCTCGGCGACCCGTTCGAGCGGCAGGGTGCGCGACACCCGCACCAGAACCTCGCCGAACAGGTGTCCGCCTGCCGGCCGCACCCGCACCCGCTCCACGGATACGACTCCGGGGACGCTCGCGGCGGCGGCCCGGACCTCCTCGGCGAGGCCCTGCGGCGCCGCGTCGAGCAGGGTGTTGACGGTGCGCTGCGCCAGCCGGAAGCCGGCCAGGGCGATGAAGCCGGAGACGCCGACGGCAACGAGGGCGTCGACCTGATGGTAGCCGAGCGCGGCGGCGGCGAGCGCGGCCAGGACCAGCACCGAGTTGATCAGGTCGGACGAGAAGTGCAGGGCATCGGCGTCGAGGGCATCGCTGCCGGTCGCGCGGGCGACGCGCTTGAGCGACCACCAGCGCCAGGCATCGATCAGGATGGCGCCGACGAGCACGGCCGCGGCCGCCCAGCTCGCCTCGACGTGGCTCTCGCCCCTGAGCAGGCGGCGCACGCCCTCGTAGGCGACGGCGCCCGAGAGCAGGAACAGGAAGGCGGTCTCGCCGAGCGCCGCCAGCGACTCGAACTTGCCATGGCCGTATTGGTGCTGCTCGTCGGCCGGCTTGTGCGCGGCGCGCACGGCCAGCCAGGTGATGGTGGTGGCGGCGACGTCGAGCAGGCTGTGGGCCGCGTCCGAGATCAGCGCCAGGGAGCCCGTGGCCAGGCCGGCGGCGCCCTTGGCCAGCGTGATCACGACGCTGGCCAGGATCGACCACAGGGCGGCGCGCTCCTTGCGCTTCGCCGTCGTGCTGTCGGATACGATATCGGCCGGTCTTTCCAACAGGGGACCTCTTTTCATCCGCACCGGTTTAGCCAATGTTGCGGCAACACAGGAGGGCAAGAATGGAATACCTGCACACCATGGTTCGGGTTGCGAACCTCGATGAAGCCCTGGACTTCTACTGCAACAAGTTCGGCCTCGTCGAAACCAGCCGCAGGGACGACGAGAAGGGACGTTATACGCTCGTCTTCCTGGCCGCGCCCGACGATCTCGACCGCGCCAGGCAGACGCGCGCGCCGCTCCTCGAGCTCACCTATAACTGGGACGAGCACGCCTATACGGGCGGGCGCAATTTCGGCCATCTCGCCTACCGGGTCGACGACATCTACGCCACCTGCCAGAAGCTGATGGATGCCGGCGTCACCATCAACCGGCCGCCCCGCGACGGCAACATGGCCTTCATCCGCTCCCCCGACGGCATCTCGATCGAGCTGCTGCAGAAGGGCGGCGCCAGGCCGCCGCAGGAGCCCTGGGCCTCGATGGGGAATACCGGTTCGTGGTAGCACGCCGCGACAACAATATCGGAGACCTCATGCTGCGCGCCACCGCCGTCATCCGCAAAGCCGCCGTCAAGCCCGACCGGGTTGCCGATACGGCCTGGCTCGACCACGACGCCCGTCAGAGCCGCCAACTCGCGCTGCGGGCCCATGGCGGGCTCGAGTTCCAGCTCGACCTCGACCGCGCCACGGCGCTCAACGACGGCGACGCGGTGAAGCTCGAGGACGGCCGCCTCGTGCAGGTGCGGGCGGCGCCGCAGCAGCTCCTCGAGATCCGTGCGGAAAATCCGGCAAGGCTCGTGCGCCTCGCCTGGCATCTCGGCGGGGCGCATGTTCCGGCCGAGTTCCACGGCGACGCGGTCTATGTCGAGGTCGATCCCGCGGTCGCCGAGCTGGCGCGCGGCCAGGGCTGCCGCGTCGGCGCGGTCACGCGCCCGTTCCAGCCCGAGCGCAGCGAGGAGCACGTCTGCACGCACGACCATCACGGCCACGGTCATCATGGCCACGGCCATGACCACGCGCACGATCACCACGGCCATGGTCACGGCCACGACCATCATGGGCAGGAGCATCACGGCCGTGATCAGCACGGCGATCATGACCACGAGCACGGGCCGGCCTGCGGCCACGGTCACAAGCACGAGCATTAGCTCGGCGGGTCAGCCGAACCGCTTGGAAAGAGCGGCGTCCTCTATTTTGCTGAATTTTACAGCGACACGCATAACGTGATGTGAAACGAGAATGTGCGTCTAAGTTGCGATGGGAGGCTGCCGGTGCCGTGCGTCAGGCGGCCCTGACGCTCGCCAGGAAGTCGTCGACCTCGCGGCCAAGGTCCTCCGAATGCCGCGACAATTCCTGGGCGGCGGCGAGAACTTGAGACGCGGCCGAACCGGTCTCGCCGGCGCCGCGCTTCACGTCGAGGATGTTGCCGGTGACCATCTGCGTGCCCTGGGCGGCCTGCTGCACGTTGCGGGAGATCTCGCTCGTCGCCGTCCCTTGCTCCTCCATGGCGGCCGCGACGCCCGCCGCGATGGCGTTCATCTCGTCGATGGTGGCGCCGATGGTCTGGATCGCCGTGACGGCCGTGCGGGTCTCGCCCTGGATGGCGTTGATCTGCCCGGCGATCTCATCCGTTGCCTTGGCCGTCTGGTTGGCGAGTTCCTTCACCTCGGCCGCGACCACCGCGAATCCGCGCCCCGCCTCCCCGGCGCGCGCCGCTTCGATGGTCGCATTGAGCGCGAGCAGGTTGGTCTGGCCGGCGATGTTGTTGATCAGCGCGACCACCTCGCCGATTTTCTGGGCAGCGCCGGAGAGGGTCTGAACTGTGGCGTCGGTCTGCTTGGCCTCGCGCGCGGCGCGGCTGGCAATCGAGGAGGACTTGGTGACCTGCTCGGCGATCTCCCGGATCGTGGACGAGAGCTCCTCCGTCGCGACCGCGACCGTCTGCACGTTGGCAGACGTCTGCTCGGCCGCGGTCGCGACGCTCACCGACCGCTCCGTCGTCTCGTTGGCAGTCGTCGCCATGGCGCCGGCCGTTGCTTCCATCTCGGTGGCCGCGGCCGACAGGCTTTGGACGAGGTGTCCGACTTTGGACTGGAAATCATCCGCGAGCGCCGCGGCCGCGCGGCGTTTCTCGGCGGTCGCGCGAGCCTCGGAATCGGCCTTCTCGGCTTCGAGCCGCTGGCGCTCGATGGCGTTCTCCTTGAACACATCGACGGCCTGCGCCATGGCGCCCATCTCGTCGCGCCGCCCGAGACTTGGGATTTGAATGGCAGTGTCTCCTCGCGCCAGCTTCTTCATCGCTCCGGTCATCGCCGCGAGCGGGCGAATGATCATCATGATGGCCGTCCAGAGCGCGAACGCGAAGGCGAGCGCTCCGAGAACCAGCGTCCCGGTCGTGCCCAGTTGCGCCAACCTGAAAGCGGCACTCGCGGCGGAATAGGTGCGCCCGGCTTCGTCGATCTGCAAGTCCACGAGCTTGCCGATCACGTCGGTGACGGGATCGATCGCGCCGTAGAGCCGGTCTTTCACGAAACTGTCGAGGGCTGCCTGGTCCTGCCGACGCAGGATCGCGGCGAGGTCGTTCCTGGCGGCATCGGCTGGCGTCATGTTTCGGGCGACCTCGGCCGCAAGCGCCTTCTCCGTTCCGTCCATGAAGGTCGCCATATAGGCGCGCCATTTTTCGTGGATACGGGCACCGGCCTCATCGACTGCCGCGGCGCCCTTGGCCCAATCGACATTGCCGTTGCGCACCTTGTGGGCGGTATCGACGATGTTCACTGCATACATGTCGGAGATGATCTTCAGGTCGCGCAGCGGCACCACGCGGTCGTTGTAGACCGTTTCCAAGCCTTTGCTGGCGGTGCTCGATGCATACCAGCCGACGGCCGCGATCAAGGTGAGGGCAACCACGAGGGCACCGATCGCGGCGAACAGACGAGCCTTTATCGAGGTCATTACTCTTCTCTGGTCTAGAGCGAATCGGCGGCGTCCAATGTCGAATGCTTCGGTTACCGTATGCTTACAATTTCAGCATGTTGCATACGAAATGCTTAGGCGGCTTTGCCTCGGCAAGTTATGGGGGACGCGGCGCCTCGTATTCGCTTCGGTCACGGGCGACGTTGTCTTTCCTCGCCGCCGCGCGAGATACTAGGTTGCCAACTCGGAACCATGCGAGGTGAGAATGGCCGTCGTCCTGCATTACTTGTCGGGCTCGCCTTACGCGTGGCGTGTCTGGCTCGCTTTGGAACATAAGGGCATTCCCTACACGCTGAAGGCCATGTCATACGACGCGGGCGACTTCAGCTCGGCCGAGTTCGGAGCCTTGAACCCCCGGCGCCGGGTGCCTGTTCTGGTCGACGGTGATTTCGTCCTGTACGAGTCTGCTGCCATCGTCGAATATCTGGAGGATCGCGAGCCTCGCGGCCCGCACCTCTTTTCGACGGATGTGCGCGATCGGGCGGTGCAGCGGCGGATGGTCCGGGAGGCTGACCAGTATTTCGCGACGGCGCTCGAGGAGTTGGTCGAAGCGGTCCTTTTCACGCCCGAAGACCGGCGCTCCGAGGAGCGGATCGCTGCCGCAAACGAGGCGATACGGCGCGAGCTCCGCATTTGGGAGACGATGATCAAGGCCGACTACCTTGCCGGTGCCTTGACCGCGGTCGATTTCACCTTGTTTCCTGAAGTGGCGCTCGTGCAGCGCATCGGCCGGCGCAACCCGGGGCTTGTTCCCGGAGACATGATCGGCGAAAAAATGGGCGCCTGGATGCGGCGCATGGAAGCTTTGCCCCTCGTCGAGAAAACATGGCCGCCGCATTGGCGCGGCGCAGCGGCTTGATCGCCCCGGCACAATCTATTTCTTCGCGTCCCCGCCGGGATTGGGCGTTTCCTGCTTTGCCTCGCTGACCGCGTCGGGGAAGCTGTCGGCGACGTACATGACGGCAACTGTCACCAGCCCGACCGCGACACCCAGCCACCAGTGGTGGATGCGGCGCTCGAACCCGATGCAGGCGCCGAGCAAGGGATGGATATGGCTCGCCCCCGGGGGCAGCCGTCCGTCACCCAATCTGCATGGTGCGGCCAAAAAATTGCCGGATGATGTCGGAGGCTTGCCGCCTCGATCGTCCTTGGCTCGAGTGGTCCGGACGCTGTCCGGATTTTTGAGCTACGTCGAGGGAGGAGCCCAACATGACGACACGCCAGAAGATCACCCCCTGCCTCTGGTTCGAGGGCAACGCCGAGGAGGCCGTGCGCTTCTACATGTCGGTCTTTCCGGGGTCGTCCGTGCAGAAGACGCACCGCGCCTTGACGGACACGCCGGGCAACAAGGAAGGCGACGTGCTGTTCATCGAGTTCACGCTTGCCGGGCAGAGCTATCAGGCGCTCAACGGCGGCCCGCACGACAAGTTCAACGACGCCATCTCCCTGTCGGTCGACTGCGCCGACCAGGCCGAGGTCGACCGCTACTGGGCGGCGCTCACCGGCGACGGTGGCAAGCCGGTGGCGTGCGGCTGGCTCAAGGACAGGTTCGGCGTCTCCTGGCAGATCGTGCCGCGCCGGATGCTCGAGCTTCTCGCCGATCCCGATCCGGCGAGGGGCAAGCGCGCCATGGAGGCGATGATGAAGATGGTCAAGCTCGACGTCGCCGCGCTCGAGGCGGCGGCTGCCGGAAAAGCATGACGCAAAGGACGCCGTCGGCGACGGGCAGGATCATTCCCTCATCGAGGAAAAAGCCATGATCGAGACGCCCCGCATCGTCGAAACCGAGGAAATGAGGGCTGCGGTGATCCATCTCACCGTGCCGCGCTCCGAGCTGCCGAAGGTGGTGCCGGCGGCGATCGACGAACTGGTCCAGGTGATCACCGGACAGGGACAGTCGCCGCAAGGTCCGCTCTTCATGCACCATGTGAGCATGTCGGACGAAGCCTTCGATGTTGAAGTCGGCTTTCCGGTTGAGACGGCGATTGCGCCGGCCGGCCGCGTGCGGCCGGGCAAGCTTCCGGCGGCCAAGGTGGCGCGCACGATCTACCAGGGTCCCTACGAGGGGCTCTATGGCGCGTGGGACGCCTTCGGCAAGCGCCTCGAGAGCGATGGTGTCATGGAGCGCTCGCGCCTGAGACATGCCGAGGCGCTTTGGGAGCGCTATCTCGTTGGCCCGGAAACGACCAGCGATCCAAGCCGATGGCGCACGGAGCTGAACCTGCCGCTCCGCCCCGCCGCGCGGAGCTGAGCCGCCCGGGCTTCGCTGCGGGTCGTGGCGACGCAGAGGTTTGAGAAACGTCAAAGAGGAGAAGCAGCGATGACCGGCTACACTGACGTATTCGTCATTCCCGTCCCGCGGCAGAGGACTGCCGACTACAAGAAGATGGCCGAGCTGTCGGCCAAGGTCTGGCGCGAGCACGGCGCGCTGTCTTACGTCGAGCTCGAGGCCGACGATGCGAAGCCCGGCAAGGTCACCTCCTTCCCGCAGAGCGTCGCTCTCAAGGACGGCGAGTTCGTTGCCGTGGGCCTCGTCACCTATCGCTCGCGCGCCCACCGCGACGAGGTGAATGCCAAGGCGATGGCCGATCCGCGCATGGCCGGCATGGACCCGAAGACCATGCCGTTCGATGCCATGCGCATGTTCTGGGGCGGCTTCAAGCCGTTTTTCGGCGCGGCCGCCGCCGCCAGCGTGCAGCCGTATCTGTTCTTCCGCGGTCGCTGCGAGGAGGCGATCGCCTATTACAAGACCGCACTCGGCGCCGAGGTCGAGATGATGATGCGTTTCAGCGACAACCCGGACAAGCCCGGACGCGACAAGGTGCCGGCCGAGCTCGACGACCGGATCATGCATGCGTCGGTCCGCATCGCCGGCGCCGGCATCCTGATGTCGGACGGCATGAAGTCGGGTCCGCTCGACTTCCAGTGCATGTCGCTGGCGCTGTCCATCCCGAGCGAGGCGGAGTGCGAGCGCCTCTACAATGCGCTCGCGGCCGACGGAACCGTGCAGATGCCGATCGGCCCGACCTTCTTCGCCAAGCGCTTCGGCGCCGTCGCCGACAAGTTTGGCGTCTCGTGGATGATCATGGTGCCGGCGGAGGCATGACGCGTCCATTCAGCATGATCCGGCGAAGGCCTTGGCCGGACCTGATCCGGGGCTGAACCGCTTTCCCGTAAATGCGCCGACGTGATCGGAGATGATGAGATGCAAAGATTTCGAGAAAGGGAGCCCAAGTGAGCACCAAAGTCTTCGTCAACCTGCCGGTAAAAGACCTCCAGAAGTCGATGGCCTTCTTCGAGGCGCTCGGATTCACGTTCAATCCGCAGTTCACCAACGACAATGCCGCCTGCATGGTGATCTCGGAGCACAACTACGCCATGCTGCTCAGGCACGAGTTCTTCAAGGGCTTCGTCACGAAGCCGATCGCCGATGCGCACAACTCGACCGAGGTGCTGATCGCGCTCGGGCTCGAGAGCAGGGCCGCCGTCGACGGGATGGTCGCCAAAGCCGTCAAGGCCGGCGGCAAGGAGCCGCGGCCCATGCAGGACCACGGCTTCATGGTCCAGCGCACGTTCGAGGACCTCGACGGGCACATCTGGGAGGCGTTCTGGATGGACCCGGCGCACGTGCAGAAGTGATGCACCTCACCCCAACCCTCTCCCGCTGCGCGGGAGAGGGTGAGAAGAGAGCGGGCCCGTCCTACGCTGCCAGCCTCAGAAGCAGCTTCTCGATGTCGGCCACGGTGCCCTCGTCACCCTGCATCCGGCTCATCGAGCGGATGCGACGCGCCACGATGTCGGCGATCTCTTCCTCGACGGTGCCTTCGCCGAGCATCCAGTAAACCTGCGAGAACCTGCCGTCGCGGTGCGTGCGTCCCTCGATCTGCTTCATCTGGATGGCCGACCACCTCAGGTCGTGAATGAGGTTCGCACGCCTGGCGTCGTTGTGCTCGCCCTGATGAAGCGAGATGCCCTCCTCGACGGTGTAAACGCACACCGGGGCGTTGCCCTGCTGAAACGCCATGCGCTGGCGCTCCTTGTCCGGCCCGGTCATGTCGCCGTGCAGCTCGGCGACCGCGTAACCCTGATGTCGCAAGGCATCCTGGACGACGCTCAGCGTCTCCTTGAAGGAGACCGAGATTGCGACCTGCAGGCCCTGGTCCAGCAGCTCTGTTGCGAGATCGACCGTCGCGGCCGTCCGCAGCAAGGAGGCCTTCTGTCGAAAGCGGAGCCGCGCCACCAGTGCGTTGCGCGAGTTCGATGTCCTGCCCGCCTCGAGGCCGAGCTCGCTCCGGAATTCGTCCCAGAACTTCCCGTACATGGCCCGGTCTTCCGGATCCAACGCGACCGGCAGCAGGATGCGATTGATCTCGGGCCAGCCGGCGATGTCGGTCGGCGACCGCCGGATGCCTGCCGGAACGGGTCCCTCGAACAGGATCGAGCGCATCGTCTTGAGGTCATCCTCGGCCAGCTCGCGTTGCTTCGGGTCCTTGCTGTCTCCGCGCCACTGCCATTTGCCGTAAGCACCCCGGACGACGCCGATCCCTTGTGTCTCGCACCATTTTTCGTAGTCCTTCAGATCGCTCGCGCGGGCGCCTGTGCGCTCGGCGAGCAGTGGCGCGAGGTAGGCCAGTTCCAAAGGGTTCTGGCCCGCCGTTGCCGACAGCCACATGACGAAGTCGGCTTCCGCATTCAGGCGGAGGGACATCTTCGACCGCGCCGCCTCGACATTGCGGAGCTTGTGGCTCTCGTCCCAGATGATGAGGTCGAAGCTGCAGGCCTCGCCGTAGCGCGCGATCCCCTTCGCGGTCCGGACTTTCCGGGTTTTCTTCCTCCGGCGCCGGCCCGCGCCCGACGCGATCTCGGCAGGCACCTCGAATAGTTTCTTCAGGCGATCGTAGTTGATGACGACGATGTGCTTGCCGCGGTCGCCCATCCACTGGATAGTTCGGCGCCAATGCGCCACGACGGCGAGAGGACAGACGACGAGGACCGTTTCGGCATCTTTCATCTCGAGGGCCGCGGCCCACGTCTCGATCGTCTTGCCGAGCCCGACATCGTCGGCATTGAGGAACCCGCTGCGGCCGGCCGCCAAAGCCGCGCGAACGGCAGCGACCGCCTTTTTCTGGTGATCTCGAAGTTGCACGTTCCGTTCGGGCGATGCCGCGACCGGGTCGGCGCCGCTGAGCTCGTCTTCCTTGAAGCGCTCCCACGAGTAGGGTTGCGACCTGAACGGCTCCAGCGCCGCCGGCAGACGCTCGCCGTGATACACGAAGGCCTTGGCGCCGGGATTCCAGACGGCGCCGGCGCGTTGCGCGATCGTCCTGAGCTCGAACGGCACCTCCAGGACGAAGATGCGCCGCGCGGCGGGGTTCGGCGTCGGCGCGCGCGCAGGGCCGCGCTGCGGGCGCGGGGTCGGGCTGGCCACCGGTTTGGGCCGACGCGTGGCTAAGGGCATGCGTTGCAAGTCTCCTCACGGCTACGGAGGCTACCTCCAACTTACGCACAGACCCTTACCTCCGGGGATGCGCCCGCGATTCCGGCCGGCCGGCCAAGAAGGATTCCTATGCGCCTCGAGTGCGTGAGGGGGTTGGATTGTTCAGCCTCGGAAGGGCGTCCGGCTTTCCTTCCGCATACAGCCGCGGCGCCTGGTCAAGCCGCCAGGGTCAACCCGGCTTGTGCCGTTAGGAGTTCAGACACCGGCAGTGGCCATGTCCGCTTCGCCCCCACTCCGGACGCAAACGCAGGCAGTCCGGGCCCTCCAAAGCGGACATTGCGAACATAAGTCCGTGGTAGGTTCGGTCGGCGAATATTACCGTCGAGGTTGAATGCTGCGCAATGAAAACAGAAAGCTGCCGCACTTCGGCGATACTCACGTTACTTTTCCGATGTTGTGACAAACGAAACCGTTCGCGACGAACGTGTGTGAGGGATCGTCCACGGCGATAATCATTACTGTGCCGGCGCCAACGTCCTTGGTTGCTGATACGATTTCGTAAGACCCGTCGCTCTTGAGCAGGTGCATACCCGCCTTTATGTCGCGCGCCAGAATCCAGCCGCGTTCCTTCGAGAACAGGGGCTGCGTTGTCGAAACGGTGATATTCTGGTTAATCGAAAGGCGCGGCTCCCCATCGAACGTTCGCTTCTTCAAGACCGCTGCGGGTCGGACATGCTCGAAGCTGTGCGGCGATAACGACGAGACGTAAGAGCCGACCTCCAAATCTCTCATTGGAACCGAGCCGCCGGGTACACTGATCAAGGAGGCAGGATCAACGCAGCCGCTCCCTACGTCCTCGTAACTCCGGCCTGTGCGCGTAAGATTAATCACCTCGACGCCCAGCATCGCCTGGATCCGTGCGGGATTGGCCGTGCGA
>DATBIR010000291.1:0-8264 GCA_036556825.1 Beijerinckiaceae bacterium
CGCAGTTCTTCTCCGCGTTCGACGTGACGACGCGCAACGTGTTCGCGCTCCTTGCCTTCGCCGCGGGGTTCTTCGTGCGCCCGTTCGGCGCGCTCTTCTTCGGGCGCATCGGTGACCTGGTAGGGCGCAAATACACCTTCCTGATCACGATCGTGATCATGGGCACTTCGACGTTTCTTGTCGGCCTCCTGCCTTCGTATGAGCAGATCGGCTGGGTCGCGCCGGTCGTCCTGATCGCCTTGCGCATGCTGCAAGGCCTGGCGCTCGGCGGAGAGTATGGCGGCGCCGCCGTCTACGTGGCCGAACACGCCCCCGTCGGCCGCCGCGGCTTCTACACGAGCTGGATCCAGACGACCGCCACCGTCGGGCTTCTGCTCTCGCTCGTCGTGATCCTGTCGCTGCGTGTCTGGATGGGCGAAGCCGGCTTCCAGCGCGGCGAGGGCTACCCGATCGCCGGCTGGCGCATTCCGTTCCTCCTGTCAGTGGTGCTGCTCGCGATCTCGGTCTGGATTCGCTTGCAGATGCAGGAATCGCCCGCCTTCAAGAAGATGAAGGAGGAGGGCACCCAGTCCAAGGCGCCGCTCTCGGAGGCCTTCGGCCAGTGGCACAACGCCAGGATCGTGATCTTCGCGCTTCTCGGTCTCGTGGCCGGCCAGGCAGTCGTGTGGTACACGGGCCAGTTCTACGCCCTGTTCTTCCTGCAGAGCATTCTCAAGGTGGACCTGTTCACCTCGAACGTGCTCATCGCCTGGTCGCTGATCCTCGGCACCGGCGGGTTCATCCTGTTCGGCGCGCTGTCGGACCGGATCGGCCGCAAGCCGATCATCCTGGGCGGCTGCCTGATCGCGGCGATCACCTACTTCCCGCTGTTCAGCATGCTGACGAGCCTCGCCAACCCGCAGCTCGCCCGCGCCCTCGAGACCGCCAAGGTCCAGGTCGTCGCCGATCCCGCTACCTGCGGCTCGGTGTTCGACCCGGTCGGCATCCGCAACTTCACCGCGCCTTGCGACGTGGCGCGGGTGGCGCTCGCCCGGGCCGCCATCAAATACGAGTTCGTAGGCGCGCCGGCGGGCGCGCCGGCGAAGGTGACGTTCAACGGCAAGGAGGCGCCGATCGCGCCGGCCGTGGCCGCCAACATCACCGGCTTCACGAACGCCGCTGCCGAGGCCGGATACCCGAAGGCGGGCGATGCCAGCATCGTCAAGGTGAACGGCTTCTTCTCGGCCGTGGGCAACAGCCAGGCACTGCCGATCATCGGCATCCTGACCATCCTGGTGCTCTATGTGACGGCGGTCTACGGGCCGATCGCGGCGGCGCTGGTCGAATTCTTCCCGACCCGCATCCGCTACACGGCGATGTCGCTGCCCTATCATATCGGCAACGGCTGGTTCGGAGGCTTCCTGCCGCCCACAGCCTTCGCCATGGTGGCCGCGACCGGGGATATCTACTTCGGCCTTTGGTATCCGATCGTGATCGCGCTGATGACCTTCGTCATCGGGCTTCTCTTCGTGCCCGAGACCAAGGATCGCGACATCTACACGGTCGAGACTCGGCGCGAGCCGGTCGGCAAGCCGACCCTGCAGCCGGCAGAGTGATCCGCCAGCTGGCGGAGTGATCCGCTCCGATGCGAGAAGCCCCGCTCCGGCGGGGCTTTTCATTTTTACACCTTCGCGCGGCCGGCGATCTCCTCTCCTCGCAAGCGGGGAGAGGAGGTGGGCTCACCTCAAGCGCCGACGATGTGCAGCACGATCTCGCGCCGGTGCGGCGCGTCGCGGTGCTCGATCAGGAAGATTCCCTGCCACGTGCCGAGGCCCGGGCGGCCGTCGACGACCGGGATTGCGACGGACGCGCCGGTCAGCATGGCGCGGACATGCGAGGGCATGTCGTCCGGCCCCTCGATCGTATGCGTGTAGGGCGCGTCGCGCGGCGCCAGGCGGTCGAGGGCCGTCATCAGGTCGCGCTGCACGTCCGGATCGGCATTCTCCTGGATGGTCAGCGAGGCGGAGGTGTGACGGCAATAGACGGTGAGCAGGCCGTGTCTGATGCCGCTGCCGGCGACCCAGGCGCTGATCGGCCCGGTGAGCTCCGTGAATCCGGGCGCCGGCGTTTCGACCGTGAGCCTTGCCATCGCGTGTCGTGTCGCAGACCCGGCCTCGATGGTTTCGACGGGGTTGATGCTTCCTACCTTCACGCGGCGCCTCCAAGGAAAAAACCGAAGCTATCAAAGTTCCGCATCCACATCGCCAAAGTCGGACGAGCCCGACTTCAGCGGGTGCAGTTCCCTTTCGCCCTTCGCCAGGATCGATTCCAGGGTCTCGATGCGGTCCGCCTCACCCGCCGGCTTGTCCCAGCGGATGCGGTGGATGCGCGGGAAGCGCATGGCGACTCCGGATTTGTGCCGGGTCGATCGCTGCAGGCCCTCGAACGCGACCTCGAGCACGAGGCCGCGCTCCTTGCCGTAATCCAGCTCGCGCACTGGCCCGAAGCGGTTGCGCGTGTGGTTGCGGACGTAGCGGTCGATCTGCCCGAGCTCCTCGTCCGTGAAGCCGAAATACGCCTTGCCCACCGGCACGAGCTCGTCGCCGCCGGCGCCGTCGCGCCAGACGCCGAAGGTGTAGTCCGAGTAGAAGGACGACCGCCTGCCCGAGCCGCGCGCCGCATACATCAGCACGGCGTCGACCAGATACGGGTCGCGCTTCCACTTGAACCAGAGACCCTTCGGCCGGCCCGGGACGTAAGCGCTGTCGGCGCGCTTGATCATGCAGCCCTCGATGGCGTCGGCGTCAGCGCCGGCCCCGACCGAGGCCGGATCGGCGCGCGCCGCCGCGAGATCGCCCCAGGTCGCGAACGGCACGAGCGGCGAGAGGTCGAAGCGCGGATTGCCGAGCCCGGCGATGAAGTTTTCCAGGCGCGTGCGCCGCTCGGCGAATGGCAGCGCGCGCAGATCCTCCTGACCTTCGGCCAGGAAATCGTAGGCCCGGATATGGGCCGGGAACTCGGCCAGCAGTTTTGGCGTGACGGCCTTCCGGTTGAGGCGTTGCTGCAGCACGTTGAAGGTCTGCACCCGCCCCTCGCGCAGGATCAGAAGCTCGCCGTCGAGTGCGCCCTCGAAGTCGATCGCCTCCACGAGGTCCGGGAAGGCACGCGAGATATCCTCGCCGGTGCGCGAGTAGATGCGTCGCATGTGGCGGCCGTCGGCGCGGCGGCCCGCCACGGCCTGCACGCGGATGCCGTCCCACTTCCACTCCGCCAGGAAATCGGCGGCGTCGAGCTTGCCGAAATCATCCTCCTCGACGGCGTGCGAGAGCATCGGCGGGCGGAAAGGCGCGGCATCGCGCGATTCCGGCCGCGGCCCGCGCCCCTCCACCCAGGCGAACAGCTCCTCGTAGGGTGGCTCGAGGCTGTGCCAGATATGCTCGATCTCGTCCGCCTCTACGCCGCCGAGGCTGGCGACGGCAGTCTTGGCGAGACGCGCGGAGACCCCGACGCGCAGCTCGCTGGTAATCAGCTTGAGCAGGGCCCAGCGTCCTGTCTCGTCGAGCGCGTCGAGCCAGCCGGCGACGAGGCGCGGCAGATCGACCTTGCTGGTCGAGGCGAGCCCCTCGACGACCTCCGTAAGGGTCGGCACGTGTGGCCTACTCTCTCCCCCACGAATCTCGCGCTTGCTCGAGATTGGCTCTTTGCTGCGCAAGTCGGAAACATCCGACTTGCGTTGGGGGAGAGCTGGAGAGGGGGGTGGGTCCGCCTTGTGAGCAGGATCAGAAAGGCGCACCCCCCATTGTGGGTGCGCGGGGGCTTCACCCTCGTCACCATCGGACGCAGCCTCGTCCTGACCCCCACCCCCGACCCCACCCCGCAAGGGGGAGGGGAGCTCTGGCGCCGGCCACATCAGCGCCACCGTCTCGGACAGGTCGCCGACATAGTCCCAGGACAGGTAGAACAGGTTCGGGTCGGCGCGCGCCTCGATCAGGCCGCGGATCAGGCCGGGCTTGGCGTGCTGGAAGGACAGGCTGGCGGTGAGGGCGGCGAGCGCCCAGCCGCGGTCTGGGTCGGGCGTGTGCCGGAAGTAATCGGCCATCAGCCGAAGCTTGGCGTTGCGGCGTGGCTCGTACGAGAGCCGGTCGAGCAGGGCGGCGAAGCGGTTCATGCGCCGCTCCCGCTCCCGCTCCCTTCCCCCTTGCGGGGAGGGGGCAGGGGTGCGGGTGGCGCCGCTTGGCCGGAGGCCTCAGGGAAAGACGCCGTGGGTTGAGCAGGAGCGTGCGTCTCGACCTGGCCGGGGCCCGCTGCCGCGTCCTCCTCGTCGCCGTAGCCGAGCATGTGCAGCGGCTTCGCCCGCAGGCCTTGCGTGACGCACCAATGCACGAGCGCGTCCTCCTGGCCGTGCGTGACCCACACTTCGCCGGCGCCAGTCTCGCGGATGGTCTGGCACAGCTCGCTCCAGTCGCAATGATCGGAGATCACCAGCGGCAGCTCGACGCCCTGCTGGCGGCCGCGGGCGCGCACCCGCATCCAGCCGGAGGCGAGCGCCGTCACCGGGTCGGCGAAGCGGCGCGACCAGATTTCCTGGATGGCCGAAGGCGGGCACATCACGATGGCGCCCTCGAGCTTGTCGCGCCTGCCGGGCGGCACCTTGCGGATGTCGCCCAGCTCGAGACCCTTGCTCCCATAAAACTCGGTCAGCCGCTCGAGGGCGCCGTGGATGTAGATGGGCTCCTGGTAGCCGGCGGCGCGGATCAGGGCCATCACGCGCTGCGTCTTGCCGAGCGGATAGGCGCCGACGAGATGCGCGCGCTCCGGGAACAGGCGCAGCGAGTCGAGCAGCCGCGTCACCTGCGAGCCCGCGTCCGGGTGGCGGAAAACCGGAAGGCCGAAGGTCGCCTCGGTGATGAACACGTCGCACGGCACGCATTCGAAGGGCGCGCAGGTCGGGTCCGGAGCCCGCTTGTAGTCGCCCGAGATAACGACGCGGCAGCCGCCCGCCTCGAGCACGATCTGGGCCGAGCCGAGCACGTGCCCGGCCGGCACGAAGCGCACGTCGACCTCGCCGAGACGGATCGTTTCGCCGAACGCAGCGGCTTGCGCCGTTCCAGCAAATTCGGCGCCGTAACGGATGGCCATGATCTCGAGCGTCTCGGCGGTGGCCAGGACGGCGCCGTGGCCGGGGCGGGCGTGGTCGGAATGCCCATGCGTGACGAGGGCGCGCGGCACCGGGCGAAGCGGGTCGAGGTGGAAGCCCCCGAGCGGGCAGTAAAGGCCTTGCGGCGTCTGGCTCAGGATATCCGTGCAGGTGAGCGGCATCTCCCGATATATAGGAATCAAGTCGGCCGGAGTCACGCCGCGCTGTCTAGGGGGGGCGCGATCGCGCCGGAAGGCTTGTGGTTTCGGCGCTGCCATGTATGTGGCCGCCATGTCCGTCGTTCCGACCCTGCGCTCCTCGGGCGATCTGCTGGCCGACCGGCGCTATGCTTATGCGGATGCCGCCCTGGCCGGGGGGGACCACGCCGCCGCCGCCGATCTGGCCGAGCAGACGCTCGAACTGGCGCCGCTGTTCGCGCCCGCGCACGCCCTGCTCGGGCGCGCGCTGGCCAGGCTCGGCAGGCGCGACGCCGCGGTCGCGGCGCTGTCGCGCGCGCTCGAGCTGGAGCCGGACGACGCTCTCGGGGTGCGCATCGATCTCGCCCGTCTCGACGCGCTCGCGCCGGACCAGGCGGTCGGCGCCGGCTATGTGCGCGCGCTGTTCGACGATTATGCCGGCTCGTTCGAGCGTCACCTCGTCAAGAACCTCAACTATCGCGGCCCCGAGATGCTGCACGCCGCGGTGCGCCGCGCCCGCACCGCGCAAGGCCGCAAATTGTGGTTCACCCGCGTGCTCGATCTCGGTTGCGGCACGGGCCTCGTGGCCAAGGCTTTCGAGGGGACTTACGGAACCATCGAAGGCATCGACCTGTCGCCGCGCATGCTCGCGCGCGCGCGCCGCGCGCGCCTTTACAAGCGCCTGCACGAGGCCGACCTCGTCGCGTTTCTCACGCAGGAGCCCGAGGCGAGCGCCGATCTCGTGATCGCCGCCGACGTGTTCGTCTACATGGCCGCGCTCGACGACGCTTTTCGACAAACCCATCGCGTGCTCGAGAACGGCGGTCTCTTCGCCTTCACCGTGCAGGCCCACGACGGCGACGGTGTCGTGCTGGGCGCCGATTCGCGCTACGCGCATGGCGAAAGTTATCTGCGCGGCGTGGCCGCCGAGACCGGATTCGCCACAATCCTGTTCGAGCATGTGTCGACGCGCCAGGACCGCGACCTCGATGTTCCGGGCTTTCTGCTCATCCTGGAGCGCTGACGTCATAGCATGATCCCTGCCGCCGGAGTTGATCCGGGGGGGCCACCATTTCGCCGACAAGATCGCGCGACTTTAAAGAAGATTGGATCCGGATCGGATCGAAGCCCTGACCTCGTAGTGGGGTGACCGCGGCGCCGCCGCGCGCTACCTCTGGCGGGTGCCTAAACGGTCCCGCGTCTCTCCCCAACTTCCCGATCGCTTCGCGCGCTGGTTCGCCGCCCGCGGCTGGCAGCCGCGCGCCCACCAGCTGCAGCTCCTCGACAAAGCGAGGGGAGGGCGCTCGGTGCTGCTGGTCGCGCCGACCGGCGCCGGCAAGACCCTCGCCGGCTTCCTGCCGACCCTGGTGGAACTGGCTTCCAATCCCCGCGCCCCTGCGGGGAGGGGTAGGGGCGGGGGGCGGGACGAGAAGGCGCGGCTCACTGCCGCGTCTCCCTCTGCGGTTGATGAGGAAGGCGACAAGCCGGGCGGCGGCATCATCCCGTCCCCGCGGGAGGGAGAAGAGAGCCGACTGCACACACTCTATATCTCGCCCTTGAAAGCGCTTGCGGTCGACATCGCCCGCAACCTCGAGATGCCGGTGCGCGAGATGGGCCTGACGATCCGGGTCGAGACGCGCACCGGCGACACGCCGGCGCATAAGCGCGCCCGCCAGGTCGAACGGCCGCCCGACATCCTGTTGACCACCCCGGAGCAGCTCGCGCTTCTGCTCGCCCATCGCGATGCGCGCAGGCTGTTCGGCGGGCTCAAGCGCGTGATCCTCGACGAGCTGCATTCGCTCGTGACATCGAAACGCGGCGATCTTCTCGCGCTCGGCCTGGCGCGCCTCTACACGCTGGCGCCGGACCTCACCGCTGTCGGCCTGTCGGCGACCGTGCGCGAGCCCGACGATCTGCGCCGCTACCTCGTGCCGCAACGCGATCCCTCCGTCACGGATCCTGGGCCCCAAGATCAGCGGGGTCATGTCGGACTTGCCGACCTCGTCGTGGTCGAGGGCGGCGCCAAGCCCGAGATCCACCTGATCCCGCTCGCCGAGTCCCTGCCGCTGGCCGGCCATACCGGCGCGGTCGTGATGCCGGAGATCTACGACCTCGTGCGCCGGCACAGGACAACGCTGATCTTCGTCAACACGCGCCTGCAGGCCGAGTTCGTGTTCCAGGAATTGTGGAACCTGAACGACGACGGCCTCGCCATCGCCCTGCATCATGGCTCGCTGGACGTGGCGCAGCGCCGCCGCGTCGAAGCGGCGATGGCGGCGGGCAAGCTCCGCGCCGTCGTGTGCACCTCGACCCTCGATCTCGGCATCGACTGGGGCGACGTCGATCTCGTGATCAACCACGGCGCGCCGAAAGGCGCCAGCCGCATCATGCAGCGCATCGGCCGTGCCAACCACCGCCTCGACGAGCCGTCCAGGGCCTATCTCGTGCCGACCAACCGGTTCGAGATCCTCGAATGCCAGGCCGCGCTCGACGCCGTGCACGCGGCGGCGCAGGATACGCCGGACGCGCGGCTCGGCGCGCTCGACGTGCTCGCCCAGCACGTGCTCGGCATGGCCTGTGCCGAGCCGTTCGACGCGGTGGCGCTTTACGAGGAAGTGCGCTCGGCCGCGCCGTATTCCTGGCTCACATGGGAGGATTTCGAGTCGGTCGTCGACTTCGTCGCCACCGGCGGCTACGCGCTGCGTTCTTACGAGCGCTACGCCAAGATCAAGCGCGGCGTCGACGGCCTGTGGCGCGTGCGCGACGGGCGCGTCGCCCAGCAGTACCGGCTCAATGTCGGCACGATCATCGAGGCGACGATGCTCAAGGTGCGCCTCGGCCGCGGCTCGCGCAACAAGCCCGGGACGGTGCTGCCCCGCGGCGGCCGCGTGCTCGGCGAGATCGAGGAAGCTTTCGCCGAGACCATGAGCATTGGCGACACGTTCGCCTTC
>DATBIR010000292.1:0-45843 GCA_036556825.1 Beijerinckiaceae bacterium
CCCGACCTGCCTAGGATGCCCGGACGCCGGCAGCTGCCGGCGCCGCTGGAGTGGCGCGTGGACCATCTTGGCACGATCCTGACGGTGTCGCTCGGGCTTTATGCCCTCGCGACCGGGATCTATCTGATCTCCGAGAACAGGCGGCCGCAGGCCACCCTGGCATGGATGCTGGGGCTGTTCTTCCTGCCCGGCATCGGACTCGTCGCCTACATCCTGTTCGGGCGTGATCGACGGGCATTTGCCAGGCAGAGCACGCTCCTGCGCCAGGATCTCGCCGCGAACGCCAAGCCGCTGCTTGCGCCGGTCATGTCCCGCCAGGACGCGGAGATCGCCCGACTGGAAGACGACAGCGCGGGCCGTCGCAAGCTGATGATGCTCGTGCGCCGCAACTCCCATTCGGTGCTCACCGCGCGCAATACGGTCGAGATCCTGCAGGACGCCGCGACCTTCTATCCGCGCATGATCGAGGACATTCGGGCCGCCCGGCATTCGATCCACCTGCAGTATTTCATCTGGGGCCGCGACGCGTTCACCGAGCAGCTCAACGAAGTCCTGAGCGAAAAGGCGAAAGCCGGGGTGAAAGTGCGCCTGCTCTACGACGCGATCGGATCGCGCGCCTATGTCAGACGCCGCTATTTCAAGGCCATACGCGCAGCCGGCATCGCGGTCGCTCCAACCTCGCCGCTCTGGCATGTCCATACGATCAGCTACCGCAACCATCGCAAGATCACGGTCATCGATGGCGCCATCGGCTACACGGGCGGCATGAATATCGGCAAGGAGCATCTCGACGGCGGGCGAGGATTCCGGTTCTGGCGGGACACCCAGCTGCGCATGGTCGGGGAGGGCGTGGCGGCCTTGCAGACCGTCTTCATGGTGGATTGGTATAACGCCGTCAGGGAGAACCTGTTTTCGGCGGAATATTTCCCGGCGCTGGCGACGGAGGGCTCCGGCGGACGCGACAGGGTCCAGATCCTGACTTCCGGGCCCGACTCGCAATGGGCGGCGATCCGTCAGCTCTACTTCTTCATGATCGTCTCGGCGCAGCGGCATGTCTTCATCCAGTCACCCTATTTCATCCTCGATGCGAGCCTCGCGGAAGCCCTGAGATCGGCGGCGCTGTCGGGGGTCGACGTGAAGGTGATGCTCAGCGCGCGTGCATCCGGCGACCCGGTCCCGGAATTTGCTGGAAACACCTTCATCCTGGACGTCATCAGCGCCGGCGTCCGTGTCTTCATGTACGAGAAGGGATACCTGCACGCGAAGACGATCAGCGTCGATTCGGAAATCTGCTCGATCGGCTCGGCCAACATCGATATCCGCAGCTTCAGCATCAATTACGAGCTGAATGCGGTGCTCTACAGCCGGCACCTCGCCAGGGAATTGGAAGATGCGTTCGCGCGGGACCTCTCCGACTGCACGGAGTTCGACCCCGCGGCATACGAGGGACGCAATATCGCCCTGCGATTCCGCGATTCGGCCGCAAGGCTCCTGTCGCCGCTGTTGTGAGACTGTGCACCGGCCAGCAACGTCACCTCTGCCCGTCGTGCGGCAGGCCTGGGCGCTCCCGGTAGCGCGGCAACGACCAGCCGTAGTGCAGAGCCGCGGCCCGGACGAGCAGCCCGATGGCAAAGCCCGCTCCGACCGCGAGCTCGCGCGGCGCGCCGACGGCCATCGAAGACGTGAAGATGACCGCGCCGGCGAGAGCCGCCGAGGCGTAGATTTCCCGGCGCAGAATGACCGGGCTCTCACCGCCGAGGATGTCGCGCATGATCCCGCCGAAGGTTGCAGTGATCACGCCCATGGCGACGGCCACGATGCCGCCGGCTCCGGCATGCAAGGCCTTCTCGGCGCCCGCCACGGCGAACAATGCGAGGCCGATGGCGTCAAGCCAGAGAAGGGACCTGTATCGCGACTGCGGAATGTGGGCGGTGAAGAAAACGATCGAGGAGACGAGCACACAGGTGACCAGATAAGCAGGCTCGTGCACCCAGAATACCGGTGCTCCCAACAGAACGTCCCGGAGCGTGCCTCCGCCGATGCCGGTCGCGATTCCGAGGAAGGTGAATCC
Organism: Beijerinckiaceae bacterium; assembly: GCA_036556825.1. Taxonomy (GTDB): domain Bacteria; phylum Pseudomonadota; class Alphaproteobacteria; order Rhizobiales; family Beijerinckiaceae; genus JAJKJG01. The sequence continues at coordinate 2,072 of DATBIR010000292.1, forward strand.
GACGATGTCCATCTGCTTTCGCGAGGCGACCAGGGATCCCGTGATGGCGAAGGCGACGACGCCGAGCCAGTCGAGGGCCGTCGTGACGGTTTCGAACATCAGATCACTCCGGAATTGCGCGGGTGTCAGCACGGCTTCTACGAGCGAGGGCGCTCGGTGAGCGCCGTCACGCCGCGGCGGTTTTGCGACCAGCAGGAAATGTCATTGCAGACGGCGACCGGCCGCTCCTTGCCGTAGGCGACGGTGCGAAAGCGCGAGGCAGGGATACCACGCGACGCGAGGTAGTCGCGAACCGTCTGGGCGCGCCGGCCGGAAAGCGAAAAGTTGTATTCGCGCGTGCCGCGCTCGTCCGCATGACCTTCGATGACGAAGGCGTAGGCGGGATAGCGCTGCAGCCAGTGGGCCTGCCTGTCGAGGGTGGCAACGGCCGTGGGCGTGAGATCGGTCGAATCGGTCTCGAAGAACACCCGGTCGCCGGCATTCACCGTGAAATCCTGGATGCTGCCGGGGCGCACGGCCCCTCCGTCGACGGGTGCGGTGTTCGCGCAGGCCGACAGCAGGAGCGCTGTCGAGAAGGAGGCGATGATCGTGAATTGACGTGTCATGAGGTCATGTTCCTGCTTGGCTCTGGATGCGGGCTGAGGCTCGTCTGATCCGCTCAGCCTTGCGGAGCGACGCCGTGTCGGCCGTCATCGTGCACGACAACCATCGAGCCGATCGGCACGCGTCCGTAGAGATCGAGAATGTCCTCGTTCAGGAGTCGGATGCAGCCCGACGAGTCGGTACCGCCGATGGTCCAGGGCTCGTTCGTGCCGTGAATGCGGTAGAGGGTGTCGCGGTCGCCCTGGAAGAGGTAGAGGGCGCGGCAACCGAGCGGATTGTCGAGCCCTGGTGCGACGTAGCGCGGAAGATCCGGGCGGCGCCCCAGCATGGCCTCGGTCGGCCGCCAGCCCGGCCACTTCGCCTTGCGTCTGACCATGGCCGTGCCGGCCCACGTGAAGCCGGCGCGGCCCACGCCGATGCCGTAGCGGATCGCCGTACGGTCCTCGCGGACGAGATAGAGGAAGCGTTCGGCCGTATCGATCACCATGGTCCCCGCTCGCTCTGATCCCTCGTAGCCGACGAGCTGCCTGTGGAACTCGGGCGGCACGAGGTTGAGGTCGACCTTCGGAATGTTGAAGGGCTCGTCGGCGATCTCGCCGACATACCAGGCCCCGGGATCGACGGCCGGGTCTGGCGGTTCCGGCACCTTCGGCGGCTCGGGGTCGAGATTCCAGAAGAACGCGTGCGCTCGGCACGGGGCAAGGGCGGCGGCGGCACAGAGAATGCTGCGGCGGGTCACCGGCATGGGACTACCTCAAAGGCAAAGGTTCGGGGGTTGCGCTGCATCCCGATGCGCGCGTCGTGATCGCGGGCGCGCTTCGGGGTCCGGGCTCACGGCGTGAATCCGGGGGACAGCGTACGTGGCGGAATGCGTGCGCCGGGCGGTTACCCGGTATCAGGGCACGCCTAAGGGAGAGAGGGGAACGGCATGGTGCAGGCCTCCAGGATTGCTCCGCATGCAGCGATGCATGCGAGCCCCCTCTGTCATTGGCCTGAGAGTTTCATCGGAGCCTTGCTGCAGGCTGCGACTTACACCGTCGGCGGGAGCGACCGCTCCGCTTTCCAGAGTGTTGATCGAGCGAACGGTCCGGGTGCCTGAGAGTTTCCGGGGCGGTTGCTCCTTCGGCGGCCGGCAGCGCCGGCTCTCTCCCGTTCGTCGATAAGCGCCGACTATCCGTTGCTTTGTGGCCAAACTGTGAGGCGGCTCCGCGGCGCGGGGAGATTGCCTCGGGTGATGCAGCCGAGTCACATCGCGCCTTATCCCGCAGGAGCGGGGATTTGCGCGCCGCGGACGATGCCCGCCAAGATGACGAGAGTTGTCGCGAGATTTCGGTCAGAGGCGCGTGGTGCTCTCGATCGCGATGATGGCGAGCGCCGTGGCAAGACCGACGATCTGCCAGAAGCGCTCGAAATCCTTGTGGCCCCACGCGAGGAAGTTCCAGCGTGCGAAGCTATCGTGCCGCATGCGCGCGTCCGTCAGCTCGCGAAGACCGTTATGAGCGTTGCGACGGCAACGAAGGTCAGCAGGACCCATCCGATGAGGCGCGAGGCGCGCTCGCCGAGATCCTGCGGATGTCCGCTCCAGTGTCGTCGGGTAGGATGCAATCTCATCATTCGTCTCCTTGAAAACGGTGGGGGGAGCGCTGCTGCGGCGGCGCTAGAGCCGGATCGCTTCAGATTGAATCGATCCTGCTCTCCTTCTCTTTGTGTCGCATGATCTTTTTCGGCAAAGCGGTGCCCACCCCGGATCAAGTCCGGGGCAAGCTCTTGCCGGATCATGCTCTGGAGCCGGATCGCGTCAGATCCAACCGGTCCCGCTTTCTTCGTGCTGTGCCGCATGATGTTTTTCGGCGAGGTGGTGCCTGCTCCGCCGGATCATGCCTTAGTGCAGTTCATATGCTGGTCGTTTGCAGCGCGGGGGCTGCCACATCGGCGCGGCTGCTTGCAGGGCGGCCTCGTGCAGCCCGAGGCCGACCGCCTCGACCGAAACCTCGTGCGCGCGGTCTCGCCCGCGGTAGCGCATCCGGTCGCCGGCCCTTGTGCCGAGGAGCGCGATGCCGAGCGGCGTGGTGGCGCCGATCTCCGCGCCCGGCCAGACGAGGTCGTCCGGATGGACGAGCAGGCGCGTCCGCGGGCGCGGTGCGTCATCGACCCGGTAGGTGACGCGACTGTCGAGCGACACGACTTCGCCCGGCACGTCGTCCTGATGGCAGAGCGTTGCGCGGCGCAATTCCGACAGCAGGAACTCCGCATGCGGGCGGCCGAGGCCGCGCGCAATCATGGCCGTGAGCATCAGGCGGTTGTAGTCGTTGCTGCCGATGACGACGCGCGGCAGGATCGAACGTGAATTCATGAAGTCCTCCTACGACCGGACATGCCGCGAGCTTGCGGCGGCGGTCGCGGTGGACAGCCGGTGCAGGTCGCTCGGGCGCGCTAGACTTGGACGGTTGCCATGGTCCCGGGCGGCTCAGCCGAATGGCGAGCCGGCACCGGGCTTACGTGCCTGCTTGGAGGCGACCCGCGCGAAGAAAAAGGATGTCTGTGACGGGCATCATCATGACATCTTCAACATAGCTCTCTTCGTCGCGAAAGCAAGGCGCGCCGCCGGCGATGCGACCTTCGGCCTTCCCTGGAGATCTTTGCAGCCACGGTCGTTGATTTGCTGAGCAGCAAGGGATAGGTCAAGCCGCGATGTACGCCGTGACAAGAACAAGCCGATCTCTCCTGCGTGCGGGTCGCCTGCAAAAGGGCGCGTGACCCGGGGCCGACGAAGGCTCCGGGATCCTTTCTCATCGCATCAATCTTTGGCGGTCTGGCGCGCTGCATGGATGCGCGCGGGCTTCGCCGCGCGCACCAGGGCAGCGACATGGCTTTTGCAAACATCGACGGGATCAGCACGCGCTACGAGGTCATCGGCTCCGGGCCGGCGATCCTCATGTTCTCTCCGGGCGGCTTCGACGCGACCATCGAAAAATGGAATTCGCTCGGCATCTATGGACGCACCCGGCCGCTCCATCACTTGTCGCAATCCTACGCGTGTATCGTGTTCGACAGGCGCGAGTGCGGCCAATCGGGGGGACGGCTGGAGCGCGTGACGTGGAGCCATTTCGTTGCGCAGGGTCGAGGCCTGCTTCGGCATCTTGGCATCGAGCGGGCGCACGTGATGGGCGGGTGCATGGGTGTGTGTCCCGCCGCCGCCTTCGCGGTGGCTCATCCCGAACTCACGCTCAGCATGGTTCTGGTCTGGCCGGTCGGCGGCGCCAGATACCGCATCGCCGCGCACGAGCGCTTCGCCAGGCATCTCCAGCACGTACACGAGAATGGCCTTGAGGGAGTGGTGGCGCTGGCGCGGCGAGATGACAAGTCCTTCGGCCAGGATCCTCGCATCGGCCCGTGGGGAGGGGTCATCCGCAGCGACGCCGCTTTCGCAGCTTCTTTCCTGGGCTACGATGTCGAACGCTACAAGCTGCTCGTCGCGGGCATCGGGCGAACCCTGATCAACCGCGACACGGCTCCGGGTGCGGAGCCCGAGGATCTGCTTCGAATCGACATTCCCGCCTTGATCGTTCCCGGCAACGATGCGTCGCACGCGACATCGGCCGCGAAGTATCTCGAAGAGTGCCTGCCGCGCGCAACCTATTGGGACGTTCCCGTCGATGAACAGACGGAGGAGCGCACGAGTGCCCGCCTTCTGAGCTTCCTTGAAGAGCGGAGCGCCTGACCAGCCATCGGCGATGCCGAACACGCCGACACAAGCGATGGCGGCGATCCGATCCCGCTCGGGCGCGCGCCGCCGACGACCACCGGTCTCGCCACATCGAAGCCGAGGCGAGGACCCGCCCGGCCGTACGGCAGGGCCCGATCGCCGGCCGGCGTGCCGCGCGCGCCGCCCGCCATCCGGCTTCCGGAAATCACGCCTGCGGATATACAAATGCTTGAGGGGCGCTCGACGAAAGCCGAAGCTTGCGACGGGATACAGGGGCAGGGTCCTTCGCCCGCCGGGAAAGGACGAGGATGGACGAGCGAAAGCTGATCGCAACGGCGATCAAGGATTATCTCGCGCGCGAAAGGATGTCGCGCGAGCAATTCGCCTTCAAGACGAAGCTCGGCAAGTCGACGATCGACAAGTTGCTCATCGGCCTGTTTTCCGACAAGACGCTGGCGATTGTCGAAAACCACACCAGGCTCGAACTGCGATCGGCCCTCGCGGCGCCGGGCCGGGATCCGGACGCCGATCCTCGGGCGGAGCCCGTGGACGCCGTCCCCAGTCTGGCGGCGACGGACCTCGGGGCGCTCGACAAGCCGTCGATCGCCGTGCTGCCGTTCGACAATATGAGCGGCGATCTTCGCTACGATTACGTGTCGGATGGCATCACGGAGGAGATCACCACGGCGCTCGCGCGTCTGCGCTGGCTGTTCGTGATCGCCCGCAACTCGAGCTTCACCTTCAAGGGCAAGGCCGTCGATGTCAGGCAGGTCGCCCGCGAACTCGGCGTGCGCTACGTTCTGGAGGGCAGCGTCAAGGTGGCGGCCGCACGCATCCGCGTCACCACGCAGCTGATCGACGCCGAGACGGGCAAGCATATCTGGGCGGCGCGCTACGACCGCGAGCTGGAGAATATCTTCGCCGTTCAGGACGACATCACCGAACGGGTGGTCGCGGCCGTCGAGCCTCATCTCTACGCAGAGGAAGGTTATCGGGCCGCCACCCGGCAGCCCGACAGCGTCGATACGTGGGGCCTCGTGGTGCGTGCCCTGATCATGCTCAACAAGCTCGATCGCGCGCAGAATGCGGAAGCGCAGATTCTGCTGCGGCGGGCCATCGCCATCGAGCCGACCTATGCTCGCGCCCACGCCCTCCTCGGTTGGGCCGTCTACTGGGCGACCTACTGCTCCTGGCTGCCGGACAGGCGGGAGGCCGTCCAGCAGGCGACGGCGCACGCGCATGATGCCCGGCTGCACGATCCGGGCGATCCCTGGGCGCGCATGGTCTTCGCCCTGTGCCTCAGCACGGCGGGGCAGCATGAGCGGGCCCTCGGCGAGCTGCAGGCCGCCCTGAACCTCAATCCGAGCTTCGCCCTCGGTCATATGGTGTTCGGATGGGCGCTGCTGCGCGCCGGCTATTTCGACGAGGCGCTGGCCGAGACGAGCTGGGCCCTGCGCATGAGCCCGGTGGACAGCTTTTCCGGCATCTACACGACCATCCACGGGCTGGCTCTCGTCGCCACCCGGCAATTCGAGGACGCGCTGCCATATCTTCGCGCATCGATCGCGGACGCGGAGCATCCCGGCCATTACAACAGCTTGATCAGCTGCTGCGGCCATCTCGGCCTGATCGAGGAAGCCCAGGAATACATCGCCGCCCGCAATCGAATCGGGCCGCCGATCTGCCTCGGCGTGCTGCGCGACAACCTTGCGCATTTCGCGCATCGTGACGTGTTCATCGAGGGGCTGGCGAAGGCGGGCGTGCCCGACTGATGGCAGCCTAAGGCAGGTCGGGCGGAGGGCGTTGCGCGGGTTGTCGTTGCGGAGGGGCCTTCGCCGTCGAAGCGGCTGACGGCGATGACGAGGCAGATTGTCGGACGACGTTCAGGCGAGCGCGTCGCCGTCGATCACCCGTCTGGCGATGTCGAAGGCGAAGCCGGCGCGCATCAGCGCGCCCATGTCCTTGTCGCGGAAAGCCGCGCGATTGGCTGCGCGATAGGGCCCGAGCCGCCGCCGACGGGCGCGCGCGTGCGCCGCAAGCCATTCGGCTTCGGCGGGATCGCCGTCCTCCGCGAGCGCGCTGGCGATGGTGGTCCGGCCGACGCCTTTGGCGGCGAGGCGCGCCTCGATGGCGCGCGCCGAGCCGCCCTTGCGCCGCAGCGATCCGACCTTGCCGGCGGCATAGAGCGCGTCGTCCACCAGCCTTGCGCGGACGCATGTCGCGACGACCTCGTCGACCAGCCGCGACACGGTCGCATCGCCAAGGTCTTCGCCGGCGCCGCGAAGGCGCAGGCGCCGCGCCAGCTTGCGCCGCAGCACCCGGCGCAGATTCTCGGACGACGAGGCATGCCGCTCCAGATAGGCGAGGGCGGCGCGTTGCAGATAGGCTGACAGTCGGTCGGTGCGCGGCTCGGACACTGAGGATAGACCCATGTCGGAGACAGGCCGTCATGGACCATTGCATCCGATCGGCGCCACTTATCATGATGGAGACGACACCGCACGCCACCGCGGCCGCCGGGCCACATCCCTCGCTCGCTCGTGATGCCGCACGGATTCGGCGACGCGCTATACTCGCCCGCAGAGGCTGGGCAACGAGGACGACGCCGATGGACATGCCCACATCGGAATTCGTGTGCGCCGGCAGCTTCGCCGAGCTGAAGGCCAGGGGCCGGCTCGTCGTGCATGGCCGCCATCCGCCGATCCTGGTGGTGCACGAGGGCGGGCGCGTCTTCGCGCTCGACAACCGCTGCCCGCATATGGGCTTCCCACTCGACCGCGGCAGCGTCGCCGACGGCATCCTGACCTGCCACTGGCATCACGCGCGCTTCGATCTGGCGAGCGGCTGCACCTTCGATCTGTGGGCGGACGACGTTCCGACCTGCCCGGTCGAGCTGCGCGGCGGCGAGGTATGGGTCCGCCCGTCCTTCGGCCACGCCGATCCTGCGGCGCATTGGCGCCGCCGGCTCGACGACGGCCTCGCCCATAATCTCGGGCTCGTCGTCGCCAAGGCCGTGCGCGGCCAGCTCATCGCGCGCGTGCCGCCGCGCGAGATTCTCGGGCAGGCGGCACTTTTCGCCGTGCGCAACCGCGACGGCTGGGGGATCGGTGCGACGATCCTCACGGCCCTCGGCAACCTGCTTCCGGTGCTGCCGGACGAGGAGACTTACCTCGCCCTGTTCCACGGCGCCCGCCGCGTCGCCGCGGACTGCGACGGCGCCGCGCCGCACCGGGAGCGCGCGCCGCTCGCGAGTCGGCCCGACCTCGCCACCCTGCAGCGCTGGCTGCGGCACTGGACCGCCGTGCGCCATCGCGAAGCCGCCGAGCGCACCCTGCTCACCGCGATCGCGAACGGCGCCCCGCCCGCCGCGCTCGCCGGCCTGCTTCTCGCCGCCGCGACGGACCGCGCCTTCGCCGACGGCGGGCATTCGGTCGACTTCATCAACAAGGCCTGCGAATGCCTGGACCTGATCGGCTGGGAACACGCCGCTGCCGTGCTGCCGAGCGTCGTCGCCCAGATGGTGGCCGCACGTGGATCGGAGGAGTCAACCGCATGGCGCCATCCCGTCGACCTCGTCGCCTTGTGCGACGACGCCGCGGCGGAGCTGCGCGGTCCGTTCACGACTGCCCGCCGCTCCGGTGACTGGTCTGAGCATGCGGCCCTGTCCGCCGCGCTCCTCGGCGACGACGCGCGCGCGATTGTCGAGGCGCTCGCGGCGGCGGTGCATGCCGGGGCGTCACCGGCCGATCTCGGACGCTCGCTCGCCTACGCCGCGGCGCTGCGCGTCGCGCAGTTCGGCACCGCCAACGAGCATTCCGACTGGGAGACGGCGCTGCATGTCTTCACCTATGCCAACGCCGTTCACCAGGCGCTGAAGCGGATCGGCGACGGGGCAGGGGAGGGCGATGCGGCCGGAGCAGTTCGCGGCGTGCTGCATGGGGCCATGGCGGTCTACCTCGCCCGCTACCTCAACGTGCCGCCGGCGCGGCTGCCCGGCGAGGACGGCGACCCTCTCGACGATCTTCCTGAGAACGTTGCAGACATCCGGGTGGCCTTGCTGGAAGCATTCGACCGGCAGCGGCAGGTCGACACCGCAGCCCGCCTGGTCGCGCGCCATCTCACGCTCGGCCACCCGCCCGACGCGCTCATCGCCACGCTCGCTCAGGCACTGCTGCGCGAGGATGCCGGCTTCCACGCCTACCAGATGCTGGAAGCGGGCGTGCGCCAGTTCGGCGAATGGGGCGGCACCGCTCAAGGCCGGCACATCCTGATCGCCGTGGCGCGCTACCTCGCGGCGCATTCGCCGACCGAGCGCGCGGTGTTCCAGACCGCCGACATCGCGCAGCGGCTGCTGCGCGGCGGCGAGTTGCACCAGGGGACATGAAGCGCGTTGACAGCGCTCCGGGGGCATGGGCTAGCTAGCTTCTCTTTAGACGCATTTTCTTCGGCGAACCGGGGTCCACTTCGCCGGAAAATGCTCTAAACATGCGGCATCGACTGAGTGGCAACTAGGGTTCCGGGCGGTCCGCGAAGGCTGCTGCTGGTCCGAGCGTTGCGGAAACCGCGGCGATGCCGCGGCTGCACCCGAGGGACAAAAGCCCAGAGGAGGAGACGTCGAGACACTCGTGCGCCTGACCGCCCGGAGGTCTCATGTCGCTTGCTCCTCTTGCCCTCGTCGTCGTTGCCGCCGTCGTCCATGCCACCTGGAACTTGCTCGCCAAGCGCGCCGCCGCGGCCGGCCCGACCTTCGTCCTCGCCAGCAACGTGGTGTCCTGCGTTGCCTATCTGCCGTGGGTCGCCTGGATCGTCGCCACCGGCACGCTGACCTGGAGCATGCCGGTCCTCGCCTGCATCGTCGTCAGCGGCATCATCCACCTTGCCTACAGCCTCTGCCTGCAGCGCGGCTATCAGGTCGCCGAGCTGTCGGTCGTCTATCCGGTGGCGCGCGGAACCGGACCGATGCTGTCGTCCATCGGCGCCTTCGTGCTGCTCGGCGAGCCAGCGACGCCGCTGCGCGTATTTGGCCTGGTCGCCGTAGTCGCCGGGATCGGGCTCATCGCGACGCAAGGCAACATCGCCGGATTCCGGCGGCCCGGCGGGCAGGCCGGCGTCGGCTGGGGAGCGGCGACCGGATCGCTCATCGCCGGCTACAGCGTGGTCGACGCCTACGGCGTCAAGACCCTTGGCATCCAGCCGGTGGTGCTCGACTGGTGCGCCAGCCTGTTGCGATTGTTCGTGCTGGTGCCCCTCGTTCTGTACAACCCGGCGCGCGCCAGGATGCTGATGCAGGGAAAATGGCTTCTGGCGCTGAGCGTCGGACTTCTCGCGCCGCTCTCCTACATCCTTGTGCTGACCGCCCTCGACCTCGGCGCGCCGCTCAGCCTGGTGGCGCCGGCGCGTGAGATGTCGATGATGGTCGGCGCGCTGTTCGGCATGCTCATCCTGCGCGAGCCGGTCGGCGCCTGGCGGCTCGTCGGCTGCCTCGTGCTGACGGCCGGCGTGGTGCTGCTCGGCGCCGCATGAGGCGCGGCTGCCAGCGCGATTTCTTGTCACGCGCGGCTTGGCGCGGTCGGCCGGCTCCGCTTACGATGAGGCATGCAGCATTTCGATACGATCGTCATCGGCGTCGGCGCCATGGGCTCGGCGGCGCTCTGGCAGCTGGCCAAGCGCGGGCAGCGCGTGCTCGGCCTCGAGCGCTTCGATCTCGGCCATGCGATGGGCTCCTCGCACGGCCTCAACCGCATCATCCGGCTCGCCTATTTCGAGCATCCCAACTACGTGCCGCTGCTGCGCCGCGCCTACGAGCTCTGGCGCGAGACGGAAAGGCTCGCCGGCGAGCAGCTGCTGTTCGTGACCGGCGGCCTCGACGCGGGACATCCCGACGGCCGCGTCGTCAAAGGCTCGCTGCAAGCCTGCCGCGAGCACGCGCTGCCGCACGAGCTGCTCACGAGCACCGAGCTGACGCGGCGCTTTCCCGGCTACCGCCTGCCGGCGGATTACGTCGCGGTCTATCAGCCCGACGGCGGCTTCGTCGCCTCCGAGCGGGCGATCCTGGCGCATGCGACTCTGGCCGTCGCCGCGGGCGCCGAGATCCACGCGCGCGAAAAGGTGGTGGCGGTCGAGCCGAAAGGCGGCCGCGTCGTCGTGGTCACCGACCGGGCGCGCTACGAGGCCGGCCACGTCATCGTGTCGGCGGGCGCCTGGGTGTCCGACCTGCTCCCCGACCTCGCCGGCACGGCCGTGCCGGAACGGCAGGTGCTCGGCTGGTTCCAGCCGACACAGCCGGAGCTGTTCGCGCCGGCCGTGTTCCCGGTCTCGAACCTGCTCAGCGACATCGGCCACTTCTATCAGTTCCCGTCGTGGGGCATCCCGGGCTTCAAGATCGGGCTCTACAACCACCTGCACGAGCAGGGACACGCCGACCGCCTCTCGCGCGAGGTGACGCCTGCCGACGAGGAAGTCCTGCGCCGCGCCCTGCGCGCCTTTTTCCCCGACGCTGACGGGCCGACGCTGCGGCTCGCCGTGTGCCTGTTCACCAACACGCCCGATGAGCATTTCGTGATCGACAGGGCGCCGGGCCACCCCGAGATCGTGGTGGCCTCGCCGTGCTCGGGGCACGGCTTCAAGTTCGCCAGCGTCATCGGCGAGATCCTGGCCGATCTCGTCGTCACCGGCGCGAGCCGGCTCGACCTGTCGCTGTTCCGCTACGCGCGGCTCGCGACGGGGACATGACCGGCCGGCCGCTTCCGCGCTTACGCGGGCGTCACGAGATCAAACTCGGCCTTCTCCTCCGCATCCAGTTGCGCGATGAGGCCCTGCTCCCACGCGAGATAGCGGCGAGCTGCGTCGAGGTTGCCGTCGTGCCGATCGTGAACGAACCATAGGTAATCGATGGCGTCCCCGTCGGCAGGTTTGGCGCCGCTGCCCACCGGCAGGCCTGATCGGCGCCAGGCATCCAATCCGCCGGCTACGAGGCGCACGTCAGCAACCCCGAGCTCGCGCAGATCGATAGCCGCGATGGCTGCCGTGACCGCGTCCTCCGCGACGAGGTACGTGGGACCGTTCCAGCCATCGAGGGCCGCCTCGAGCCGGGGCCGGATTGCCCAGCGCGCGCCAACGGGTCTCTCCCGACGGTGCTCCTGTGACGATCTCAGATCCAGAAGAAGAGCCTTGCCCGCTTGCATGGCCGCGTACGCCGCCAGCACGCCAATCTCGCCGATATGCGCATCCGGTCCGCGCGGTGCAGTGACGGCAATGCCCGGGAACGGCGCGCGAGACGCCGCCTCGTATGGCACCACGTACGGCTCGTAGCCGAGCTGCCGCAGCCAGAAGGCGGCCAGGGTTCCGCGAAGGCCGGTGTCATCGAACAGGGCGAGCCGTGCGTGCCGGATCGCGACCCACTGGTCCGTCGCCTGCACGAGCTGCACGCCAGGTGCGTGCACGGCGCCGGGCCAGTGCCCGGCGTCGAATTCCTCGTCGGTGCGCACATCGAGGAGGTAGAGCGTCCTGCCTGCGTCGGCTGCGAAGCCTGCCAGGGCCTCGGCATCGATCCACGGAATATCGTGCATTTCAGCGAGACGTCGTGCGCGCCGGCGGCTGGCATCAACCGCGGGCGCGTCGAGGACGGGCAACGGTTCGGGAATGCGGCCGTGATCGAGAGTCAGCCCGGCGAGGGCCCATCCCTGGGTTCCGTTCTCGAGCGCGTAGACCGGGTGGGACACGCCCGCGACGTGAAGCCCGACCGCGCCGATCAGCCCCCGCGTGCGCCCTGCGCAGTTCAGGACGAGGGTCTCCTCGCCCGGGGCAACCGCGTCGAGGCGATGGGCCAACTCTCCATTGGGCAGCCAGCGCGCGCCGGGGATCGACATCTTGCGGTATTCCGCCGCCGGCCGCGTATCGAACAGCCTGAAGGCTCGGCCCTCCGACTGCCACGCGGCGAGCTCGGTTGCGGTCACGGTAAGCGGCTGCCACACATGCTCCGCCAATTCGCCGAGCAGCTTCGACGGCACGTTCACGCCCTTGTAGAGAGCGAACCCGGCTGCCTCCCAGGCGGGGGCGCCCCCTGCCACGATCCGAAGGTCCGCATAGCCAAGAGCCTGAAGGCGCCTCGCCGCGCGTTCAGCGATGCCGTCCCCGTCATCGAGCAGGAGGACTGGAACCCTTGTGCTCGGCACGAGCCCTTGCACGCGAGTCTCGAGCCGGCTGTAGGGGCAGGATACACAGAAAAGTGGATGGCCTTCGCCAAACTGGCCATGCTCGCGCACATCAAGGAACGCCACTTCGGCGCCCCCATGCACCATCCGCTTGGCCTCACGCGGCGTCATCGTTCGGTACATCCGACAAGGCTCCCTCTATTCAGCTTTGCGGAAAGCGCACGCATGCGCCTGCAGGACGAGGGGCCCTCATTGCCGAGGCATGAGCAAGACAGAAATCGTCGCAATGCGCGGCTCCGCCGTCCGCATCTTGCCCGAAGCGCGCGTCAACGCCATCACGGCGGCCGTCCCGGTCAGGAAATTCCACAAAGGGCGCGCTGTACTGCACCGTGTCGTCCGAGATCGGCCGCGGTTAGCGCCCGATGGCGAGATCGCCGTGTCAAAGGAGAATGTCGCCGGCGAGCAGCGCACCGGACACCCTGATCTCGATGTCTGCCCGCCCGTCGCCATTGACGTCGCCTTGCAGGAGGCCGCGCGAGAAACGTAGCTCGCCGTCGCTGTCGGAGAAAGCGGCCGAGCCGATGAACGTAAAGCGCTGATTGCCGCGCGTGTCGCTGTCGGCATCGATGCTCCTCAAATCGATGCGGTCGCCATCAACACGACGGAAGATGACCGTGTCGTGCCCCGGTCCGCGCCGCGACTCAGCGATGGAGTTGAAGTCGAAGATGTCCCGCCCGGCGCGGCCGATGAGGAGGTCAGCGTCGCGTCCGCCCACAAGGAGGTCGTTGCCGTTGCCACCATCGAGGCGGTCGCTGCCGGTGCCGCCGAGCAAGGTGTCGTTGCCGTCCTCGCCGAGCAGCACGTCGTTGCCGGACGAGCCGTCGAGCGTGTCATTGCCGGCGCGGCCGAGGAGAAGATCGCCGCCGCTCTCGCCGAACAAGCGGTCGTTGCTGGTCCCGCCGTCGAGGCGATCATTGCCGCTGCTGCCGCGCAGGGTGTCGGTGCCGTCCTGGCCGAACAGAAGATCGTCGCCGGAATTGCCGAAGAGAGAGTCATTGCCGCCCTCGCCGCGGATCAGGTTGAGCCCGGCGCCTCCGAAGACCGTATCGTTGCCGCGACCCGCGCGGATGAAATCGTCGCCGTTGAGGCCGCTGATGACCTCGCTGAGCGAGGTGCCGAAGAGGATATCATCGCCGGCGGTGCCGGTGATCGGCGCGCCGAGGAGGCCTGCGGTATCGGGCAGGGCGAAGTTGCGGCCTCCGATGTCCGGGGCAGTGGTGAGTTGTTGGCTGAAGTCCCGCCACATGATCGCGAAACGCCCGTCTGGGTGGGCGGCGATGGTCGGTTCCAACTGGGACTCGGACGTGGTCGTATTGACGAGGAAGACGTCGCCAACGGCCGCTCCCGCGGAGTCGAAACGCTGCCCACGGATTGAACGCGGGTCCGTGTCGCCCGCGCCCGTGAAGCTATCATCCCACGTGACCACAAAGCCGCCGCCCGGCAGTCCCGCCACTCTGGGTCGTGCCTGAAGGCCGCTGCCGGCATCGACCGCAAAAGGCGTGAAACCGTTGCTGGCCGGATTGTAGATCGCGCCCGTCACGTCCCGATCGAGGCCGACATCCTCCTCCCACACGATGACGTAGCGACCGTCAATCAAGGCAGCCACGTCCGGCTGGTCGAAACCCCGATCGCTGCCGAGCCCGGCAGCGGTAAGGGTTGTCGCGCCCGGGGTGGTTCCGCTGAACAGTCGTGCGTGAATATCACTGCTGCCGTCGGCTTGCTCGGCTTGGTAGACGACGAGCGCCGTGTCGGTGGCGGTATTGGCCGCGACCGCCACACTGCTCTCGAAAAGCGTTGCCGTGTCGGTCAACGGCGCCGGCGCACCGGCGATGCCGGTCGCCGGGTCATACGTGTTGAACCTGATATCTCCGTTGTCGGCGTCGCTATCCCGCCGCTCGTAGACGACGAGGAGCTGCCCGCTCGCCAGGCGGGCGACGTCGGGATCTTCGAACGAAATCGCCAGAGGAACTCCCGTCGCGGCAGACGATGCCTCGATGATCTTGGGCCCTGCTCCGGCCGGCGTGGTGCTTCCTGCCGCGAAGTCGTCCAAGCGTAGTTCATGGGTATTGGTGGTGCCGTTGTCGAAGAAGCTCGCATAGACGCCGACGAAACCGCCGTCCGCGCGGCCAGCCACGCTGGACGCGGTCTGAATCCCTGGCAGCGCAAGCCCGAAGGTCGCGCCGGTGAGGCTGCCGTCGGGATTAAGGCGCTGATAAAAGATATCGGTGCCCGGGTTCTCGTAAGCGACCGCGTAGCCGCCGCCGATCAGCGCCGCGATATCGGGATCTGCCTGGGAGCCGGTGGCCCCGTCGAGGCCGCTGTTCTGGTTGATCTGCCGTTCAGTGCCGGGAACGACATTGGTTGGCATGACATCCTCCTAGCTCGGCGTCAGCCGTGGACGGCCCGCGGCCACGGAACCATCCCTCGTGAGGAGTGGGCGCGCTCGGGCGCACCTTCTGTCGCGTCAAGGCGTAGACGTCGCATATCCTAGCGTCCGTCGTTAGATGGGGACGGCTGTATTACCAGCCTGTCGCGATTACTGTCCTATATGTGCTCTCACTGCGTTCCCCACAGCCAAGTTAGCTTCTTTTATTACGGCTGCGAAGAGAAATCCGGTCGCGCGCAAGAAATTCGAGGACGGACATTTCGGGCCGCGGACGCAACTTTCGTCCTGGCCCAAAGCGCACATGAACGCCATCACGGCCCGGCGGACCCGCTCAGAAGATTCCACAAGTCGGTCGCGGCGGAGCTTCGCGTGTCGATCGACCGGAACAGCCTGATCTCGACCGTTATATCGGTGCCTTCCGGGCCCGCACGAACGAGGCGCGCGGTTGCCAGATCGTCTTCGATCATCGTTCGCGGCAGCCACGCCACGCCGTGGCCCTCCCGGGCCATGCTCATCAGCGTCGCCGCGTGATGCGACGTGAACACGGTTTCGAGGCCTGGAGCCTCGCTCCCCGCGACGTGATGCGCCGCCAGGATGCGGCCAAGCCCCGAGGCCTGGCTGTAGGCAAGCAGGCGCGCCCGTCTCTCCGGATCGGCTGCGAGCGGCCACACGGGACGGCCTTCCGCATCGGGCGCGCTGGCCGGGACGAGGGTGTCGGAGCCGACCGCAAGGCTCTCGAAGCGCTCGGGTCCGAACCGCGCGGGCGCGCCGGCATGGTAATGGCAGAGCAGGAAATCGACCTCGCCGGCGAGCATGATCTCCTCGCACGCCTCCATGCTGTCGGAGATCAGGTTGAGCGCGCCGAGGGCTTCGAGCCGGACGTGCCTGCGGATCCAGCCAGGGAAGAAGGTGAAGGAGAGCGCATGCGTCGCCGCGATCGACAGGGACGCGGTTTCGCGCCTCCCGACCGCCCGCGTTTCGCGCTGCGCCCGCCGGAGCGTGCGCATCAGCTCTTCGGCGAGGGGCCGGAAATGGGACCCCGCGGGCGTCAGCGTCGCTCCCTGCGCGCTTCGCTCGAAGAGCGGCGTCCCGATCCAATCCTCCAGGGCGCGGATGCGCCGGCTGAAAGCGGGCTGGGTGACGTGACGCGCGTCCGCTGCGCGCGAAAAATTCTTCTCGTCCGCCAGCGCCAAGAAATCCCTGAGCCAGTCCAGATCCATTGTGATGCCGCCCGCGCATGAGGCGATCCGAACATGGCATTGGCCAATCCGCACCGTCCAGGCCTATGCGAACCCCAGCCTCTAGCCCTGGGAGACGCCCATGCGCATCATCGACGTCCGCGAGATCACGCAGCCGATCGCCTCGCCGATCCGCAACGCCTATATCGATTTCTCGAAGATGACCGCGAGCCTCGTCGCCGTCGTCACCGACGTGGTGCGCGACGGACGCCGTGTCGTCGGCTACGGCTTCAATTCCAACGGGCGATACGGCCAGGGCGGCCTGATCCGCGAGCGCTTCCGCGACCGCATCCTCGAAGCCCCTCCTGAGAGCCTCCGCGACGACAACGCCGACAACCTCGACCCGCACAAGATTTGGGCGGCGATGATGACCAACGAGAAGCCCGGCGGCCACGGCGAGCGCTCGGTGGCGGTCGGAACGCTCGACATGGCGGTGTGGGACGCAGTGGCAAAGATCGCCGGCAAGCCGCTCTTCCGCCTCCTGGCCGAACGCAAGGGCCGCGAGGCCAACCCGAAAGTCTTCGTCTATGCGGCCGGCGGCTACTACTATCCCGGCAAGGACGACACGGCGCTGCGGGCCGAAATGCGCGGCTATCTCGACCGCGGCTACAACGTCGTGAAGATGAAGATCGGCGGCGCGCCGATCGCCGAGGACCGGCGCCGCATCGAGGCGGTGCTCGCCGAGATCGGCGCCGACGCGCAGCTCGCGGTCGACGCCAACGGGCGCTTCGACCTCGAGACGGCCATCGCCTACGCCAGGATGCTGCGCGACTACCCCCTGTTCTGGTACGAGGAGGCCGGCGACCCCCTCGACTACGCCTTGCAGGCGGCCCTGTCCGCGTTCTATCCGGGCCCGATGGCCACGGGCGAGAACCTGTTCTCGCATCAGGACGCGCGCAACCTGCTGCGCTATGGCGGCATGCGCCCCGACCGCGATTGGCTGCAGTTCGACTGCGCCCTGTCGTACGGCCTCGTCGAATATCTGCGCACGCTCGATGTGCTGGCCCAGTTCGGCTGGTCGCCGAGCCGCTGCATCCCGCATGGTGGGCACCAGATGTCGCTCAACATCGCAGCCGGCCTCGGGCTCGGCGGCAACGAGAGCTATCCGGACCTGTTCCAGCCCTATGGCGGCTTCCCGGACAGCGTGCGCGTTGAGAACGGCCACATCGTCATGCCCGATCTTCCCGGCATCGGCTTCGAGGGCAAGTCGGACCTCATCAAGGTCATGCGCCAGCTGGCGGAATGACTTTTCTGCCCGCGGCGCCACGAGCGCGGCGGGCTTCACGCGTTCCGGCAACACGTCCGCTGGCTGGCGCCCCGCAAGGTCTGTTGACGGCCTTTTCAACGCTGTATCTTGAGGAGCCGCCGCAGCGAGCCGGCGTGTTCGACCGGTGCATCGCCGCCGCTTTCGACGATGTCGCGGATGCGCCAGCCCTTGGCGTCCTTGGCCAGGTCGAAGCGCAGCACCGTGCGCTTGCGGTCGCCCTCGCGCAGGAAGGACACGGTCGCCGTCGCGGCCCGTTCGCCGGCCGCGCCCATGTCGATCTTCAGCCCGGAGAAATAGCGGTCCTGCGAGTTGGTGAACGGGTCGCCATTGAGCTGCGGCTCCTGACCGCCGCGCCCATCCTTGTCGATGGCGTCGGCAAGCGCCGGCTCGAAGTAGCGGACGACAACCGATTTCCTGCCGAGGTCGAGGCCCGGCGAATTCTTCGTGCGGTAATGCGTCCTGTAGATGTCGTCGATCAGCGCCTGCGGCGACGCGAACTGCGCCAGAGCCGCCGGCGCAACCGAGACACCTGCGAGGAGCGCCGCTCCGAACGCGAACCGGGCGAGGGACGGCATTGTCGCCTCCGTGAGCATGGCTGGCGAAAGTCTCCCAGGACGTGATCCGGATGCAGGCCGCTGCTTTCGCCGACGATGCCTGGTGAGTTCGTCAGTCTAGCACGGGCTGAGGCAGGGGGGCCGCGCCAACGTATCCGAGCCTGTGCGGCCGACGCCGCCGCCGATCGCCACGGTGAGCGCCGTGACGATCTCGTTGGCGCGGCCGGGCTTCTCGACCCAGGGGACGCCCTCGAGCTCGGGCGAGCTCTCCTGGCGATGGCCGGAAAACACGACGAAGGGAATGCGGCGGGCCTTCAGCTCGCGCACGAATTCGGCGCCGGAGCCGTCCTTCAGGGTGAGGTCGAGCAGCACCGCGTCGGGCCGGTCGCTCTCAAGGATCGCCAGCGCCTCGCTGCGCGTGGCGATCGGCCCGACGACGCGAAAGCCTTCGTCGCCGAGGAGGTCGGCGACGGCGAGGCCGATCATGCTCTCGTCCTCGACAACCATGACGCACTTGGGCGCCGAAAGGGAAGATCCTGCCATTGTCCTGCCCCGCATCGCACGCGCCTGTCGACGGCCTCCGCGCGGCGCGTGGCGCGGCAGCCCTGGCCGATGTCCGTCGGCTCGCCGACGTGGCCGGTTTTCTCCAAGCTTAGCAGTAATTGCGACGGAAAGAAGAAGCGGTCGCGGCAGCGCTGGGGCCGATGCGTGGTGGCCCACGGCGCATCCGCTCCTCCGCTTGCCCGCCGTGCCGGTTGCGTCGACGGTCTTGGCGCGCGAATGTCGGGCTGACCGGGAGCGACAGGGAGGAGCAAGCCTATGACAACAAAGGTGAAAGCCATTCCGGACGGCTACCACGCGGTGACGCCGTATCTGTGCGTTGCGGGGGCCGCGGAGGCGCTCGATTTCTACAAGAAGGCCTTCGGCGCGAGCGAGATCATGCGCATGGCCGCCCCGGACGGCAAGGTCGGCCACGCCGAGATCAGGATCGGCGATTCCCGGATCATGCTGGCCGACGAGCATCCGGCCATGGATTTCCGCGGCCCGCGCTCGCGCGGCGGCACGGCGGTCCACCTGCACGTCTATGTCGAGGATGCCGACGCGCGGGTGGAGCAGGCCGTCGCCGCGGGCGCGACGCTGAAGCGGCCCGTGCAGGACCAGTTTTACGGCGACCGCCTGGGCACGGTCGAGGACCCGTTCGGCCACGTCTGGCACTTCGCCACTCACAAGGAAGACCTGCCACCCGACGAGCTGGCCCGCCGCGCCGAGCAGGCGATGAAGAAGCCCGCGGCCGGGTGAAAATCTGCGCCGGATCGGCATGCCTGCGAAGGCGGCAAGATGAACATGAAGGGCGCGGTCACGGTCGCCTGCGAGCCGCCGCACCGGCAGGACGTACGCGATCTTCTGCGCAGGTCCGACGCGCATATGGCGACGCTGTACCCGGCCGAGAGCATCCACACGCTGGATATCGGCGAGCTTATGCAGCCCCTGGTCAGGTTTCTCGTGGCGCGGCTTGGCGAACGGGCGGTCGGGTGCGGAGCCCTGGTGCTTGGGGACAACCGATCCGCGGAGCTGAAGCGCATGTATGTGGAGGAGGCAGCAAGGGGACAGGGCGTCGGCAGCGCCATTCTGTCCGCTCTCCAGGACATGGCCAGACAGGAGAACGTGACGCTCATCCGGCTGGAAACAGGCGTCAGGCAGCCCGAAGCGATCCGGCTTTACCGCCGCTTCGGCTTCAAGGAGCTGCGGGCGTTCGGCGCCTATCGCGACGATCCGCTGAGCGTCTTCATGGAGAAGCACCTTGCGCCGGGCGCGCCGGCGCCGCCTGGCGCGCGCCGCTGACGCCGACGCTCGCCACCAACCAGGAGCGAGCGTCTTCGATGCGGGACGTGATCCCCAAAGCTCACTTCGGCGGCGCAGGCACCGCCGACGAGTGATGGTCGACGATCCGGCAGTCGCCGCCGTCCTTCACGTAGGTGAAGCTGTAGCGGGCCGGGATCGATTTGGTTTCACCGTCCTTCGAGTAGGAGAAGGTGTAGTAGCCGGTGTTCACCGCGGTGTCGCCGTAGACGCGGACCAGCTGGTCGCCGAACTTGACGGTCGCCTTCGGCAGCGCCTGGAAGGCGCCGACGAAATAGGCCTTGAGGGCGCCCTGATCCGACCGCACGGTGGGTGACAGCGTACCCCACAAGACCGCGTCCTTGGCATACAGCGCCATCATGGCATCGGGATCGTTCGTCGCGAAGACGCTCGTCCATTTGTCGACGGCGCGCGCGACCGCATCTTGGGGGCATGCGGCCGCGGGTTGCGCGAAGAGGCCTGCACCGAGCACGACGCCGGTGATGGCAAGACGTGTTTGCATGATGTCCTCCCTCGTCGCTGCCCTTCTCCGGAAAAGCAGCGGCGTGGAGGATACGCCCCCGGCTCAGGCCGCTCCAGACGCGCTTGAGGAGGGCCCGCAGGGTTCGAGGTCACAAGAGCGGGATCGCGTTACCTTGCGCCGATCCCGCTCTCCTCTTCACCTCACGCGCTTTGCTGGCAGGAGCGCACCGCCTGACCGTCGATATGCACCGTGCAGGCGCCGCACTAGGCGATGCCGCAGCCGTATTTCGTTCCGGTGAGGTCGAGGACGTCCCTGAGCGCCCACAGGAGCGGCATGTCGGGATCGGCGTTGATCGTGCCCCGTGCCGTTGATCGTCAGCTTGCCCCTGGGCAGCCTCCGTGTGCGCGCTGATGTTGTGCGTGCGCTGGCAATGCGAGGCTTGGCGGCTCACAAGCGCGTGAGGGGGCCGTCGGGCCGTTGGAGCCCAGACCTTCAAACCTGATTCCGCCGGGTTGCGGCCTTCTGCTCACTAAGCTCGCGGCCATACTGCGCGACGCTCACGGCTGCGTGGGAAAGCTGTGTCAGGGTGAGGTCGGTTTTGATCAGAATGACCAGCCAATCAGTGAGCCGAACGCCTACAACATTTCGGCGGTTAGTTGGCCTGTGAACAATGCACTCATGGAGGGTTGCGTTGCCGTCTTCCAGGGCGACCTCGCAGGTCGCTTCGTAGTAACGCCCGAAACCAATCTGGTCGGGGATGTTTGACACCGGGAAGAGCTGGATCAGGAACTGTCCGTCTCCGAACGGCGTAACGTCAATTGCGGCCATCCGTGTGCTCCGCGCTCGGCTCGACGCTCCTGGGCAGGAAAGATGGCATAAGCGCTACGATGCGCTCCCGCGCGAACGACAGCTTAGAGACCGGGTCGCGAAACGAGCGCCCGCAGCTCACTCACTTCCCGGCATCATGCTCGTCACGCCGCCGTCGACATAGAGCTCGGTGCCGACGATGAAGTCGGCCTCGTCCGAGACGAGGAACAGGATGGCGCGCGCCATGTCGTCCGGAACCCCGGGGCGGCCGCGCAGGTTCTTGACCGGCCGGGTCGGGTCGAACGCGTCCTTGCCGACGGGCGAGCCGATCTTGTTCGGCACGACGCTGGTGACGCGGATGTTGTGCTTGGCCAGCTGCTGCGCCATCGAGCGGCTGAGGTTGAGGAGCCCGCCCTTGGCGGCCGTGTAGGCGACGGCGCGCGGGCGGCCGTAGATGCCCGAGGTCGAGCCGACATTGACGATCGCGCCGGGGGTGCCCTGGTCGACCATCTGCCTCGCCACGTATTTGGCCATCAGGAACGGGCCGGTGAGCGTCACGGCGATGACGCGGTCCCATTCCTCCTTGGTAATGTCCAGAATCGTCTTGTTGTCGGAGATGGCGACGTTGTTGACGAGAATGTCGATGCGGCTCCAGGCGGCGACGACGTCGCGCACGAGACTCTGGATGTCGGCTTCGCTCGCCACGTTGGCGACGAACGGCCGCGCCTCGTGGCCCGCCGCCTTGATGTCGCGGGCCACTTTTTCGGCGCGGCCCTGGTCGAGGTCGACCACCGCGACCTTGGCGCCTTCGGCCGCGAGCAGCTTTGCCGTCGCTTCGCCGATGTTGCGGCCCGCGCCCGTGACGATCGCAACCTTGCCCTGAAGTCTCATGGAAATCCTCATCGCGTTGTCATTCCGGGGCCGAGCGCAGCGAGGAACCCGGAACCCACGAACAAGCGCCGCCTGTTTTAGCCGATCATGGGTTCCGGGTTCTGCCTTCGGCAGCCCCGGAATGACATGCATGGGTGCAGTTGATTGCGCGTCACTTCAGGAGCGCGCGCATCTTGTCCTGGTTCATGCCTTTCATGAGCTGGTCGACGAGGGCGCTTAAGGGCACCGGCACCTTGGCCTCCTGGGCGAGATCCATGGCCACGTCGAGGTCCTTCTCGGCCCATTTGCCGGTGCTTTCGCCCCACTTGGCGAGGGACCAGTTGGCGCCGCTCGAATGCTGCAGCGCCTCGATCAGCTGCGGGACGTTGGCGCCGAGCATTTTCGCCAGGCTCAGCACCTCGTAATTGGCCGACATGCATGCCCAGAGCAGCATGTTGTTGGCGGTCTTGGCGATCTGGCCGGACCCGCTCGGGCCGATATGGATCACGTGCCGGCCGAACGTCTTCAGCACCGGCTCGGCGACGCGGAACCATTTGTCCTCGCCGCCGACGAACACGGTCATGGTGCCTTCGTCGCAGGCCTTCTGGCCGAGCACGACCGGCGTGTCGAGCACGCCGACGCCTTTTGCGGCGGCCTTGGCCTCGAGCTCGCGGCATGTGTCCGGCGACACCGAGCTGGCGATGCAGATCACCGAGCCGCGCGCCAACGCGTCGAGCAGCCCTTCCTTCAGCACGACGTCGACGACCTGCTGGTCGGTCGCCACCATGATCACGACCACCTCGGCGGCGCGCCCAACCTCGGCCGGGCTCGCCCCGACCTTGATGCCGGCGCCGGCCGCCTTCTTGTTGAGGTCGGGGACGACGTCGTAGCCGGACACCGCAAAGCCTTTCGTGGCCATGTGCCGGGCCATCGGGTTGCCCATGGCGCCGAGGCCGATCATCCCCGTGCGCGTCACCTTGTTCGTCACCTCAGCCACAACGTCTCTCCTTCAAGCAGTCTCGGTTGCAATCGTTTCGCCGGGCGCCGCGGCGCTGCGCAGCTCGGCCCGCTGCGTCAGCGTCGCGTCCTCGTCGAGCGTCCATGTCGAGCCGTCCTGGTGCAGCACCACGCCGTAATCGGCCAGCGCCGCTTCCGCCGACACGTAGCCTTCGCGCACGTCCTTGAGCACGAGCTCGGGCTCGCGGTCGAGCGCGTCGCCGAAGCCGCCGCCGCCGGGCGTGTCGAGCCGGAAGATGTCGCCGGCCTTGAGCGGATAATCGGCATAGCGCGACGGCAGGCGCTTCTCCGCCGGCGTGCCGGGATTGATGTGGATGTCGCCGGTGCGCCCCGGATCGCCGCCAGCGACGCCCTCCGGCTGGATCACGTGCTTCATGGAGCGGATCGAGAAGCGCGCGTCCGCGAGGTTCAGGTATTCGCGGCGGATGCCGAGCCCGCCCCGGAAGCGGCCGGCGCCGCCGGAATCGCGGATCAGCTCGAAGCGGACGAGGCGCGTCGGGAACTCGCTTTCGATGATCTCGACCGGCGCGATCTTGGCGTTGCTCTGGTTGACGGTCGTGCCGGAGGCGCCGTCGGCGCCGGCCCGCGCTCCGGCGCCGCCGGCGATGATCTCATACTGCACGTAGCCCCTGCCGGTGTAGGTGCTGCGCCCGCCGATGATGATCGAGCGGCTGCCGGAGCCGTCGGCGCGGGCGCGCTCCGGCACGAGGTGGCCGAGGGCGTCGAACAGCGCGTCGATCAGCGCGTGCACGGTCGGATTGTAGGTGTTGACCGGCGCCGGAAAGTAAGGATCGAGCACGCTGCCCGGCCGCGTTGCGATCTCAAAACCTTTGAGGAGGCCGCTGGTGATGAAGGTGTGCGGGTCGGTCACCGAGATCAGGCTGTAGGCGCAGGCGGCCTGGACGAGGGGAGGGCGGATGTTGGCAGGGCCCTTGGTCTGGTCGGCCGATCCGGTGAAGTCGAACCTCATGTGATCGCCGCGCTTCTCGACGATCACGTGCAGGCGCACCGGCTTGTTGAGATCGATGCCGTCGTCGTCGACGAAGCGCTCCGCCTCGAAGCGCCCGTCCTTCCATTCCGCGATCGCGGCGCGCAGCTTGTCTTCCGACAGGGCGAGCAGCTGCGCGAACGAGGCCCGGCATTTCTCCGCGCCGAATTTGTGCACGAGCTCGCCGAGGCGCTTCTCGCCGAGCCGCGCAGCGCCGAGCTGGCCGCGGATGTCGCCGAGCACCAGCTCGGGCGTGCGGCTGTTGGCGGCAATGATGCGCTCGATGTCGCCGAACGGCTTGAAGCCGCGCTGGTAGCGCACCGCCGGGAGCTGCAGGCCTTCGTTGAAGATCTCCTTGGCCTGGCCCGAGCAGCTGCCGGGCACCGGTCCACCGATATCGCTCTTGTGGGCGATGCTGGCGCAGAAGCCGAAGAACACGCCGTCGACGAAGACCGGCGTCACCACGGCCATGTCGGGCGCGTGCGGGCTCCCGCCCTGATACGGATGGTTGATCAGAAAGCCGTCGCCCTCGGCGATGTCGTCGCCGAACGCCTTCAGGATGGCGGCGCAGCAGGCCGGAAAGGCGCCGATATGCAGCGGCAGCACGACGTGCTGGGCGATCACGTCGGCGCGCGTGTCGAGGATGGCGCAGGACGCATCCTGCGACTCGCGGATGATGGTCGAGAAGCCGGTGCGGAACAGCGAATTCTGCATCTCCTGTACGATGCCGCTGAGGCTCGCGCGGATCACTTCCAGATCGACGGCGTTGACGGTCGGCATCCTGTCGCGCGCGTTCATTCTTGCTTCGTCCCGGTGACAATAAGATTCTTGAACGCGTCGACCCGGACCTCCTGGCCCGGATAGATCACGGTCGTGCAGTCGAACTGGTCGATCACGGCCGGGCCCCGCAGCACGTGCCCGACGTCGAGGCGCTCGCGCTGGTAGACCGGCGTCACGATGTCCTTGCCCTCGAAGCGCACGCTGCGCCGCTCGCGCAGGGCGTCCTCGAGCTTGCCGCCTGCCGGCTCGAATGTCTGCATCGGCACCGGCGGCACGAGGCCGATCGCCTGCATCCGGTATGAGACGATCTCGACCGGCTCGTCCGGGGCCATGTGGCCGAACATGGACTTGTGCTGCGTGTCGAAGATCGTCCGCAAGGTCTTCAGGTCGTCGGGATGCGAAAGGGCGCCGCAGGCGATGGTCAGCTCGTAGCCCTGGCCGGCGTAGCGGAGGTCGAGCGAGCGTTCGATGCGGATCGCCGCGCGCACAAAACCTTCCTGCTCGAGCTCGGCGCGGGCGTCGCCCTCCATGCGGCCGAAGATCTCGTTGATGTCCTCGACCGTCGTTTTGGTGAGCGGCGTCATCTTCGACTTGATGTGGTCGTGCCTGACGTCCGACATGAGCAGGCCGATGGCCGAGAACACGCCCGGATAGAGCGGCACGACGAGCCCCGCCATGCCGAGCTCCTGGGCGATGCGGCCGGCGTGGATCGGACCGGCGCCGCCGAAGGGCAGCAGCATGAAGTCGCGCAGGTCGTAGCCGCGCATGGTCGAGATCGCCTTGATGGCCTCTTCCATCTTGACGTTGATGATGCGCACGACGCCCTCGGCCGCTTCGACCGCGCCGATGCCGAGCGGCGCCGCGACATGCGTCTCGACCGCGGCGCCGGCCTTGGCGGCGTCAAGCCGCATCTTGCCGCCCAAAAAGTTGGCTTCGCCGAGATAGCCGAGCAGCAGGTTGCAGTCGGTGATGGTCGGCTTTGTGCCGCCGCGGCCGTAGCAGGCCGGCCCGGGCATCGCGCCGGCGCTCCCCGGTCCGACTTTCAGCACGCCGAAGCGGTCGACCTCGGCGATGGTGCCGCCGCCGGCGCTCACCGTGTTGATATCCATCATCGGCACGGCGATGTCGCGGCCTTCGATCTTGCCGCGGTTGCTGACGATCGGCTCGCCCTGGCTGATCAGCGCGACATCGCAGGAGGTGCCGCCCATGTCGAAGGTGATCAGGTTGCGGAAGCCGGTGGCGCGCGCCGTCGCGACGCTCGCAGTCACGCCGCCGGCCGGGCCGGACAGCACCGTCGTGACGGCCTTCTTGGCGGTGGCGTCGAAAGTCGCCATGCCCCCGTTCGACTGCATGATGTATGTTTGGCGCGTGTCGATGCCGGTGTCGGACAGCCGGCGCCCGAGCCGCTCGATATAGTGCGCGAGGATCGGCTGCAGGTAGGCGTTGATGACGGTCGTGCTGAGCCGGTAATATTCGCGGATCTGCGGCACGATCTCGCACGACAGCGACACGCCGCAATCCGGCAGCTCCTCGGCGATGATCTCGCGCACGCGCTGCTCGTGGCGCGGAAACAGGAACGAGAACAGCAGGCAGACGGCGATCGATTCGACGTTGCTGGCCGCGAGCCCGCGCAAGGCCGCGCGCAGCGCGTCCTCGTCGAGCTCGAGCAGCACGGAGCCGTCGAAGGCGACGCGCTCGCGCACCTCGCCGGTGGCGTCTCCCGGCACGAGCAGCGGCGGCTTGTTGTGCATCACGTCGAAGATCGCCGCCCCGTGCGGGCGCGCCTGCTCGCCGACCTCGTAGATGCCCTTGAAACCTTCGGTGACGAGAAGGCCGGTCCTGACGCCTTTGCCTTCGAGCAGCGCGTTCGTGCCGACCGTGGTGCCGTGGCAGAAGTAGCCGATCTCGCGCGGCTGCACGCCCCGCGCCAGCAGGACCTCGATGCCCTGAAGGATGGCCCGCGACGGATCGTCGGGGGTCGACGGCACCTTGGTGATCGTCACCGCGCCGTCCGCCTCGTTCAGATAGACGAAATCCGAAAACGTGCCGCCGGTGTCGACCGTGACCCGATACCCGCTCATGCAGACCCGTACCCCTTCATCAATAGAAACAACCCCTCTCCCCGCCTGCGGGGAGAGGGCCTCGGACCCCTTGTCGGGTCCGAGGCGAGCGAAGCGTCAGCGGAGCGAAGGTGAGGGGGCGGTCCAGGACGGGCATCATTCTGCACCGGCCCCTCACCCTCGCCGCCGCAAGTCGGGTGTTCCCGACTTGCACACTTAAGAGCGGATCTCGGGAACACCCGGGATCCGTGCGCTCGCTGCGACCGCCAGTCCGCGGTCGCAGCCCTCTCCCCGCAAGCGGGGAGAGGTGTTTCTTAGTTGCGTCCCGCCTTGGCGCGGTCGACGACGCTCGTCGGCGTCTGATAGAGGCGCTTCAGAAGCGCGACAACCTCGTCGGCGAACATCGGCGAGACCTCGAGCTTGAGCTTGTCGGCCTCGGCCTTGAAGTCCGGATCGGCGACGGTCGTCGTGAAGGCGCGGCGCAGGAAGGCGAGCCGGTCAGCCGGGATGCCGGGCGGACCGAGGAAGGGGCGCGCCAGCGCCATCGGCGCGAAGACCAGCTCCAGCGCCGCGCGCTCCTCCGGGTTCCTGGCGAAATCGAGAATCAGCGGCACGTCGGGATATTCCGGGTGTTTTTCCAGCGCGAGCTGCACGAGCGGGCGCAGGATGCCCTGGCGCAGCCAGTCCGACCGCTGCGCCTTCAGGGTCGACCAGTAAATGCCGCAGATGCCCTGCAGCTCGCCGCGTTCCATGGCGAGGAAGACCGAGGTCGCGCCCGGATAGCCCGAGACGATCTTGAATTTTGTGTCGAGCACCGCGTTCAGGGTCTGCGGAAACAGGTGGCTGTCGGCGCCGGCGCCGGTGCCGCCGACGGCGATCGATGTGGTGCGCGCGTCCTCGAAGGATTTGATGGGGGCGGTGTGCCAGATCTGGCAGGTCGAAACCTCGCGGTTGACGCTGCCGAGCCAGGAGAATTCGGTCGCCTCGAACTGCGCCGCCTTGTTGCCGAAGAGCGGGTCGAACAGCACGCCCGACGAGATGATGCCGAACACCGTGCCGTCCCGCGGCGCAACGCTGAACAGATAGTTGGCGGCGACCAGGGAGCCGGCGCCCGGCCGGTTCTGCACGACGATATTGGCGCCGCCGGCATGGCGGCCCATGTGGCGGGCGAGCATACGGGCGTAGGCGTCGTAGCCGCCGCCGGCCTCGAAGCCAACCACAATGGTGATGGTCTTTCCGGCGAAAAAGGCTTCGGGCGCCTGCGCCCGCAAAGGGCCTGCCGCCAAGATCAGGAGAGCGCCGGCAAGGACCAGGACCTGGCCTCTTGCGACAAGCTGGAAGATGAAGCCGAACATCGCTGCGTTCCTCGCCGAAGCCGAGCCCGTTCCAGGCTCCGGGGCCGCCGGCCTCGCCCGATGGCGAAGCGAGCGGCGGCGCCGGCGCGTCGGGCCCGTTGTTGGCGGGTGTTCTAGCCGACCCGCTTGCCTTGGCAAGGTGCAGAGACCCCGCCGATCGTCGCGCTCCGATTGACGGCGCAGGACGGTCATGTGAGACCGGCGATCGACAAGGTTCATACCATCACGCAACAAGCCGGGATTTTCGGCGCGAGCACCGGGGCCTTTTTCCCAAAAAACTCCTGAAAGAGCACATGACCAGAATTGCTATCGGCGATCCGATCGGCCGTTTCGAGGACCTGCGTCTCGTCAGGGGCGGCGGCCGCTACGTGGACGACATCGTGCTGCCGTCCATGCTGTTCGGCTTCGTGCTGCGCTCGCACCATGCGCATGCGGCGATCCGCTCGATCGACACGCGCGCGGCGCGGGCAGCGCCCGGCGTGCGCGCGGTGCTCACCGGCGAGGATTGGGAGCGATCCGGTTTCGGCGACTTGCCGGTGCCGGGCGGCTTCAAGCGCCGCGACGGCTCGCCGATGTACCGGCCGCGCTTTCCGGCCCTGGTCAAGGACCGCGTGCGCTGGGTCGGCGATTACGTCGCCTTCGTCGTCGCCGACACGTATCACCAGGCGGCCGACGCGGCCGAGCTGATCGCGGTCGATTACGAGCCGCTGCCGGCCGTGACCGCGACCGCCGAAGCGCTGAAGCCTGGCGCGCCGCTGGTGTGGGACGACTGCCCGAACAACATCTGCTTCACGCATCTCGACGGTGACAAGGCGCGGGTGGACGCGGCCTTCGCGGCGGCCGACCACGTCGTGCGCCATTCCTTCGTCATCAACCGCGTCACTGCCGCGACCATGGAGCCGCGCGGCTGCGTCGGCGACTACAACGCGGTCGAGGACCGCTACACGATCTACACGACGCTGCAGCGCGCGCACAATTTCCGCACCGAGCTCGCGGCCAATGTCCTCAAGATGCCGGAGCACAAGGTGCGCGTGGTCGCCGGCGACATCGGCGGCAGCTTCGGCATGAAGTCGCCGGTCTACAACGAGGTGGCGCTCGTGCTGCTCGCTTCGAAGCTGACCGGACGTCCGGTGAAATGGACGAGCACGCGCTCGGAAGCCTTCTTGTCCGACGCGCAGGGACGCGACAACGTCACCGAGGTCGAGCTCGCGCTCGACAAGGACGGCCTCTTTCTGGCGATGCGCGTGAAGAACATCGTCAATCTCGGCGCCTATCTGCAGACCGGCGGGCAGAGCTCGGCGGTCGGCAATCTCGGCACGCTGGCGGGCGTCTACCGCACGCCGGCGATCCACGTCGACGTGACGACCGTGTTCTCGCACACCAATCCGATGCGTCCCTATCGCGGCAACGGCCGCCCCGAGGCGGCCTTCGTCATCGAGCGCATCGTCGACCTCGCCGCCGACCGGCTCGGCATCGACCGCGTCGAGATCCGCCGCCGCAACCTGATCCCGCCCGAGGCGATGCCGTTCAAGACCGGCCTCGTCTTCACCTACGACTGTGGCGAATTCGAAAAGAACATGGACCTGGCGCTCGCCCTGTCGGATTACGCCGGTTTCGAGGCGCGGCGCGCGGAGGCGCGCCGGCGCGGCAAGCTGCGCGGCATCGGCCTGTCCAACAGCATCGAGCGCGCCGCGGTCGGTTTCGAGGGCGCCGAGATCCGCTTCGACCGCGCCGGCACGGTGACGGTGCTGTCGGGCGCCGTGACGCAGGGCCAGGGCCACGAGACCGTGTTCAAGCAGCTCGTCTGCGAGCGTCTCGGCCTCGAGCCCGACGACGTGTCTTACGTGCAGGGCGATACCGAAAAGGTATTCTTCGGCGAAGGCACCGGCGGATCGCGCACCGCCACCATCGGCGGCTCGGCGCTGCATCTCGCCAGCGAGAAGATCATCGACAAGGGCAAGCGCATCGCCGCGCACCTGCTCGGCGTCGACGCCGGCAGCGTCGCCTTCGCCGACGGGCTGTTCTCGACGCCGACCAGCAACCGCACGCTCAGCATGAAGGAGGTCGCCAGGGCCGCCGCCAATCCGGCGACGCTGCCGTCCGACATGGAAGCCGGCCTCGTCGCGACCGCGGTCTACAACGCCAATGTCGAGAATTTCCCGAACGGCTGCCACGTCTGCGAGCTCGAGATCGACGAAGAGACCGGCCACGTCGAGATCGTGCGCTACAGCGTCATCGACGACGTCGGCACCGTGCTCAATCCGCTGCTCCTCAAGGGCCAGATCCAGGGCGGCGTGGCGCAGGGCGTCGGTCAGATGCTGATGGAGGACATCCGCTTCGAGGCCGATTCCGGCCAGCTCCTGACGGCGTCGTTCCTCGATTACGCAATGCCGCGCGCCGACAATTTCAGCGCCATCGAGGTCAAGAGCAACCCGGTGCCGACCGCCACCAATCCGCTCGGCGTCAAGGGGGCAGGGGAGGCGGGCTGCGTCGGGGCGCTGCCGGCCGTCGCCAGCGCCCTTGCCGACGCGCTCTCGCCGCTCGGCATCCGTCACGTCGAGATGCCGGCGACGCCGCAAAGCCTGTGGCGCCTCATCTCCGCAGCGAAAGCCGACGGCAAAGCAGCCTGACACGCTCTGCGGTGTCATTCCGGGTTCGGACCTTCGGTCCGCCCCGGAATCACACGCGTTTGTCCAAAACCCCGCTGGACGGCGGCGCCAGGTCGGGTAGGCTGCGCTCGCCAAAACAACAGTCTAGGGAGCGCTGGAGATGGTCAGAGGGATCGCGTGGAGTGTGTGCAGCCTGCTGCTGGCCCTGGTCCTGCCGGGGCAGCTGCGGGCCGATCCGGTCGCCGACTTCTACAACGGAAAGACCATCACGATGGTGGTCGGCTACACCGCCGGCGGCGGCTACGACCTCTACGCCCGTGCCCTGGCGCGGCACATGAGCAAGCACATCCCCGGCAACCCGAAATTCGTCGTCAACAACATGCCCGGAGCGGGCAGCCTGACGGCCGCCAACTACCTCTACGGCGTGGCGCCGAAAGACGGCACGGTGATGGGCACCATCGGCCGCGGGCTCGCCATGGAGCCCCTGATCGGCAAGGGCAACGCCAACTTCGACGCGCGCAAGTTCACCTGGCTCGGCAGCGGCACCAACGAGATCAGCGTGTGCGTCGTGTCGTCGACCTCGCCGGTCAAGACCTGGGAAGACGTCATGACGCGGCAGGTCTCGGTCGGCGGCGAAGGCTCGGGCTCCGATCCCGACACCTTCGCGACGCTGCTGAAAAACCTGTTCGGGGCCAAGCTGCAGCTCGTGTCAGGCTATCCGGGCGGCGCCGAGATCACGCTCGCTATCGAACGCGGCGAGGTCGAGGGCCGCTGCGGCTGGTCGCTGAGCGCCATCAATGCAACACGCCCGGACTGGATCCCGCAGAACAAGCTGCGCTTCCTGCTGCAGATGTCGCTGGACCGCAATCCGGAGCTGCCGGACGTGCCGGCGGTGCTCGAGAAGGCCAAGACCGACCGCGAGAAGCAGATCCTCAAGCTGGTGTTCAGCCGACAGATCATGGGCCGCCCGTTCCTGGCGCCGCCGGACGTTCCGGAGGACCGCAAGCAGGCCCTGCGCAAGGCGTTCGACGCGACCATGAAGGATCCGGAATTCCTGGCGCAGGCCAAGCAGATCGGTCTCGAGGTCGACCCGGTCACCGGGGCCGACATCGACAAGCTTCTCGGCGAGCTCTACGCGACGCCCAAGGAGGTTCTCGACCAGGCGCGCGCCGCGATCGCCGGCAAAATGTAGCAGGACGGGGTGTGGCGGACGGCGGCGATGCCTACGCGGCGTCGCCGCCTTTTCTTTTTTGCGACACAAGTGGCGAAGGACGGGCGGAGGCGAGCATGACGACGCAGCAAGGTTCGATTCTGAGCATGTCGCGCGCCAGGTTGGCGGCCGGCGCCGGGCTCGCGGGCCGCGCCGGGCTCGCGGCCCGCGCCGGGCTCGCCGCACTCGTCATGACATTGGGCGGAGCGCAGATGGGACGGGCGCAGGATCTCACCGTCGTCAGGATCGGCATGCCGGCCGCGGTCAACACCATGCTGGCCATGTGGATGGCCGAGGATGCCGGCTTCTACAAGGCGCAGGGCATCAAGGCGGAGTTCCGGACGGTCGCAGGCGGCAGCCAGGGCGGCGCGATGATCCAGTCGGGCGAGATCGACGTGATGCAATCCGGCTTGTCGACGGTCGTGAACGTCAACCGCGGCGGCGGCGACATCCGGCTGATCGGGTCGCTCAGCAATGTTATCCGGTTTACGTTCTTCGCCGCGCCGGGCGTCACGCCGGCAGATCTCAAGGGCGCCGTGGTGGCGGTCAGCACGTTCGGCTCGGAGAGCGACGCCACGGTGACGATGGCGCTCGAGAAGCTCGGCCTCACGCGCGGCGACGTGATCGTCCAGGAATTCGGCGGCGGGCCGCAGCGCATCGCCGCCCTCAAATCCGGCGCCGCCAAGGCGACATCCCTGAACGAGCCGACGGCGACGCTGGCGCGCGAGCAGGGATTTGCCGTGCTCGCCGATCTCGTCCCGGACCGGGTGCCATGGCTGTTCAGCGGCATTGTCGTGAAGGCGAGCCGGCTCAAGGACAGTCGCGATCTGCTGGCGCGTTTCCTCAAGGCGACCATCGAGGGCAATTATCTCGCGGTCACGGACGAAGCACGCGCCAAGACGGTGCTCGCCCGGCAGCTGAAGATCACCGACGCCAGGATCGTCGACGCCACCTACGCCGACTTCAAGGGGCAGACGCCGCCGAATGTGGAGCCGGCCAAGGCCGCCATCGACGCCATCCTCGCGCAGGCGCGCGAGGGCAGGCGCAACGCCGCGGATTACGTCGACTCGAGCCTGCTCGAGGAACTGAAGGCGGCCGGCTTCTTCGAAGCCATGGCCAGGAAATATCCCGGGCGCTGATGAGCCGAAGCCGCCGGGCAGACGACCGCCCGGGCGTTGTCAGACCGCGCGCGCCTGCCTAGAACACGGTCGCGAGAAGCAACCGGAGGCGGGGAGAGCGTATGAGCTATCGTGGCATCACAGGTGAAATGGTCGCCTTCGACGGATTCAACGGAGACCGCGGCGAAGCCTATCTGGCGCGCCCGTCGGCGGCCGGTACGTATCCGTCAATCGTTGTGATCCACCATCTGCCGGGCTGGGACGAGTGGTCGATCGAGACGACGCGACGCTTCGCCCATCACGGCTACAATGCGATCTGTCCCAACCTCTACTTCCGTGCCGGCCCCGGCAGCCCGGACGACATCGGCGCCAAGGTGCGGGCCGAAGGCGGCGTGCCCGACGCGCAGGTGGTCGGCGACGTCGACGGGGCCATGAACTACCTGCGCGCCCTGCCGGGCTCGAACAGGAAGGTCGCGGTCATCGGCTTCTGCTCGGGCGGGCGGCATGCCTATCTCGCCGCGTGCAAGATCGCGGGTTTCGACGCCGTGATCGACTGCTGGGGCGGCAACGTCGTCGTCGACGACCCGAAGCAGCTGAACGACAAGCGTCCGGTGGCACCGATCGAGTTGACCGAGCACCTGCGCGCCCCGCTGCTTGGCCTCTTCGGCAACGACGACCAGAACCCGAACCGGAGCGCCGTCGATCGCACCGAAGCGCGTCTCAAGGAGGCCGGCAAAGCTTACGAGTTCCACCGCTACGACGGCGCCGGCCACGCCTTCTTCAACTACGCGCGCGATGCCTACCGGCCGCAGCAGGCCGCCGACGGCTGGCAGAAGGTCTTTGCCTTCCTCGAAAAGCATCTCGGCAAGCCGGCATAAGGAGACCGCGGCATGTGCTCTTACATCACCGAAACCGCCGCGATCGCCGGCAGCGCCAAGGGGCCGTCCGGCTGGATGGGGATCGACCGCGCCAATGTCTATTTCGATCACCCCTACCACTCGTCCTACGACCACACCCTCAACATCGACTTCGTCAAGGCGGGCGGCACCCCCGATGAGCGCGTGGCGGTCGAGCTGACCGCCGAGTCGGCGCGGATGCTCGTCGCCAAGATCCTCGCCGCGCTCGCGGCCGGGGAGGCGGCGCACGAGGCTGCATGATTGGCGGAGTGGCTGCGGCGCGGGTCGTGATGCTCGACCATTCGGCACGGAACGGATAGGCGCGGAGCTGACTTCTGCCCACTACGACAGGCTTTACGCAAGCTGTGCGTGCCGCCATTTCGATTCGAAGCACTCCGCAAAACCAGGATGCCCGGCACATGGCCGGGCACACGTGAAGGTCGGCTGAACACGCTTGCAATCCCGCAAGTGGCAGGCGGTCCCGGCCTGCCGCGGAGCTAGTCGAGCCCGGCCTCCTGCTCTAGTATTCCCATCGCACTACGGAGCCGAGGCGACGTATGCTGGGAGGATTTACGGCCGCGCCGGTGACGCACGAGCCATGGCTCGTGGTGCTGTCGCTGATCATGGCGATCCAGGGTGCCTATGTCGGCCTGAGCCTGGCGGTCCAGGTCGGCGCGGCGGCCGGCCTGCGGCGGCGCCTGCTGCTGTCGGGAGCGGCCGTCTCGCTGGCTGTCGCGATCTGGGCGATGCATTTCGTCGCCATGCTGGCGGCGCGGCTGCCATTCGCGGTCGATTACCTCGTGCTGCCGACGCTGTTGTCGTTCCTTGTCTGCGTGATCGTCGTCGGGGCCGGGGTGTTCGCCGCCAGCGCCGGACCGCTGTTACGCGGCCGGCTGGCCGCTTCGGCCACCTTCATGGGCTGCGGCATCGTCTCGATGCATTACCTCGGCATGAGCGCGCTGCACGCCAGCGCGCACCTGACCCATGCGCCGGCTTTCGTCCTCGCCAGCGTCGTGATCGCGATCGCGGCGTCCGGGCTGGCGCTGTGGCTGGCGGAGGGCCGGGGCGGCCGGCCGCCGCTCCTCTTGTCGGCGTCGGCCTTCGGCATGGCCATCGCCGGCATGCACTACACC
Source organism: Beijerinckiaceae bacterium (assembly GCA_036556825.1). Lineage (GTDB taxonomy): Bacteria > Pseudomonadota > Alphaproteobacteria > Rhizobiales > Beijerinckiaceae > JAJKJG01. The sequence goes on from DATBIR010000292.1 coordinate 37,205, forward strand.
GCCATGGCCGGTCTGGCCGTCTACCCGCACAGCGAGCCGCCCTCCGGCGCCCCGGCGCTGTCCACGGACCTGCTGGCCATCGTCGTCGCGGTCGTCGCCTTCCTCGTGTCGGGCATTTTTCTGCTGACGCTCATACCTGACCCGACGTGGGTCGGTCTGGGCCCGGGCCGCGACGATTCCATCTCCAGGCCGGAACGGAGGGGAGGGGAAGTCGTGGTGCAGGCGTCGCCGACGGACCAGCCAGGGTCGGGCGCCGCCGCAGGCGAGGAGGCGGTTGCCGCGGCGGTACAGCCGGCCAACTCGGAGCGCCGGGCCGCCGATCATCTGCCGGTCGAGCGGGACGGAGCGGTGCATTTCGTGTCCCTCGACGACATCGTCGCCGTCCACGCCAACGCCCATTACACCTATGTCTTCAACGGCACCGCCAAGCTGTTCTGCCCGCTGGCGATCAGCGATGTCGAATCGCGGCTCGACAGCCGCCGCTTCCTCCGCGTGCATCGCAGCCATATCGTCAACATCGACCACGTGATCGGGCTCCGGCGCGCCGGCGACCACAACGTGATCGAGCTGGCGGCGGAGAACGCCTACACAGTCCCGGTCAGCCGGAGCCGCTCGAACGGGATCAGGTCACGGCTCGGTCTGACAGCGGCCAGGGCAGCTTCGTAGCCGGGCAACTCGCGCTCTCTCCAGGACCTACCGGGGCGCCCGGAACACCTGCAATTCGTGCAAGACCGCTGCATTTCGTGCACGGATGCGGGCGGCTGGTGAAGCAGCCGTTGTGATTGCGCCGGCGCCTCGCCCAGACTGGCGAAAACGGTGCAGCGCTGGCGCGCCCGCCTGCGCCCGATGAATGTTGGCCGCGGGAGAGGTCCATGATTCCAGGCTCGTTCGCCTACCACCGGCCCAAGACGCTTCCCGAGGCGATCTCCCTGCTGGCTGATCTCGGCGAGGACGCGCGGCCCCTCGCTGGCGGCCACAGCCTGATCCCGATGATGAAGCTGCGGCTGGCCGCCCCCGAGCATCTGGTCGATCTGGCCGGGATCGGCGATCTGCGCGGCATCCGCGAGGACGGCGGGGATGTTGTCATCGGGGCGCTGACGACGCAGCACGAGGTGATCGGGTCCGGGCTCCTGGCCGGAAAAATTCCCATCCTGCGCGAGACCGCGCTGGTCATCGCCGATCCGCAGGTACGCTATGCCGGCACGGTCGGCGGCAATGTCGCCAACGGCGATCCCGGCAACGATTTGCCGGCGGTGATGCTGGCCCTGGACGCCACCTACCAGATCGATGGCAAGGACGGCACGCGGCGCATCCCGGCGCGGTCCTTCTACAAGGGCGCCTACGCCACTGCGCTGGCGCCGCATGAGATCCTGACGGCGGTGCGCATTCCCGTCCCGCCGGCCGGCCACGGTGCGGCATACGAGAAGCTCAAGCGCAAGACCGGCGATTACGCGACGGCTGCGGCTGCGGTGGTCCTCACGATGGGCGACGGCGTCGTCAAGACCTGCGCGATCGGCCTCACCAATGTCGGCGACACGCCGCTCCTGGCCGAGCAGGCGGCGCGCATCCTGGCCGGCTCGAGCCTCGATGCCGAGACCGTCAAGCGGGCGGTCGCCGCCGCCGAGGCCATCACCTCCCCGGCGTCCGACAATCGCGGACCGGCGCAATACCGCACCAAGATGGCCGGCGTGATGCTCACCCGCGCGCTCGCGCGCGCCGCAGGCCGCATCGCCTGACTTCGGAGTCGATCATGGCAAAGGTCCAGGTTGCGATGACGGTCAACGGCAAGGCGGTCGAGGCGCTGGTCGAGCCGCGCATGCTGCTGATCCACTTCGTCCGCGAGCAGCTCGGCCTGACCGGACCGCATATCGGCTGCGACACGAGCCATTGCGGCGCCTGCACGCTCGACATCGACGGCAAGTCGGTGAAGTCCTGCACGATGTTCGCCGTGCAGGCGGCCGGCGCCAAGATCGTCACCATCGAAGGCATCGCCGCGGCCGACGGCACGTTGCATCCGCTGCAGGAAGGCTTTCGCGAGATGCACGGCCTGCAATGCGGGTTCTGCACGCCGGGCATGATCACGCGCGCCTGGCGGTTGCTCAAGGAGAACCCGAATCCGAGCGAGGCCGAGATCCGCGCCGGCATTGCCGGCAACCTGTGCCGCTGCACAGGCTACCAGAACATCGTCAAGGCCATTCAATACGCCGCGCGGTCCGCCGGCGCGCCGGTGCGGGAGGCCGCAGAATGAACGACACGACACTGACCGCCGAGCAGCGCACGGAGCGTCTCCAGGGCCTCGGCTGCAAGCGCAAGCGGGTTGAGGACATCCGCTTCGTGCAGGGCAAAGGCAATTACGTCGACGATATCAAGCTGCCGGGAATGCTCTACGGCGATTTCGTGCGCTCGCCGCATGGACATGCGCGCATCACGAAGATCGACGTCGCCAAGGCCGCCGCGCTGCCGGGCGTGGTCGCGGTGCTCACGGCCGAGGAGCTCAAGCCGGTCAATCTCGCCTGGATGCCGACCCTCGCCGGCGACGTGCAGATGGTGCTGGCCGACGGCAAGGTGCTGTTCCAGAACCAGGAGGTCGCCTTCGCCCTGGCCGAAAGCCCGTATGTCGCTGCCGACGCTGCCGACCTCGTCGAGGTCGACTACGAGCCGCTGCCCGTCAACGTCGATCCGCTCAAGGCCATGGCGGGCGACGCCGTCGCCGTCCGCGAGGACCTCAAGGACAAGGCCGACGGCGTGCACGGCAAGCGCAAGCACCACAATCACGTCTTCACCTGGCAGATGGGCGACAAGGACGCGGTCGAGGCCGCTTTCGCCCGCGCCGACGTGACCATCAACGAGTTCATCTCCTATCCGCGCGTGCATCCGTGCCCGCTCGAGACATGCCAGTGCGTCGCCTCGTTCGACAAGATCAAGGGTGAGCTCACGGTGTGGGGCACCTTCCAGGCGCCGCACGTGATCCGCACGGTTGCGTCGCTGATCTCGAAGATCCCGGAGCACAAGATCCACGTGATCGCGCCCGACATCGGCGGCGGCTTCGGCAACAAGGTCGGCGCCTATCCGGGTTATATTTGCGCCATCGTCGCCTCGATCGTCACCGGCCGTCCGGTCAAATGGGTCGAGGACCGCATCGAGAACCTTTCGACAACGGCTTTCGCGCGCGACTACCACATGCAGGCGGAGATCGCCGCGACCCGCGACGGCAAGGTCACCGCCTTGCGCGTCTACGCCATCGCCGACCACGGCGCCTTCGACGCCTGCGCCGATCCCTCGAAATGGCCGGCCGGCTTCTTCAACATCGTCACGGGCTCATACGACTTCCCTGTCGCGCATGTCTGCGTCGACGGCGTCTACACCAACAAGGCGCCGGGCGGCGTCGCCTACCGCTGCTCGTTCCGCGTCACCGAGGCGGCCTACTGCATCGAGCGCGCCATGGACATCCTGGCGCAAAAGCTCGGCATGGATCCGGCCGAGCTGCGCATGAAGAATTTCATCCGCCGCGAGCAGTTCCCATACACTTCGGCGCTCGGCTGGGAATATGATTCCGGCGACTACCACATGGCCATGCAGAAGGCGTTGGACAGCGTCGGCTACCGCCAACTTCGCGAGGAACAGAAGGCGAGGCGCGAGGCGTTCAGGCGCGGTGAGACGCGTGAGCTGATGGGCATCGGCGTTGCTTTCTTCACCGAGATCGTCGGGGCCGGGCCGTCGCGCAACTGCGACATCCTCGGCATCGCCATGTTCGACTCCGCGGAAATCCGCATCCATCCAACCGGTGCCGTTCTGGCGCGTCTCGGCACCAAGTCGCAGGGCCAGGGACACGAGACCACCTATGCCCAGATCATCGCAAGCGAGCTCGGCATTCCGGCCGACGACATCACGGTCGAGGAGGGCAACACCGATACCGCGCCTTACGGGCTCGGTACCTACGGCTCCCGCTCGACGCCGGTGTCAGGCGCCGCCACCGCCATGGCGGCACGCAAGATCAAGGCCAAGGCGCAGATGATCGCCGCGCACCATCTCGAGGTGCACGACGACGATCTCGAATGGGACATCGACCGCTTCCGGGTCAAAGGCAATCCCGAACGCTTCAAGACCATGAAGGAGATTGCCTGGGCTGCGTATAATCGCGTGCCGCCGGGGATGGAGCCTGGGCTGGAGGCGGTCAACTATTACGATCCGCCGAACATGACGTATCCGTTCGGCGCCTATATCTGCGTGCTCGACATCGACATCGATACCGGGGTGAGCACGATCCGCCGCTTCTACGCGCTCGACGATTGCGGCACGCGCATCAACCCGATGATCATCGAGGGTCAGATTCACGGCGGCCTGACCGAGGCGTTCGGGATCGCCATGGGCCAGGAGATCCGCTACGACGAGACCGGCAACGTCGTCACGGCCTCGCTGCTCGACTATTTCCTGCCGACCGCGGTGGAGACCCCCGTCTGGGAGACCGACTGGACGACGACGCCCTCGCCGCATCATCCGATCGGGGCCAAGGGCGTCGGCGAGAGCCCGAATGTCGGCGGCGTGCCGTGCTTCTCCAACGCCGTCAACGACGCCTTCGCCTTTCTCGGCTCTACCCACATTCCGATGCCGCACGATCACTGGCGCACATGGATGGCCGCGGAGAAGTTGGGACTTCATGGCTAGTGGGGGAGCGGGCGCCGGCACCACGTGCTCGGCTCAACGAGCTTGTGCCGCGCGTCCGCGTTCTCCACATGGATGGCAACATGTGCGACGCCGCGCCCATGCGTGGCCATAGCACCCGGATCCCATGGCCCTGAACCGCGACGAGATCTCCGACCGTCTGGCCACGACCGGCTATGTCGCCGACCGCGACCTCGCCACCGCGATCTGGCTGATGGATTTGCTGAAGCGTCCGCTGCTGATCGAAGGCGAGGCGGGCGTCGGCAAGACGGAGGTCGCCAAGGCACTTGCCGCCGTGCACGGCGCCGAACTGATCCGCCTGCAATGCTACGAAGGGCTCGACCAGAACGCGGCGCTCTACGAGTGGAACTACCAGCGCCAGCTGCTCGCCATCAAGACGCGCGAGGCCGCAGGGGAGCAGGCGGACGCCATCGAGGAGCACATCTTTTCGGAGAAATATCTCTTGGAGCGGCCGCTGCTGGCGGCCATCCGGCGCGACGATCCGCCGGTGCTTCTGGTCGACGAGGTCGACCGGGCCGACGAGGAATTCGAGGCATTCCTGCTCGAGCTGCTGTCGGACTTCCAGGTCAGCATCCCCGAACTGGGCACTGTCACGGCGCGCTCGATCCCGCGCATGGTGCTGACGTCCAATGCGACCCGCGAGCTCTCGGACGCGCTGCGCCGCCGCTGCCTCTACCACTATCTCGACTTTCCGGATGTCGACCGCGAGGCGCGCATCATCCTCGCCCGTGTCCCCGGCATCGATGCGGCGGCCGCCGTGCAGATCGCCCATATGGTGCAGGCGATCCGCAAGGAGGACCTGCGCAAGCTGCCCGGCGTCGCCGAGACGCTCGACTGGGCGGCGACGCTGGCGGGTCTCGCCGTGCACGACCTGCGCGAGGAGCCGGAAACGGTGCACGACACGCTGATCTGCCTGATCAAGACGCAGGAAGACCGCGCGCGCCTCACGCGCGAGGTGACCGAGCGGCTCCTCGGCAAGGTCGCATGATGCCCATGGCGGACCCTGTATCTGTCGAGGCGACCGGCACGATCGGCGCCGGCATGCGCTGGCGGCTGGCCGCTTTCGTGCGCACGCTGCGCGACAACGGTTTTCACGTCGGCCTTGCCGAGACGCGCGACGCGCTCTGCATCCTCGTCGCTCCGGTCGCGCGGCGGCCGTCGACGGCGAAAGCGGCGCTCCGGGCGCTGTTTTGCGCAACGCACTCGGACTGGGAGCGCTTCGACGCTATCTTCGACGCGCATTGGCGCGGCCGCGGCATGCGCAGCATGCAGACCCTGACCGGCGGCCCCAGCGAGAGCCGGTCGTCTCTGCGGCGCCCCGGCGACGCGTCGGCCGGAACGGGCCCAACGGCAGCGCCAGACCATGTCCGGCGCGGCGAGGGGCCGGACGGCAGCCAGGCCGGCGGCCGTGCCCGCCGCGAGGGCGCTTCGCGCGTCGAGGCGCTGACCACGACCGACCTGCGTCACGTCGTCGACCCGGACGACGTCGCGGCGGCGCATGCGCTGGCGGCGCGCCTGGCGCGCACCATGCGGGCGCGGCTCGTGCGCCGCTATCAGGCGCGGCGCCGCGGCCGCCGCCTCGACCTGCGCCGCACCATCCACCGCAACGTCTCGCATGGCGGCACGCCCGTGGAGCTCGCCTGGAAGCGGCGCAAGCTCAAGCCGGTGCGACTCGTGATCCTGCTCGACGCATCGGGGTCGATGAGCCTCTACACGGCGTTCTTCGTGCGCTTCCTGCACGGCGTGCTCGACGCCTTCCACGAGGCCGACGCGTTCATCTTCCATACGCGCCTCGTGCATGTGTCGGACACGCTGCGCGACCGCGACGTCGGGCGCGCAGTCGACCGGCTTTCGCTGATGGCGCAGGGCATCGGAGGCGGCACGCGCATCGGCGAAAGCCTCGCCGCGTTCAATCGCTGGCATGCACGGCGCGTGATCAACGCCCGCACCGCCGTGATGATCGTGTCCGATGGCTACGACACTGGCGACCCGGCACAGCTCGCGACCGAGATGAGACGCTTGCGGCGGCTGTGCCGGCGCATCGTCTGGCTCAACCCGCTGCTCGGCTGGCAGGGCTACGCGCCCGAAGCGCGCGGCATGCGCGCGGCGCTGCCCTATGTCGACCTGTTCGCGCCGGCCCACAACCTGGACAGCCTGCTGGCGCTCGAGCCTTACCTCGCGAGGATCCGGTGAGGTGCGCCATCGACATCCTCGACCTCGTCGCGCGCATGAAGGCGGAAGGCGCGCCCTTTGCGCTTGCCACGGTCGTGCGCACGGTCGCCGCGACGGCGGCGAAAGCCGGCGCCAAGGCCGTGATCCTCCCGGACGGCACGGTGACCGGAGGCTGGATTGGCGGCGGCTGCGCCCGCGCCGCCGTGCTCAAGGCCGCCAGGGATGCGCTCGCCGACGGGCGCCCGCGCCTCGTCTCGGTGCAGCCGCCCGACGTGCTGCAGGAGCAGGGCATCGCCGCCGGCGACGAGCGCGAGGGTGTGCGCTTTGTCAAGAACATGTGCCCGAGCGAAGGCACCATGGACGTGTTCGTCGAGCCGCTGCTGCCGCAGCCGCAGATCGTCGTGTGCGGCGCAAGCCCGGTCGCCGTCGCGGTCGCCGACCTCGGCCGGCGCATCGGCTTCGCCGTCACGGTGTGCGCGCCGGCCGACGACCAGCCGGCTTTTGCGGAGGCCGACCAGCGCATCGAGGGCGTCGCGCCGCCGCTGCACGACCGAGCCAGCCGCTACGTGGTGGTCTCGACGCAAGGGCGCGGCGACGAAGCGGCGCTCGACGCGGCGCTCGCGATCGAGACCGACTACGTGACGTTCGTCGGCAGCCGCAAGAAGGCTAAGGCGCTCAAGGCGACGCTGGCAGAGCGCGGCGTACCGGCCGAGCGCCTCGCCAGGCTCAAGGTGCCGGCCGGCCTCGATATCGGCGCCATCGGGCCCGAGGAGATTGCGCTCTCCATCCTGGCCGAGATCGTCTGCCTGCGCCGCCGCGGGCAGCCGCGAGGTGGTTAAGAGAAAGTGCCGGGTTGCCGCGCGGACGTAATCCGCTATCGCAGCATCGCAGCCCTTGTTTGCCATGGCCGGGCTTGGTGTCCCTTTAGTGCCCGGACAGCGCAAAGCGCTGATCCGGGTACGGCCATCCCGCTACGAAGCGCTCCACCAATCGGGATGCCCGGCACAGGGCCGGGCATGACGCGTAAAGGCGAGGATGACGAGCGTCAGTTTGCCGTGAGCCCGCCCGCCTGCTCGATGAAGCGCGCCACCGCGTCGACGCCGACGCCGCCACGGATATTGGTGAAGGCGTAGGGCCGCGTGCCGCGCATGCGCCGCGTGTCGGCCTCCATGACCGCAAGATCGGCGCCGACCAGCGGGGCGAGGTCGATCTTGTTGATCACCAGCAGGTCCGAGCGCGTGATGCCCGGTCCTCCCTTGCGCGGGATCTTCTCGCCGCCGGCGACGTCGATTACGTAGATGGTGAGATCGGCGAGCTCTGGCGAGAAGGTCGCGGCGAGGTTGTCGCCGCCCGACTCGATCAGCACGAGGTCGAGGTCGGGAAACCTCTTGGTCATCTCGGTGACGGCAGCGAGGTTGATCGAAGCGTCCTCGCGGATCGCCGTGTGCGGGCAGCCACCGGTCTCGACGCCCATGATGCGCTCGGCCGGCAGGGCGCCCGCCACCGTGAGCAGGCGCGCATCCTCCTTGGTGTAGATGTCGTTGGTAATCGCGCAGATGCCGTAGCGGTCGCGAAACAGCTTGCAGAGCGCCTCCATCAGGGCGGTCTTGCCGGAGCCGACGGGGCCGCCGATGCCGACGCGCAATGGCCCGTGCCTGGAATTCATGAGCGGAACAGCCTCGTATACTGGGTTTCGTGCAGGAAAGAGCCGAGGTCGGCGCCGAAGGTGGCGCTGCCGACGTCGTCGAGCGTGAGATCCGGGACCTCGCGCGCCAGCGCCGCGA
>DATBIR010000293.1:0-4904 GCA_036556825.1 Beijerinckiaceae bacterium
CATCGTCACCGGCGACACCAAGGTCGTGCACAAGGGCGCCTGTGACAAGCTGTTCATCACCACGACGGGCGTCGGCGCGATCCGCCGCGGGCTGGAGCTGGGCGCGCATCAGGCGAAAGACGGCGACGCCGTGCTGGTCAACGGCCTGCTCGGCGATCACGGCGCGGCCATTCTCTGCGCGCGCGGCGACATGGCGCTGGAGACGCCGATCGAAAGCGACTGCGCACCGCTCCATACGCTGATCCAGGATCTGATCGCGGCAGCGCCGAATACGCGGGCCCTGCGCGATGCGACGCGCGGCGGTGTGGCGACGGTGCTCAACGAGATCGCCGGCGCATCTGGCGTCTCCATCGACATCGACGAGATCGCAACGCCGATCCGCGAGGAGGTGAAGGCGTTCTGCGAGATCCTCGGCCTCGACCCGCTCTATCTCGCCAATGAAGGCAAGCTCGTCGCCATCGTTCCGGTCTATGAGGCGGAGGCGGCGCTCGCCGCGCTGCAGGTCCATCCGCTGGGGGCCGGCGCCCGCATCATCGGCCAGGTCGGCGCCGGCGAGGCGGGCCGCGTGACCATGCGCACCTGCTTCGGCGGCAAGCGGATCGTGGACATGCTGGTCGGCGATCAGCTTCCCCGGATTTGCTGACGGGGCGCCCCGCGATGCACGAGCTCGGCATTACGCAGAACATCGTCGCCATCGTCGCCGAGCACGCGCGCGGGCGTGCCGTGACGCGCGTCGTCGTCGAGATCGGCGAGCTGGCAGGCGTGATGGCCGACGCCGTGGCGTTCTGTTTCGACGTGGTCGCCGCGGGCACGCCGCTTGAAGGGGCGGTTCTCGAAATCCGCCGCATCGAGGCGCGCGGGCGCTGCCGTGCTTGCGGAACGGAATTCGTGCAGAGGGCGCTTTACACGCCCTGCCCCTGCGGCTCCTATGCGGTCGAGCGGCTCACGGGGGCGGAGCTGAGCATCAAGCAATATGAGCTGGCGGGCGCGGAAGCGCATGCCGGTCTGACCGAGGCGTAAGGAGGACGACATGTGTGAGAGCTGCGGCTGCTCGGACGGTGCCAGAGCCACGGTGATCAATCTGCGCACCGGCGCCAAGACCGAACTGGCGCATGACCATCATCACGGCCACTCGCATCATCACCATCACGATCATGGCCATAGTCACGATCACGACCATTCGCACGGCCGCACGGTCGAGCTCGGACAGGCGGTGCTGCAGAAGAACAACGAGCTGGCCGCGCGCAACCGCGCCTGGTTTGCCGGCCGCGAAATTCTCGCTCTCAACCTCGTCAGCTCGCCCGGCGCCGGCAAGACGATGCTGCTCGAGCGCACCATCAAAGACCTCCGCGACAAACATCGCCTCTACGTCATCGAAGGCGACCAGGCGACGGCGAACGACGGCGAGCGCATCCAGGCGGCCGGCGCGCCTGCGGTGCAGATCAACACCGGCACCGGCTGCCATCTCGAAGCCGATATGGTTGCCCGCGCGCTTCAGGAGCTCAGCCCCGCCTTCGGCTCTGTGGTAATGATCGAGAATGTCGGCAATCTCGTCTGCCCGGCGCTGTTCGATCTCGGCGAACGGGCGAAGGTCGCCATCGTTTCCGTGACCGAGGGCGAGGACAAGGCGGCCAAATATCCGCACATGTTCCAGGCCGCGAGCCTCGTGATCGTCAACAAGATCGATCTGTTGCCGCACCTGAAATTCGACATCGCGCGCTGCCTCGACACCATCCGCGCGGTCAATCCGGGCGCGGAGATCATCCAGCTCTCCGCGACCAGCGGCGAAGGCCTCGATCGGTGGTACGGCTGGATCGCCGCCGAGAGCCGGTCCGCGCGGCCGGGCGCGATAATCTGATATCCGTAGGTTGGGTTGAGCAAAGCGAAACCCAACGTGACTCACGTGCCTTGCGCGATGTTGTGTTGGGTTTCGCTTGCTCAACCCAACCTACGATCACCGTCCCGGAATCGGTTCCACGGCAACGTTGTCGATCAGCCTGATGTGCCCCAGATACACGGCGCCCAGCACACGCGATGGCGCGGTGACAAGCTCGGTGACCGGGGTCAGGTTCGCGGCGTCGCGCACCTCGAGATAATCGACCTTGAAGCCGGCGCCCTCCAGCCAGTCGCGGCCGAGATAGGTGGCCTCGTGAACGGGCCGGCCTTGCGACAGGTCCCTCGACACCTCGTCGAGCACAGCGTGAAAGCGCGGCGCGAGCGCGCGGGCGCCCGGGTCGAGATAGGCGTTGCGCGACGACATGGCGAGGCCGTCCGGCTCGCGCGTGGTCGGGCCGCCGACAACCTCGATCGGCATATCGAGGTCCTTGACAAGCTGGCGGACGACGAGAAGCTGCTGATAGTCCTTCTCGCCGAACACGGCGATGTCGGGCAAACACTGCAGGAACAGTTTGGTGACGACGGTTGTTACGCCCGCGAAATGGCGCGGCCGGCTCGCGCCTTCGAGGCCTGAGGTGAGGCCGATGACCTCGACGCGCGTGGAAAAATCGTCCGGATAGATCTCGGAGACCGCGGGCATGTAGACGAGATCGGTGCGGGCTCCGGCGAGCTTCAGCCAGTCACCCTGCTCGTCGCGCGGATAGGCGCTGAAATCCTCGTTCGGACCGAATTGCGTGGGATTGACGAAAATGGACACAACCGTCCGCTTGGCCCGTTTCCGGGCAAGCTGCACGAGCGAGATATGCCCGGCATGCAGCGATCCCATGGTCGGCACCAGGGCGACGCTCAGCCCGCGGGCCCGCCACCTTTGGACGGTGCTGCGCAATTCGCGCGTTGTTCTCACGATCGGCAATCTGGCAGCCATGACACGCTCATCCCCCATCTTTTCCGGACCATATCAATTTGCTGCGAAAACGAAAGTAGGGCGAAGGACTTGCAGCGCCATCTTGGTCATAATCCAATATCGCCGTAAGATGCTGTTGGAGAAGTGCAACTCATGACAGCCGACAAGAAGACCCCGGCCCATGCGTCCCAGACGGGCGTGACGCAGGAGCGCTCCAGCGATCAGGACGTGGCCGAGTTCCTGGGCAAGCTGAAATCCGCCCCCGCTCCTGCGCCCGAGGGCGGACGCGGGCGGCTTCTGTTCGCCATGGACGCCACCATGAGCCGCCAGCCGACCTGGGACATGGCGCTGAAGCTGCAGGCCGACATGTTCACCGAGGTCAAGGCGATCGGCGGGCTCGACGTCCAGCTCATCTATTTCCGCAGCTACGACGAATGCCGCGCCTCCGGCTGGGTCAGCGACCCGGCAGCGCTGGCCCGGCTGATGACCGGCATCCGCTGCCTCGGCGGCTTCACCCAGATCCGCAAGGTGCTCGCCCATGCGCGCCGCGAGTCGGGGAAGCAGAAGATCAATGCGCTGGTCTATGTCGGCGACTGCATGGAGGAGGAGATCGACCATCTGGCCGCGCTGGCGGGCGAGCTCGGCATTCTCGGCGTGCCGGTCTTCATGTTCCAGGAAGGACGCGACCAGAAGGCGGAGACCGCGTTCCGCGAGATTGCCAGGCTGACCAAAGGCGCCTATTGCCGATTTGACGCAGGGTCGGCGGCGCAGTTGCGCGAGCTCTTGCGCGCGGTTGCCGCCTATGCTGCGGGCGGACGGGCGGCGCTGGAAGATTTCGGCCGGCGTGCCGGCGCGGGCAGGCTGCTGCTCGAACAGATGAAACGCTAGCGGGGAACGGTCGAGAGATGGAAGCGCTTGCGGCGCAGTTGAACGTCATCGCCATTCCCCGTTCGCGCGGGAATTGCGGATGGACGTTTCCGTTTGAAATGTTCTTGCTCTAAGCACGGCCATGCAATTTTTCCTTCTGGGACTTGCGCTTCTCGTACTGGTCCTCCTTATCGGGCGCGGCTTTGCCAATGCCGATCCGAAGGTCCTGGCCAAGACCATCCGAAAGGTCGGCGGCTACGGCGCCCTTGCGGTCGCGCTGGCGCTGGCGGTGACCGGCCGGTTCGTGATCGCGCTCGGCGTCGCGGTGTTCGGATTTTCGCTCCTGGGCAAATCCTTCCCCTGGCCAAACGCCTTCGGCGGCGCCTCGCCGCGCCAGGGGCAGCGCTCCTCGGTGCGCACCGAAATGCTCGAGATGACGCTCGACCACGATAGCGGCGAGATGGACGGCCTTGTCCATAAGGGCAATTTCGCCGGGCGGCGGCTCGCCGATCTGGGCGAGAACGAGCTGCAGATCCTGCTCGACGAGGCCAGGGCGCGCGACATTCAGGCAACCCAGCTCCTCGAAGCTTATATTGCGCGCCGCGAGATGGGCGGCAAGACCGGGGCTCGTTCCGGGGCCGGTGGCTCAGGCGGCGGCGCGGCGCCCGGCGTACGCAGCATGACGGTCGACGAGGCCTATGCCGTGCTCGGATTGCAGCCGGGAGCCACCCGCGACGACGTCCAGCAGGCCCACCGCGCCCTGATGAAGAAATACCATCCCGACCAGGGCGGAACGACCTATCTGGCCTCGAAGATCAACGAAGCGAAGGAAGTGCTGCTGAAGCATGTGAAGTGAGGGATCATCATTGGGAATGGCGGTCCAACATTGGCGTTGCTGCGACCACCCAGATTCGCGGATGGAAAATTGGACCCCGGATCTCCGCTTCGCTCGTCCGGGGCGACGAGGAGGACGAGAAGCAAAGCCTCGCGGGCGCGGCCCGGCGGCAGATCTGGATGGGTGCGAGGTCGCACAACAAAAATCGTCGCCCCGGAAGCCCGCAGGGCTGTCCCATACGCGCTAACTTACGCTGAACGTAGCCCGAAATTCGGAGCGAAAGCCCTCTCCCAGGGGGAGAGGGTTGGGTGAGGGGGTACGGTGGCAGCTATTGAATCTGTACGCCCTCACCCGGCGCTTCGCGCCGCCCTCTCCCCACGGGAGAGGGCTGATCCGGCGAAC
>DATBIR010000294.1:0-9567 GCA_036556825.1 Beijerinckiaceae bacterium
AGCAGCAACTTCTATTGTGACGAACCAGGGTTCACACCACCTCGTGTTCAGGGCTGCCACATGTCCGCTGAAGATGACATCAAGCTGCTTGAGGACTTCAGACAGAAGGTGGAGCAGTACTTATTCTTAGGGTACGTCCCCGTGGCTGACCCAATTTGGCCGAACGAAACAACTCGCACCTGGCGAGAAGCTCAGAGCCGCCCGGAGATGAAAGATCTCCGTCGAGAGATCAACCTGATGAAGCCGCAGGTCAGCAAGCTGCTGTATGCCTGCGGCGCCGATACGACGTTGGTCCAATACCCCGCGCCCGCGGTTGGCGGCCCAATTCTGAAATTCGAGATCCTTGACTTAATCACGGAAAACCGGAGCAGTCGCACCCTCGACCTGTCCACCGTCAATGATATCCTGGATTTCACGATCGGCGTGCTACGAACTAAGGCCGTGTCTCCGGTGAGCACAACACAGCTAGTTGGCGACGTCACCAAGGGCCTCATCTTCATTGTGATGCCGATGGCCGACGATGACCACGCCCTCGAGGATGTGCATGACACGATCAAGTTAGTCGCTTCTGATCTAGGTATGTCCGCACAGCGCGTTGATGACGAGCTTCGGACTGAGCGAATTACAGACAGGATTTTGGATGCAATCTCGCGAGCCGAGTACGTCGTCGCTGATCTCTCGCTCGCCCGGCCGAACGTTTACTACGAAGCGGGTTATGCCCACGCTCTCGGCAAGACACCGATCTACATCGCCCGTGAAGGGACGAAGATCGAGTTTGATGTGAAGGATTATCCCGTATTGTTCTACAAGAACATGCGGTCTCTTCGCGAACGGCTTATGGCCATGCTCAAAGCGCTACGACATCGGCTATCCGAGTCCTAATTGCGAGCAAGGAATTTTTTCAAATAATAGGCGTATTGACCTTACGCAGAGTCCCACGAAAAGTCCCACCGAACTAAGCCGCACTCCACAAAACTAGCGATATATCAAGTACTTACGTCAAGCGACCCACATCTCCCAAAGCAGATGCGCTACCAGACTGCGCTACGCCCCGCCGCCATCCCCCGCTGGCTAGCATGTGAGGCGCGGCCCGGGCAAGCACAACGCCGCCGGGACGCCGCGCATGGCGAAAGCATCACCTGTCGAATCGAAACCGAGCCTAATGTTTGAAGAGAGGATGCTCGACGCGGTCACCGGCCTTGAGGCCGAGCCGGGACGCGGTCCCGCCGATCACTTCCAGGACCGCGAGAACGGGCTCTCCGGACGGGATCGCCCGGGTCGACAACGGCTCGGCATTCTCGGCGATCCGCGCGACGCTGCCGTCGGGCCGGATGAACACCATGTCCAGCGGGATATAGGTGTTCTGCATCCACATAGAGATCGGCTGCACGCGCCCGAAGTCGAACAGCATGCCGCGATCAGCCGCCAGGTTGCGCCGGAACATGAGGCCTTGCGCGCGCTCGGCGTCGTTGCGGGCCAGCTCGACCTGGAACGCATGACGCCCGCTCCGGCTGACAATCGTCAGCGGTTCGAGATTTTGTGCGTGCGTGCCGGCGCTCCAGAGGAGCGCCAGGCACAAGATCAGGAATTGCGCCAGACGCGCATGAAGGCCGAGCCGGGGCATCAGCCCTTTAATGCGAGGACGGCACGGCTCCGTCAACCAGCCGCACCTCGGCGGCCATCAGGCCCTTGCTCCCGTCGCCGTAGCGCACGAGGACCTGCTCCCCCGGCTTCAGCTCGGCGATGCCGTAACGCCGCAACGTCTCCATGTGGACGAAGATGTCGGGCGTGCCGTCGCCGCGGGTCACGAAGCCGAAGCCGCGCAGCCGGTTGAACCATTTGACGATGGCCGGCTCGAGGCCGCTCGTCGGAGTGACCGCCACATGCGTGCGCGGCATGGGCAGTTCGGAGGGATGGATGGCGCTCGCCTCGTCGAGCGAGACGATGCGCAGGGCCTGCAGCCCGCGTGGCCGCTGCACCGCCTCGACGACGATACGCGCCCCCTCATTGGCAGTTTGGTAACCGTCCCGGCGTAGGCAGGTGATGTGCAGCAGCACATCGGGCATGCCGTTGTCCGGAACGACGAAGCCGAAACCCTTGGCCACGTCGAACCATTTGATGCGCCCGCTGACCTCGACAATGTCGAGAGGCTGCTCCGTTGGAGCGTCGACGGAATCACGCCGGGAAGGATCGATTAGAGAGTGAGCTTGCTTTGCGCTGAACGCGCCAGAACCAAAATCATCAGACATGTAACCACCGCATCGAATCGCGCCGCACGATTCTCGGCCACAAAAATAACATTGTCCCGATTCGGGAAAAGCACGAAGTTCGGCTGCTGTTCACTCTTTCTTTCCGAGTGTGTCAATTACGCACGATAAAGCGTTCGAGTACCGCGCCGATGTCGGCGCGGATGACGAGGTCGGCGAGACGGTCGAGTTCGGTCGCTTCTCGGTTGATGATCACGAGCCTGGCGCCGTTGCGCTTGGCGAGCGCCGGAAAGCCGGCGGCCGGATAAACCACGAGCGACGATCCGATGGCGAGAAAGACGTCGCAGGCGAGCGTCACCTCGCGTGCGCGCCGCATCTGCGTCTCGGGCATGGCCTGCCCGAACGAGATCGTCGCGGCCTTGATGATGCCGCCGCAGGCCATGCAGGCCGGCGCATCGCCGCTGGCCTCGAAACCGGCGCGAACCCAGTCGAGCTCGTGGCGGCGCGCGCAGGCGAGGCAGGCGGCATAGGTGCCGTTGCCGTGCAGCTCGATGATTCGCTCCGCCGGGATGCCGGACGCTTGGTGAAGGCCGTCGATGTTCTGGGTGATGACGGCCGGCATCCTGCCGCGCGACACCAGCGAAGCGAGCGCCTGATGGCCGCGGTTCGGCCCTGCGCCGCGATAAAGATCGTCCATCGCGAATTTGCGGCGCCACGCTTCGCGGCGGGCCTCGGCGCTCGCGGCAAAGGCCGCGAACGGGATCGGCTTGTTGCGCATCCAGGGGCTGTCGGGCGAGCGGAAGTCGGGAATGCCGCTTTCCGTCGAGATCCCGGCGCCGGTGAACCCCGCCACCGCGTCGGCCGCCCCGACGAGCGCCTGCAGCGCGTCGACTTGCGTGGCCAGGCCGCTGGACGATTCCGACGTTTTCATCCGTCCATATTTGGCCACGCAAGCACGCGAGGCCAGAGAGGTCGGGAGAGTTTTCGCAGCCCCCTTCCCTTCCGGGCGGCCTGCGTCACAGGAGGATGGAGCCGTTGCAAGGACGTGAGGCCGCGCCGGGCGCCGCGATGCATCGCTGGGCCGCGATCGACATCGCGCGCGGCCTCGCCGTCGCGGCCATGGTCGTCTACCACTTCGCCTGGGACCTCAGCTTCTTCCGGCTGACCGCGACCGACGTCGTCGGGCATCCCGGCTGGCAGCTATTTGCCCGCGCCATCGCCGCCACCTTCCTGGTCCTGGTCGGCGCCGGGCTGGTGCTGGCGCACGGCAACGGCATCCGCTGGCGGCCCTTCTTCATGCGGCTGGCCGTCATCGCTGCGGCCGCCCTGATGGTCACCGTCGCGACGCGCCTCGCCATGCCGGAGAGCTACATCTTCTTCGGCATCCTGCATTGCATCGCGCTGGCGAGCGTGCTGGCGCTGCCGTTCCTGCGCGCCCCGATCGGGGTCACGCTGGCCGCCGCGGCCTTCACTGTCGCCGCACCCGCCTTGTTCACGGCGCCGGCGCTCGATGCCCCGGCCCTCGACTGGCTGGGCCTCGGCGCGCAAGCGCCGCTGACGAACGACTACGTGCCGGTTTTTCCGTGGTTCGGTTTCGTGCTCCTGGGGCTGGCCGGCATGCGGCTGATGCTCCGGCAGGGAGGTGGACCTGGAGGTGAGCCCGGCGCGCCCCGCCCCGGCCCGGCGGCCCGGATGTGGCGGGGCCTCGTCTGGGCAGGCCGCCGCAGCCTCGTCATCTATCTTGCCCATCAGCCCGTCCTGCTGGCCGGCCTGTTCCTGGTCGCTCGGGCGATCGGCCCCAATGCCGCCGCCGAGGAGGCCTCCTTCCTCAGGAGCTGCGTCGCCGGCTGCGCGGCAAGGGGTGGCGACAAGGCCCTGTGCGACGCGGGCTGCGGCTGCGCGGCGGGACGGCTCAAGGCGGCGGGCCTGTGGGAGGCCACGGTGCGCAACGAGGCCGACGCGGCCGCCCGGGAACAGGCTTCCCGGCTGGCGCGGCAATGCTTCGACGAGAGACGGCAGAATCCGGTCGATTCCGGGGCGGAGCCCCGCTGAATGTGCTGCGGAGCACAGACGGGTTAAGGATGCGCGGCTATATAGCCATCTCAACGACAAAATAGTGCCATAAAACCCTGGCTTTCGTTATAGTATTCAGCGATCTCGCCGGGGGGCATGGCTGACGGCACGCGAGGGCGGCCGCCGGCCCACCTGACCTTCGTATTTTCGGTCGCGAGAAACGAGCTCGAACCTGCGGGTGTGTACATGAGAGCGCCGCCGAAGAAATCCGAACTTGTCGAGGCGCTTGCTTCCTGCCGGGGAGCATTTCTGAGCATCGGCCTGTTCTCCGGGGTCATCAACATCCTGATGCTGACCGGGTCGATCTACATGCTGCAGGTCTACGACCGGGTCCTGCCGAGCCGCAGCGTGCCGACCCTGGTCGGCCTGACGGTCCTGATCATTTTCCTGTTCGGCCTGCAGGGCGTGCTCGACTGGCTGCGCCAGCGGCTCCTGACGCGCATCGGCCTGACCCTCGACGCCGAGCTGTCGAAGCGCATCTTCAACATCATCGTCAGCCTGCCCCTCAAGACCCGCGGCATCGCCGACGGGCTGCAGCCGCTGCGCGACTTCGATGCGGTGCGCTCGTTCCTGTCCAGCCTCGGGCCGACCGCCCTGTTCGACCTGCCCTGGCTGCCGCTCTATCTCGGGCTCTGTTTCCTGCTCCATCCCTGGCTCGGGCTCACCGCCCTGGTCGGCGCCATCATTCTGGCCGGGCTGGCCATCCTGACCGAGGTGCTGTCGCGGCAGCCGCTGCAGCAGGCTTCGGTGCATGCCGCCATGCGCCATGGCCAGGCGGAAGCCTCGCGCCGCAATGCCGAGGCGATCCGCGCCATGGGCATGGGCAATGCGCTGGCGCGCCGCTGGTCCGACGTCAACGACAAGTATCTGCTGGTGCAGGAGCGCGCGACGGATGTCGGCGGCGGCCTCGGCTCCCTGTCCAAGGTGTTGCGGTTCCTGTTGCAGTCGATCGTGCTCGGCGTCGGCGCCTGGCTCGCCATCCTCGACAAGGCATCGCCCGGCGTGATCATCGCCTCGTCCATCCTGACGAGCCGCGCGCTCGCGCCGATCGAGATCGCCATCGCCCACTGGAAGGGCTTCCTGTCCGCACGGCAGAGCTGGAAGCGCCTCGGCGAGCTCCTGACGGCGCTGCCGCCGGATACCGAGCCGATGGCCCTTCCGGCGCCGAAGAAATCCCTGGCGGTCGAAGGCGTGGTCGTGGGCTCCCCCGGCTCGCGCGAGCCGATCGTCACCAACGTCAGCTTCGCGCTGTCCGCCGGCGACGGACTCGGCGTCATCGGCCCGAGCGCGTCGGGTAAGTCGAGCCTGGTGCGTGCGCTCGTCGGCGTGTGGCCGATGATGCGCGGCGCCATCCGCCTCGACGGGGCGACGCTCGACCACTGGAGCCCCACCTCCCTCGGCCCGTCGATCGGCTACATGCCGCAGGGCATCGAGCTGTTCGACGGCACCGTGGCCGAGAACATTTCGCGCTTCGCCGAGGAGCCGGATCCGTCGCGCGTCGTTGCGGCGGCGCAGGCCGCCGGCGCGCACGACATGATCCTCAGGCTGCCGCAGGGCTACGACACGCGCACCGGCGAGGGCGCCGGCTCGCTGTCGGCCGGACAGCGCCAGCGCATCGCCCTGGCGCGCGCCCTCTACGGCGATCCGTTCCTGGTCGTCCTCGACGAGCCGAACTCCAATCTCGACGCCGAGGGCGAAGCGGCCCTGACGGAAGCCATCAAGGGCGTGCGTGCCCGCGGCGGCATCATCGTCGTCGTCGCCCACCGCCCGAGCGCCCTCGCCGCGCTCGACCAGGTGCTGGTGATGCGCAACGGCACGGTGCAGGCATTCGGCCCGCGCGACGAGGTGCTGCGCAAGACCCTGGTGCCGCAGAGCGTGCCGCAACCGAAGCCGGCCGCATCCATGCCGCAGCCGCTGCGGGCCGCCGCGACCGGCGCCGGCCCCGACGCATCCTGACGCTTCCCGAGAGGGCCAGATGGACACGACCAAGACTTCGCGCGACATCCGGCGGTCGATGCGCCGCCAGACCCTGGCCGGCCTCGTCACCGTCACGGTCCTGTTCGGTGGCTTCGGCGTGTGGGCCGCGACGACGGCGCTGTCCGGCGCCGTGATCGCGGCCGGGCAGGTGGTTGTCGAGACCAACGTCAAGAAGGTGCAGCATCCGACCGGCGGGGTCGTCGGCGAGATCCGCGTGCGCGACGGCGACCAGGTCACGTCGGGCGACCTTCTGCTGCGCCTCGACGAGACCGTCACCCGCGCCAACCTGTCGATGATCTCCAAGCAGCTGGATCAATTCGAGGCCCGCAACGCGCGGCTGACGGCCGAGCGCGACGGCCTTGCCAAGATCACGTTTCCCGCCAGCCTGCTCGAGCGGAAGGACAATCCCGATGTCGCCGAAGCCATGACGGGCGAGCTCGGCCTGTTCGAAGCGCGTCGGGTCGCCATCAACGGGCAGCGCTCCCAGCTCACCGAGCGGACCGCCCAGCTGCGCGAGGAGATCCGCGGGCTCGACGCCCAGGTCAACTCGAAACGCCAGCAGATCGCCTTGATCAACCAGGAGCTCGAGGGCGTCCAGAAGCTTTACAACCAGAACCTCGTGCCGATCACGCGCCTGACCACTCTCCAGCGCGAGGCCTCGCGCCTGCACGGTGAAGAGGGCCAGCTGATCGCCCAGATCGCCAGCTCGAAGGGCCGCATTGCGGAAACCGAGCTGCAGATCATCCAGCTCGGCCAGGACCTGCGCCGGGAGGTCGCCACCGAGCAGCGCGAGGTCCAGGCCAAGATCGGCGAGTTCACCGAGCGCAAGGTGACCGCCGAGGATCAGCTCAAGCGCATCGACATCCGGGCGCCCCAGAGCGGCTATGTCCACCAGCTCGCCGTTCACACGATCGGCGGCGTCATCAACCCGGGCGAGCCGCTGATGCTGATCGTGCCGCAGGCCGACAGCATGGTCGTCGAGGCGCGGATCGCTCCGCACGAGATCGACCAGGTGCGGCCCGGGCAGCCGGTGCAGTTGCGCTTCTCCGCCTTCAACAGCCGGACGACGCCCGAGATCATGGGCTCCCTGTCGCGCATATCCGCCGACCTCACCCGCGAGCAGCAGACCAACCTCGCTTACTACACGGCCCGGATCACGATTTCCGACGACGAGATGAAGAAGCTCGAGGGCAAGGCGCTCCACCCCGGCATGCCGGTCGAGGCCTTCATCCAGACCGGCTCGCGCACCGCCCTCTCCTACCTGGTCAAGCCATTCGAGGACCAGGTCATGCGGGCCTTCCGGGAAAGGTGAACCGGCCGGGAATACTGCATCGGCGGGGCGCCCGCGGATGGTTGGCCGGCTTTTAATGCTGCACAGAAGTTTGACTGGACCTGCAATCAACTTCAGGCGATACTGAGCGTGGCTTCAACCAGGCTCCGGCAGTCGCGTGGACAGGGGCGAAGAGCTCAAACGGCTTTGGTCGCAGGTGGTTACGCGCGTGGAACTTACAAGAGTTGGAAGAAGACTTGACCCGTTTCCCAGTTGAGGCCGCATAGCCCCCCTCAAACGAGCTTCCCTGATGAGTCGAGGACGAGACTTCCGTGACACGCGCCGCCGCGATTTTGGCGGCGATGACTTCACCAAACCTGGCCGTGATCCCTATCAGAACCCGATGCCCGACATGCGGCCGATGGCGCAGCGTTCGGGTCCGGAGACCGACGCGGTCGTCAAGTGGTTCAACCCGCAGAAGGGCTTCGGCTTCGCCGAGCTGAGCGACGGATCGGGCGACGCCTTCCTGCACGTCCGCGCCGTCGAAGCGGCCGGCTACCGCGAGCTCGAGCCCGGCACCCGCCTGACCGTGCGCGTGACGCAGGGACAGAAGGGCCCGCAGGTGACGGAGATCACCAGCGTCGACACCAGCACCGCGACGCCGGGCGGCGGCGGCGGCGGCGGCGGCGGCATGGGCGGCGGCCCGAGAGGCGGCGGCATGGGCGGCGGCGGCCGGTCCATGGGCGGCCCGCCGCGGCGCTCGCCGTATCAGAGCGAGCCGCGCGACCTCGGCCCGGCCCAGGAGCTGGCAGGCACGGTCAAGTGGTACAATCCGGCCAAGGGCTTCGGCTTCATCGCCGCCGAGGACAACGGCAAGGACGTGTTCGTTCACCGCTCGGTGCTGGAGCGCGCCGGCTTGCCGGACCTTCAGGAAGGCCAGCGCGTGCAGATCAGCGTCGTGCAGAGCCAGAAGGGCCGCGAAGCCACGTCGATCGGCCTGCTCGGCTGATCCCGATCTCGGGCCGGCTCCGCGCCGGAACTCCCGGCCGGAGCATGATCCGGCGAAGCGGAGAGCGCTTTGCCGAATGTGGCCTGTCCCGGACGTGCCCCAGGATCTTGCGATTCGAAGAGCCATTGAGCCCGATCGATTCAATCTGAATCGATCTATTGCGCGGCGGCGCTCGCCGGCTGATCGGGCCGGCGGTACCGCGCCGTTTCGTAGACGATATGACGGTGCCAGGCGCACCAGCTGCCTCCGTCCGTCGGGGCGCCGCAGCAGATCGCCGGCATGGACGTCTCGCTGACGATGAACCGGCACTGCGCGAAGCCCGCCTTGATCAGCTGGACGGCGTGTTTGCGCGAGGGTGCCCTGAGCTCGCCTGAAGACACGGTCATGATCGCCTCCTGTGCAGCATGATCCGACGAAAACCGTCTCGACCTGGTTCGGCTGCCTCCGCGCCGAAAAAACCTCTCCCCGACGATGATCTACGCCGTGAGAATAAGCTGAGCGGGATCGGCCTGTCGGAGGCGATCCCGCTCGTGGGCGCATCCTACCAGGACGAAAACGGCGCCGTCACGGCGGGTCTGCGACGGCGGCCGAACGGCAAGGCTTCGGGCCAGCCGCATGCCGCATCCCAATTCGCCTTGAGCCCCATGACCTTAGCCGGCAGAGAGGGGCCGCGGCGCCGGCTCAGGCTGCGGCGAGCGCAGCCTCGATACTCCCGGAATTCCCGCAACTCACAGCCTTGCCGTCGCTGGCCGAGAGGGCGTGCTCGCGGCCGAGGAGGAAGCAGTCCTCGATTTCCCAACCCGGCTCAGGCCGGATGCCGGTCGCGGAACGGCGGACATGCTCGTATTCGTCGCTGTCGAGGAGATGGACCGTGCGCGGCCCGATGCGCTGCACGCAGGTCCAGTGCGGCTCGTAAGGCGTGTTCGGGCGGTGGTGGTCGCCGAACCCGACGATGGCCGTCACGCCGCGCGTAAGGCGCGCAGCGAGGCCGCTCCAGAAGGCGCGCGCGGTCGTGCCGGAATGCGGGTGCA
>DATBIR010000295.1:0-10367 GCA_036556825.1 Beijerinckiaceae bacterium
CGCCATTTTGTTGAACTGGTAATCCTTCACCTGTTCCTGTCCCGCGACAAGCGTGAAGCGGGCCGCCGGTGTGAAGGTCAGAAGCAGCCCGTGCTTGGTGCAGATCGAGCAGTTGCAGGCGATCACCTGCGTCAGGTCGGCGCTGACCTCGTAGCGCACCGCGCCGCAATGGCACCCGCCCGTGTAATGTTTTGCCTCACCCATCCTTCCCCCGTTTCTTGTGAGCGATCATGCGTCGCCCCGCGCCAATGGCTTATCAGAGCCCGCCCATCACCTCGCCGCGAAAGCCGTAGACCTCGCGCCTGCCCGAGAACGGCACAAGCGTGACGTCGCGGGTCGCGCCCGGCTCGAAGCGCACGGCTGTTCCGGGGGCGATGTCGAGGCGCATGCCGCGCGCCTTGTCACGCTCGAAGCGGAGGGCCGGGTTGGTCTCGAAGAAGTGGTAATGGCTGCCGACCTGGATCGGCCGGTCGCCGGTATTGGCGACGGTGAGCGTGACGCGGCGCGCGTCCTCGTTGAAGGTGATCTCGCCGGCCGCGGCGAGCACCTCGCCAGGCACGTTCGTCGAAGCTGCCGCGCGGATCGGCTCGTGCACGGTGACGAGCTTGGTGCCGTCCGGGAAGGTCGCCTCGACCTGGATGTCGTGGATCATCTCGGGCACGCCGTCCATCACCTGGTCGGGGGTGAGGACGTGCGCGCCGGCCTCCATCAGCTCGGCGACCGAGCGGCCGTCGCGCGCGCCCTCGACGACGAAGTCGGTGATCAGCGCCACCGCTTCCGGGTAATTCAGCTTGACGCCGCGCGCGAGGCGGTTGCGCGCCACCATGGCGGCCATGGCAACGAGCAGCTTGTCCTTCTCACGAGGGGTCAACAGCACCGGGACGCTCCTTCAGGATTGCCAGACACGCGGAAGCCGGCAGCCGCGAAATCCTTCGAGGAAGACGACCGCATCGCGGCGCAACTCTGCCGCATCACGGGCCAGAAAGCGAACCGCCAGACACCCGTTCCAGGCGCTTGCGCCCGCCGCGCACGCGCTCGCCCCCAGCAGGGCGCGCGCATCGTCGAGCCGGGCCTCTGCGTCGGGCGCCACGTAAAAAATGGTCGCGAGGGCCCGCGCGCCGCCTGCCACGGCAGGGCGGTTGAGCAAGCCGGCGATCGGACCGTCGAAGCGAAGCGTATCGGCATGGACGAGGCGCCGGTCGCGGCGGATGCGCCAGCGGTCCTCGAAAAAACCTTCGCGCACCTCTTCGCCATGCGCCCTCCGCCCGAACACCGCCGCCTCGCAGAGGAGCAGGCGGGCGTCGCCCGCGACATCGGCATCGAGCCGCCGGCGCAGGCGGGCCCGATCGAACAGGATCGTCTCCTGCGGCAGCCACGCGACCTCCGCGCCCGGCGCCAGCGTCAGCCGCACGGCGATCTCAGCGGTCGGCCCGTCGGAGCGATAGACCTTCTCGGCGGCCGGCGTGGTCAGCACGAGCTGCGCGTCCGGCCCCGCCTCGACGTCGACGGAAAAGCGGTCGCCGCAGGCGACACCGCCCGCCGTGTTGACCAGCACCGCCTCGAGGCCCGTGCCCACGCGCGGCATGCGCACGCGCAGCGACCCCTCTTCGGCGACACGCAGAGCCCGCGTTGCCGGGCCGCGCCGGCTAGCGGCAAGCGCAACGCGGCCGAGCGCGCGTTGGCGCTGCAACGCGACGGGACCGACCGGTTCAGAATGCAATGCGCTGGCGTACATCGTCCCCCTCGAGGGCGGCGCGATCCCCGGCCTCGACGATTTCGCCACGCTCCATCACGACGAAGCGATCGGCCAGCTCGCGCGCGAAGTCAAAATACTGCTCGACGAGGAGGATGGCCATCTCGCCCTGATGGCGCAGATAGGCGATGGCGCGGCCGATATCCTTGATGATCGACGGCTGGATGCCCTCGGTGGGCTCGTCCAGGACGAGCAGGCGCGGGCGCGTGACGAGGGCGCGGCCGATGGCGAGCTGCTGCTGCTGGCCCCCGGACAGGTCGCCGCCGCGCCGCGTTAGCATCGACCTCAGTACCGGAAAGAGCTCGAACACCTCGTCGGGAATGCGGCGGTGGCCACGCGGCAGCTGCGCATAGCCGGTCTCGAGATTTTCCCTGACGGTCAACAGCGGAAAGATCTCGCGCCCCTGCGGGACGTAGGCGATGCCGAGGGCGGCGCGCTCGTAAGGCTTGAGCCGGGTTATGTCGCGGCCATCGAGCAGGACGGCGCCGCGCGAGATCGGACGCTGGCCGACGATGGCGCGCAGCAGCGAGGTCTTCCCCACGCCGTTGCGGCCGAGCACGCAGGTGACCTCGCCGATTTTGGCATTCACCGAGACGCCGCGCAGCGCCTGCGCTGCGCCGTAATGCAGGGACAGGTTATCGACGCTCAGCATGTCATCTCCCGAGATAGACTTCGATCACGCGCTCGTTGGCGCTGACCGCGTCGAGCGAGCCTTCGGCCAGGACCGAGCCCTCGTGCAGCACGGTGACCTTGACGTCGAGGTCGCGCACGAAGCTCATGTCGTGCTCGACCACGATCACCGATCGGTCCTGCGCGATCTCGCGCAAGAGATCGGCCGTGTCGGCTGTCTCCTGGTCGGTCATGCCGGCAGCCGGCTCGTCGACGAGCAGGAGCTTCGGCTCCTGCGCCAGCAGCATGCCGATCTCGAGCCACTGTTTCTGGCCGTGCGACAGCTCCGCAGCCTTTCGCGCGCGCTGGTCCTTGAGACGGGTGCGTTCGAGCAAGGCGTCGATGCGATCGCGCTCGGACGCCGTGCGTCGCGAGAACAGCGTCGGCAAGGTGCGGCGGTCGGCCTTGAGGGCGAGCAGCAGGTTGTCCTCGACCGTATGCATGTCGAACACGGTCGGCGTCTGGAACTTTCGGCCTATGCCGAGCTGCGCGATCGCAGCCTCGTCGAGGGCGGTCAGGTCGTGCACGCCTTCGAACAGGGCTCCGCCCTCTGTCGGCCGCGTCTTGCCCGTGATGACGTCCATCATCGTCGTCTTGCCGGCGCCGTTGGGGCCGATGATGGCGCGCATCTCGTTCGGGTCGATGGCCAGGGACAGGGCATTCAAGGCGCGGAAGCCGTCGAACGAGACCGTGACGTTGTCGAGATAGAGAAGGGCGGGAGTGAGGCTCGCGGTCATGGCCTACTCCGCCGCCGCCAGGGCCGAGCCCTTGGGCTCGGACCGGCGCGAGAGCCGCGCCGGGCGCAGGCGTCCATAAAGCTCCGTTAGGGTGCCGAGAATGCCCTTGGGCAGAAACAGCGTGACGAACACGAACAGCCCGCCGAGGGCGAACAACCACAGCTCGGGGATGGCACCGGTGAACCAGGTCTTGCCGGCATTGACCGTCACGGCGCCGAGGGCGGCGCCAGCCAGCGTGCCGCGCCCGCCGACCGCGACCCAGATCACGGTCTCGATCGAGTTCGCCGGCGCGAATTCGCTTGGATTGATGATGCCGACCTGCGGCACGTAAAGCGCGCCCGCGATCCCGGCGAGCACGGACGAGAAGGTGAACACGGCGAGCTTGTAATGCTCGACGCGGTAGCCGAGGAAGCGTGTGCGGCTTTCGGCGTCGCGGATTGCGACCAGCACCTTGCCGAGTTTCGAGATGACGATGAAGCGGCACATGAGATAGCCGCCGGCGAGCGCCAGCGCCGACAGCGCGAACAGCGCCGCGCGCGTCTCTTGCGCCTGCACCGGAAAGCCCACAATGGTCTTGAAATCCGTGAGGCCGTTGTTCCCGCCAAAGCCCATGTCGTTGCGGAAGAAGGCGAGCATCAGGGCGAAGGTCATCGCCTGCGTGATGATCGAGAGATACACGCCGGTGACGCGCGAGCGGAACGCGAACCAGCCGAACACGAAGGCGAGGAGGGCAGGCACGACCAGCACCATCAGCGCTGCGAACCAGAAGTGGTCGAAGCCGTGCCAGAACCAGGGCAGCTCCTTCCAGTTCAGAAAGACCATGAAGTCGGGCAGGACCGGATGGCCGTAGACGCCGCGCGAGCCGATCTGCCGCATCAGATACATACCCATGGCGTAACCGCCGAGCGCGAAGAAGGCGCCGTGGCCGAGCGAGAGAATGCCGCAAAAGCCCCAGATCAAATCGACCGACAGCGCCAGCAGGGCGAAGCACAGATACTTGCCGAGCAGCGGCACGAGATAATCGGAGACATGGAGGGGCGAGCCTGCCGGGACCGCAATGTTGAGTACCGGGACGAGGGCCGCGGCGCCGAGCACGAGAATCAGGAACACCGTGCCGGTGCGGTCGAGAAGGATGGGTCTCGTGCTCATGCTTCGACCGCCCGACCGCGCAGGGCGAACAGGCCCCGCGGACGTTTCTGAATAAAGAGGATGATGGCGATCAAGAGGATGATCTTGCCGAGCACGGCGCCCGCATAGGGCTCGAGGAACTTGTTGGCGACCCCGAGCGAGAGCGCGCCGACCAGCGTGCCCCACAGATTTCCGACGCCGCCGAACACGACCACCATGAAGCTGTCGATGATGTAGCTCTGGCCGAGATTAGGGCTGACATTGTCGATCTGCGACAGCGCCACGCCGGCGATGCCGGCAACGCCAGAGCCGAGGCCGAAGGTGAGCGCGTCGACGCGGTCCGTCCTGATCCCCATCGATGCCGCCATGCGCCGGTTCTGCGTGACGGCGCGCACCTGCAGGCCAAGGGCGGTGTGGCGCAGAACGAGCAGCAGCGCCGCGAAGACGGCCAGCGAGAACAGGACGATGACGACCCGATTGTAGGTGAGGCTCAGGCCGCCGAGCTCGAAGGCGCCGCTCATCCAGCCCGGCGTTCCGACCTCGCGGTTGCTCGGCCCGAACATGCTGCGCACCGCCTGCTGCAGCATCAGCGACAGGCCCCAGGTCGCCAGCAGCGTCTCGAGCGGGCGGCCGTAGAGGAAGCGGATGATGCTGCGCTCGATCGCCACGCCGATGGCGCCGGCGATCAGGAAGGCGAGGGGAATGGCGATGAAGAGCGACGCGCCAAACAGGCCGGGCGCGTGCGTGCGGATGACCTCCTGCACCACGAAGGTCGTGTAGGCGCCGATCATCACCATCTCGCCATGCGCCATGTTGATGACGCCCATCTGGCCGAAGGTGATGGCGAGGCCGACTGCGGCGAGCAGCAGGACCGAGCCGAGGCTGATGCCGTAGGCGACGTTCTGGAACGCGGCCCACAAGGCGAGCCTGCGTTCGATACCGGCGACCGCGGAGGCTGCCGCGGAACGAACCGTCTCGGGCGTGTCCGCCGGAAGCGAGCGCAGCAGCGCCGCTGTGTCCTGGTTGCCGCGCGCGGCGAGCGTGGACACCGCCGCGAGGCGATCCTCGTCGGACGACTCGACCCTGGTCACGACGATCGCCGCGCGTGCCGCCTCGAGCGCGCTGCGCGCGGCGGAGCTGGTTTCGCGCGCGAGCGCCGTTTCGATGACCGGCAGCGCGTTGGTGTCGCGCGACTTGAACACCGCCTCGGCAGCCCTGATGCGCTTCTGCGGGTCGGGCGCGAGCAGGGTAAGCGAGCCGATGGCGCCTTCGACGACGCGGCGCAGCCGGTTGTTGAGGCGCACCGGCTTCAGCGACTTGGCCTCAACGTTGACGGCGTCGCCGCTCCGGGCGTCGTGAAAGGTGCCGACGGCGTTGCGATAAAGGAGGCGGCCATCGGTCGGGCGGAAGAACAGCCGGTTGGCGAGGAGCGCGGCGAGCACATCCTCGGCGGTCGCATGGCCGCTCTGGGCGAGGCGCTCGATGCCGAGCTGCGTGTCGTCGAACTTGTCGGTCGTGAAGCGCGCCAGGGCATCGTTGACCGCATCGGCGCGTGCGGCGCTGGCCGCGGCAAGGAGCATCAGGCCAGCGAGCAGCGCGGCCCGGACGGCATCAAGGAGGCGCATGAGCTTCCAACGGGATGAGAGAGGAGGCGGCCCATGCCGCCTCCATAGCTGCGGGTTAGGCTACGAGCCCTGCCCGCCGCACTTGTTGGTCTTGGTGTTGAAGTTGCCGCATTTGAGTTTGACCCAATCGGCCTTCAGGTCCTTCGAGCCTTCGAGATAATCCGACCACTCGTCGCCCGGCACCAGGCCGTCGGTC
Organism: Beijerinckiaceae bacterium; assembly: GCA_036556825.1. Classification (GTDB taxonomy): domain Bacteria; phylum Pseudomonadota; class Alphaproteobacteria; order Rhizobiales; family Beijerinckiaceae; genus JAJKJG01. Next base: position 6,109 of record DATBIR010000295.1, read on the forward strand.
TTCCACACCACGTTGAACTGGCCGTTCTCCTCGATCTCGCCGATGAAGACGGGTTTGGTGATGTGATGGTTGGCGAGCATCTCCGACACGCCGCCGGTCAGGTTCGGCACCTGCACGCCGACGATGGCGTCGATCACCTTGTCGGGATCGGTGGTGCCGGCCTTCTCGACCGCCTTGACCCACATCTGGAAGCCGATCACGTGCGCTTCCATCGGATCGTTGGTGACGCGCCTGTCGTTCTTGGTGAAGGCCTGCCACTTCTTGATGAACTCGGCATTGTCCTTGTTGTCGATGCTCTGGAAATAGTTCCAGGCGGCGAGATGGCCGAGCAGCGGCCGCGTATCGACGCCGGCGAGCTCTTCCTCGCCGACCGAGAAGGCGACGACGGGGATGTCGGTCGCCTTGACGCCCTGGTTGCCGAGCTCCTTGTAGAACGGCACGTTGGCGTCGCCGTTGATGGTCGACACGACCGCGGTCTTCTTGCCGGCCGAGCCGAACTTCCTGATGTCCGACACGATCGTCTGCCAGTCGGAATGTCCGAACGGCGTGTAATTGATCATGATGTCCTCGGGCTTGACGCCCTTGGCCTTCAGATACGCCTCGAGGATCTTGTTGGTGGTGCGCGGATAGACGTAGTCGGTGCCGGCCAGAACCCAGCGCTGCACCTTCTCTTCCTTCATCAGGTAGTCGACCGCCGGGATCGCCTGCTGGTTCGGCGCTGCGCCGGTGTAGAAGACGTTGCGCTCGCTTTCCTCGCCTTCGTATTGCACGGGGTAGAACAGGATCGAGTTGAGTTCCTTGAACACCGGCAGCACGGACTTGCGCGACACGCTCGTCCAGCAGCCGAACACCGCCGCGACCTTGTCCTTGACGATCAGCTCGCGCGCCTTCTCGGCGAAGAGTGGCCAGTTCGAGGCGGGATCGACGACCACCGCTTCGAGCTTCTTGCCGAGAAGGCCGCCCTTCTTGTTCTGCTCGTCGACGAGCATCAGCATGACGTCCTTGAGCGTCGTCTCGCTGATCGCCATCGTGCCCGACAGCGAATGCAGCACGCCGACCTTGATGGTCTCCTGCGCCGCTGCGGTCCCGATCGTGGCGAGCATGGCGGCGCCTGCCGCGAGCGCGCCGATCGATCTCGGCAATATTCCGGGTTTGTGCATTACGCCTCTCCGTCCTGGTTGGCCTGAGCCACGGAGAAAGTCGCAAGGCTTGTGCCACGGGTTGCGAGAGCGCCGCTTTGCGGCGCGCTGCCATGGCTTGTCATCGCCGGCCTCGTGCCGGTGATCTCGATCTACGAGGCGCGCCCCTCGGATCTGGATGGCCGGAACGAGCCCGGCCATGACAATGGCAAAGGCGTGCACAAATGCTGTGCACCTGCCGCCGGGCTGGGCAAGGGGCGGGCCTATTTCTCGGTCTTCATGCCTTCCTTGATCAGGTTGACGGTCTCAGCGGTCTGGTCCAGCGCCGCCTTGACGAGATTGGCCACCTCCTCGCCGCCGGCGGGCTCGACCGGCCGCCCCAGCTTCGCAGCCCTGGCCTTGAGCTCGTCGTCGTTGAGCGCCTGGAGATAGGCGACGCGCAGCGCCTCGAGGCGATCGGCCGGGATGCCGGGAGGCCCGGCGGTCAGCCGCGAGATCTCGGCTTGCGAGCGGATCAGCGACAGCAGGGCGGCGGAGGTCGGGTCCGACACCATGCCGCCGAGCTGCGGCACGTCGGCCTCGGTGCCGCCGATCTGGATGATGTAACGGCCAAAGCCGTTCTTCACGAACTCCTCGTAGGTCGAGCGCGCGCCCACGGCGGCATGGATCTCGCCGCGGCGCATGGCCATCTGGTCGTCGTGGCGACGTAGCCGGTGAGCCGGCGCGCCGGCAGCTTCAGGGCGTTGATCAGCACCATCGTCTCGACGAAGGTGGCGCTGCCGGCGCCGCCGACCGCGAACAGGATCTCGCTCTTGCTGCCCTGAAGGTCGCTCAAGGTCTTGAACGGCGTGTGCGCCGAGACCATCACGACGCGCGGATCGGCGCCGGCCTTGCCGATCCACGACATTTTCGTCAGGTCGAACTTGACGCCCTCGTTGCCGATCAGCTGATTGTAGATGAGGCCGGTATTGAACGTGCCGATGGTTAGGCCGTCGGCGCGCGACGCGTAGATCGTGTTGGCGCCGACAAGGTGGCCTGCTCCGGGAACGTTCTTGACCACGAAGGTGGTGCCGGGGAGGTGCTTTTGCATGAACTCGGCGACGAGCCGGCCGTAGGTGTCGTAGCCGCCGCCCGGGCCGGTCGCGACGATATAGGTGACCGTCTTGCCTTTGTAGAAATCGGCGCCTGTCTGAGCGGGTGCGGCTTGCGCCAACGCAATCGCAGCCGTCGTCCACAGGACGCGTGACAGCGTGGATGTGAGCATTGCATGTCCTCCCGAACCGCGCGGGTCTTTCGCCCGTCGCATCGCGGTCCCCGCCAAAGCGGAGCCGCGTTCGCGGCAGGGTAGGGGAGGGCGCGACGGGCTTGCAAGAGCGGTTTGACAGGCCTCCGCGCCCGTCTAGGCTCGGCGCCGGCTCGGGAGAGAATGCATGCGCATCGACGACAATCGCGGCGGGGGAGCAGCGCCGGTCCGCGCCAAGGGTCCGATCGTCTGGCTCGACATGGATCAGCGCGAGCTCGACGACGCCTACGACCAGCGCGTCTACGCGCCCAATCGCGACCACATCGCCGACCGGCGGCTCGCCAACAACGACAAGGTGCGCGCCATCATCGGCAGCCCCGAGCGCGCCGCCTACGGCGATGCCGAGATCGAACGCGTCGACATCTACCGCACCACGCGTCCCGACGCGCCGGTCAACATCTTCGTGCATGGCGGCGCCTGGAAGGGCGGGCGCTCGGCGCAGGCCGCCTATCTGGCCGAGCCCGTGATCAGGGCCGGCGCACATTTCGTCGCCGTCGATTTCAGCAACGTGCTCGAGACCGGCGGCGACCTGTTTCCGATGGTCGACCAGGTCAGGCGCGCCATCGCCTGGGTGCATCGCAACGCCAGAAGCTTCGGCGGCGATCCGCAGAAAATCTATCTCACCGGCCACTCGTCGGGCGCGCATCTGTCCGGCTGCGCCGTGATCACCGACTGGTCGCGCTACGACGCACCGGCAGACATCCTCAAGGGCGCCCTCCTCGGCAGCGGCATGTACGACCTGAAGGCCGTGCGCCTGTCGAAGCGCTCGGCCTACGTGAAGTTTACGGATGCGATGGAAGAGGCGTTGAGCCCGCAGCGGCACATCTTCAGGATCAATACGCCGCTCGTCCTCACCTACGGCTCTCTGGAGACGCCGGAATTCCAGCGCCAGTCGCGCGACTTCCACGCCGCGCTCGTGGCGGCCGGCAAGCCGGCGCAGCTGCTCGAGGGCCGCAGCTACAACCACTTCGAGACGCAGGAAACGCTCGGCAATCCCTACGGCTTCATGGGCCGCGCCTGCCTGCAGATGATCGGTCTCAGCGCGGGGGTGTATTGACCCACGTTGTCAGCACCGGCCTTGTGCCGGTGATCTCGATCGGCGAGGCGCATGTCTGATCGAGATGGCCGTACCCGGATCAGCGCTGCGCGCTGTCCGGGCACTAAAGGGACACCAAGCCCGGCCATGACAAGAAAAAGAGCGCGTAGGCGCGCTACACGGAGGCCTGCTTGACGCCCGGGCGGGCCTTGAGGGCCTCCTTCGCCGCGTCCTTGTAGGGCTGGTCGGGCTTGAGGATGACGGAGGCCGAGCGCACGCGCTGGTGCTCGGGATCCACACCGGGCGGCGTGACGCCCTTGTCGGCGAGCGCGCGGGCGGCCTTCATCAGGCGGTGGCGCGCCATGATGATGCCGTTGTCGGTGCCGACCAGGTTTTCCTTGGTGCGGTCGATGATCGGTCCCATGCTTTCCTGGACCGAGGCGTCCTGCATGGAAAAGCCCTCGACGCCGCTATAGAGGATGCCGGCCTTCTGGGCCTCGCGGTCGATCAGATAGTCGTTGTCCTTGTTGGCGAGCGGCCGGAACGTGCCGGGCACGTAGCGCACGTGGATGCCCTCGCCGTTCTTCGCCGACTGCACCTCCTCGTTCGTCAGCTTGCGCACCGGGTGATAGTCGTAGCTCCACGCCCAGCAATTCTCGTCGTCGATCGGGATCCAGAAGTGGCCGTGCAGCGGATGATCGGCGCGCGGCGGCACCATGGTGAAGCTCGGCATCACCCATGGCGTGATGCGCCAGTAGAAATTGCCGTTCTCGGCGTTGCG
>DATBIR010000296.1:0-16643 GCA_036556825.1 Beijerinckiaceae bacterium
TGAAAAAGGTCGCTGCGAACGGTCGAGGACGTCACCGAATTCGAGCAGCGCACGCGTTTCGGACGAGCACGACCTGGGCGTAGCCACGACGCGACGCTGAGCCGCGACGCGACGCTCATTCCCAAGAAGGACGAAGGGCAAATGCTTCGCCAGTGAGTTCGTTGCGCCGCATGCCGGATTAATCCGCGACGAACGTCGTTCGGAAGATCATCCCCACTCGGCGGATCAGCTTTACCCGTCGAGCACGTCGCGCACTTTCTGGGCGAGATCGGCGTATGTGAACGGCTTGGTGATCAGCTGGACGCCGCGATCGAGGCGGCCCTGATGCACGATCGCATCGCGGGCGTATCCCGTCGTGAACAGGACCTTGAGCCGCGGATGTTTGGCGAGAGCCTGGCGCGCCATCTCGGCTCCATCCATGCCGCCGGGGAGGATGACGTCGCTGAACAGCAGGTCGACGCGCGTCTGCCGCTCAAGCAGCCGCAGCGCCGACGGCCCGTCGTGCGCCTCGACGACGCGGTAGCCAAGCTCGCGCAGGATCTCCACCGAATGCGCCCTTACGTCGTCATCATCTTCGACGACCAGGATCGTTTCCTCCCGGCTGCCCTCGGGCACGATCGTGGCCGCCACCGGCTCGTCCTCCTCGGACCCGCCGAGGAGTCGGGGCAAGTAGATCTTGACCGTCGTGCCGATGCCGGGCTCGGAATAGATCTTCACGTGCCCTCCGGACTGCTTCACGAAGCCGTAGACCATGCTGAGGCCGAGGCCGGTGCCCTTGCCCGGCTCCTTGGTCGTGAAGAACGGCTCGAACACCCGCGACAGCGTTGCCTTGTCCATGCCGACGCCGGTGTCCGACACGCAGATGACGACATATTGGCCGGGGCTGACCTCGACATGCGTTGCCGCGTAACCCTCGTCGATGCGCGCATTGGCTGTCTCGATGGTCAGCTTGCCGCCGTCCGGCATCGCGTCGCGCGCGTTCACCGCAAGGTTCAGGAGCGCGCTCTCGAGCTGGTTGGCATCCGCCTCGACGCGCCAAAGGCCGGCCGCGAACACGGTCTCGACGGAGATCGCTTCGCCGAGGGTGCGGTGGAACAGGTCCGACATGTCGGCAATCAGCTTGTTCGGATCGAGCGGGCGCGGGTCGAGCGGCTGACGGCGCGAGAAGGCGAGCAGCCGCTGCGTGAGGGTTGTGGCGCGCCGCGCGCCACTCATGGCGTTCTCGGCCGCTCGGCGCAGCCGGCCCGCCTCGTCCGGCAGGTTGCGCTGCAGGATTTCCAGGTTTCCGACCACGACCTGCAGGAGATTGTTGAAGTCGTGCGCCACCCCTCCGGTCAGCTGGCCGACAACCTCCATCTTCTGCGCCTGGCGCAAAGCCTCCTCGCGCTCGCGCAGCTCGCGGGTGCGCGCATTGACCTGTGCCTCGAGGCTGGCATTCAGGTCCTGCAACGCGGTCTCGGCCTGCCGGCGTTGGTCGATCTCGCGCGCCGCCGACTGGAACAGCCGCGCATTGTCGATGGCGATGGCGGCCTGCGCTGCCAATCCCGTCATCACGCGCTCGGCGCGCTCCGTGAACATCGCCGTCTCGGGATGGCCAAAGAAGAGGCCGCCGATCACCTCGCCCGACCGCGACTTGACCGGCGTCGCGAGATAGCTGCGCACGGGCAGGTGGCCCTTCGGCATCCCGTTGTGTGGATGATTCCGGCCATAGCGGGGGTCGGCGAGAATGTCGTCGGAGCGCACGATGCCGTCGCCCCTGAAGGTCGGCGCGAATACATCGGTGGACCGCGGCATCGGATAACTGGCGAAGGCTGCACGCGGCGCCCCCGACAGCGAATAGAGCATGTAGCTCTCGCCTGCATCGTTGACGACGTTGTAGAAGAACGCCCCGAAGGCCGCCCCCGTCAGCTCGACGCCGGCATCGACGACGCGCTGAACGATGGCATCGAGATCGCGCTCGGCGGCAAGAGCCGCGCCGGTGCGGTTGAGAAGCTCGAGGGCGCGCGTCTCCTCGCGGACGGCCGTCTCGGCCTGCTTCTGCTCCGTGATGTCGTGGCCCTGGACGAAGATGCCGGTGACCTGTCCGTCGGGGCCGACGATGGGCTGGTAGATGAAGTCCAGAAAGCGTTCCCCGCCGGCGCCGTCGGCGGCGGGCTGCAAGACGACGCGCACGCCCCGCCCCACATAAGGCTGGCCGCTCCTGAACACGTTGTCGAGCAAATCGAAGAATCCCTGCCCTGCGACATCCGGCAAAGCCGCACGGACGGGCTTGCCGAGAAGGTCGCGATTCCCGACGAGGCGCATATAGGCTTCGTTGGCGAGTTCGAAGACGTGGTCGGGGCCGGCGAGCACCGCCATGAAGCTCGGCGCCTGCGAGAACAGGGTCCGCAGCCGGCGGCGCTCGTCCTCCAGGGCCGTGTTCGCCGCCTGCACCGCCGCGGCCCGCCGGAAGATGTCGGCCTCGATGAGCGTGCTGGGGTTGGAGCGTCCGGCGGTCGCCTTGGCAAGCAGGCGCAACCGGTGCAGCTCGGTCACGTCCACGGTGTGCTGAAGGATGTAGGCGACCTCGCCCCGGTGCCCCAAGAGCGGTGTGTGGGTGGCGCTCCAATAGCGGTCTTCGAGCCCATCGCCGGCAGCCGACGGGATCGCGTAGTGGATCAGTGACAGATGATCGGGGCGACGCTCTTGCAATACCCGCTGCAGCGAGGTGCGCAACTGACGGCCGCTGACGGACTTCGGATCGCTCGGAAAGGCGTCAAACAGGTTCCGGCCGATGATCTCCTCGCGCCGGCGGTTGGTGGCGCGCAGATAAGCGTCGTTCATCTCGACGATAGTCAGGGCGGGATCGAAGATGACGTAGGGGTTGGGCGAGGCCTGGAACAGCGCAGTGGCGTCGATCCGAAGGTCGGCCATTGCCGCGGCCGCCCCGACGTCGCGGCCGGGAGCGACATTTTCCTTGTCCATGCGCTGTGACGCCCTGCTGCTGCCCCGGCTGTATGTAGCTATCGCTGTCCCCAGGGCAAGGCAGCCGCCGCGGCGGTCGTCCACCCGCTTTCCATTTGGGAAGCGGGATTGAGACGTCATCCGCCCCGATGGCTGTGACCGAGACGGCCGACCGGCATGACGACAAGGCGCCCGTGCTTGACGCCGCGCTCGGCGACGACGTGCTCGGCGAAATGGCGGACCTCGCCGAGGTCTCCGCGCAGCACGGTCACCTCCATGCAGTTGGAGGAGTCGAGGTGCACATGCAGCGTCGCCAGCGATAACGCCTGGTGATCGTGGTAGGTGTCGGTGAGACGCTTCGACAGTTCGCGCGCGCCGTGGTCGTAGACGTAAGCGACGGCGGCCACACACTCTCCGGCTGTGTCCGTGTCGACGGCCGTCTGCTGGATGCCGGCCCGCGTCAGGTCGCGGATCGCCTCCGACCGGTTCTGGTACCCCCTCTCCTCGATCAGCCTGTCGAGATCGGCCATCAGGTCGTCGTCGAGCGTGATGGTCACGCGCTGCATGGCTCTGGCCCCTGGCGCGAAGTATGCATTTTGTTCATTGACATCATACCCGCCTAACCTTAGTCCGGGGGCCAGTCCAGCCCTGTCGGCACCGAAAGTTACCGAGCCCGCGGCTGTGCGATCAACTGCAGGCTTACGGAGCTGGGATCGGGATGTCACGCCGTCGTCTTCTCGTTGGTAGCGCCCTTCTCGTCGGGTGCCTTGCGGGAAGCGCGTTCGCAGCGGAGAAGACCGAGCTCGTTCTTGCAGTCCAGGGAGAGGCCGAGAAGGGCTATGACCCGCTCGCCGGATGGGGCGAGTATGGTCACCCGCTTTTCCAGTCTACCCTGCTGACGCGCGACGCCGACCTCAAGCCGCAGCCGGACCTCGCCACCTCGTGGCAGCTTTCCGACGACAGGCTCACCTGGACCGTCCGCATCCGGACCGACGCGAAATTCTCCGACGGATCGGAGCTTTCCGCCGAGGATGTGGCCTTCACCTTCGACAAGGCCTCCAGATCCGGCGGCGTGGCGGACCTTGCCGTGCTCGACAGTGCCAGAGCCACGGACAAGACGACGGTCGTCCTGAAGCTGAAGGAGCCGCGCATCACGTTCGTGGAGAACTTCTTCAGCCTCGGCATTGTGCCTGCGAAAACCTACGGATCCGACTACGCCCGACGGCCGGTCGGGTCCGGTCCCTACACGCTGGTGCAATGGGACAAGGGCCAGCAGCTGATCGTCGAAGCGAACCCGTATTACTACGGCAAGAAGCCCGCATTCAGGAAGCTGACCTTCCTCTTCACCTCCGAGGACACGAGCTTCGCAGCCGCGCAGGCCGGCAAGGTCGATGTGCTCGCCGTTCCCGCCGGCCTTGCCGACAAGGTCCCGAGCGGGATGAAGCGCCACGTGGCGCGCAGCGTCGACAACCGCGGCCTCATGTTTCCGATGGTGCCGGCGACCGGACGGACGGCGCCTAATGGTGCGCCCGTCGGCAACGACATCACGGCCGACCCCGCCATCCGCCACGCGATCAACGCCGCCATCGACCGGAACGCGCTCGTAACCCACGTGCTGCTGGGTCACGGCACGCCGGCCTACGGCCCGGCCGACGGGCTGCCCTGGTCGAACCCTCAGGCGAAGGCTCCGTCGGGCAGCCTGGAGCTGGCGAAAAAGATCCTGGACGACGCCGGATGGAAGCCGGGACGGGACGGCGTCCGCACCAAGAACGGCAAGCAAGCCCGCATCCAGGTCGTCTATTTCGCCGGCGATTCCACGCGCCAGGCGCTCGCCCTCGCGGCGGCCGACATGGTGCGGCCCCTCGGCGTCGTCCTCGAGCCGGCTGGCAAGAGCCGCGATGAAACAGCCCGCCTGCGTCACTCCAACATCGTGCTCTACGGCTGGGGCAGCCACAATCCGCTCGAGGTCCACAACCTCTACAATCCGGCCCTGTCGGGAACCGGCTCCTACAATACCGGCTACTACGCCAACGCGAAGGTCGAGGCTCATTTCCGGGACGCCCAGAAAGCAGGCTCGATCGAGGACTCGTACTACCACTGGCAGCAGGCGGAGTGGGACGGCGAGACGGGCTACGGCATGCGCGGCGACGCGGCCTGGGCGTGGCTCGTCAACCTCGAACACATCTATTTCGCCAACGCCTGCCTCGATCTCGGCAAGCTGCAGATCGAGCCGCACGGGCATGGCTGGCCGATCACCGCGGGCATTTCCGACTGGAAATGGACCTGTCCGTAAGGATCCCCGATGAGCGCCGCACATAGCTCGGCAACGCTCGGGCGGGCACGTCCATCGTCCTGGCCGTTCTGGCTGGGCTTCGCGGCGCGACGCGCCTTGCGCCTCACGGTGCTCGTCGGCGCCGTCGCGCTCGCGGCCTTTCTTCTGGCGAAGGCTTCGCCGGTCGACCCCATCGAGGGTTATCTCGGGCAGGCATCCGCGCGGGTGAGCGCAGAGCAGCGCGCACTCATCGCGGCATACTGGGGCTTCGACCAGCCAGCACTCATGCAGCTCATGCGCTGGGCGGGAAACCTGCTCGCGGGCGATCTTGGCTTCAGCTTCATCTACAATGCGCCGGTCGCGGAGGTCATTGCGGAGCGGGCGCGCGCCAGCTTCGCGCTGATGTTTGCGGGATGGCTCCTCTCCGGGATCATCGGCTTCGCCCTTGGGGTCCTTGCAGGCGGGTTCGAGGATTCCTGGGGCGATCGCATCATCCGCACTTACGCCTATCTGCTCGCGTCGACGCCGACCTTCTGGCTCGGAATGCTGCTGCTGATCGTGTTCGCGATCGCGCTCGGCTGGGCGCCGGTCTGCTGCGCGACACCGATCGGCGTCCTGCAGCAGGACGTCACCTGGGCCGACCGCCTGCATCATCTCGTGCTGCCGGTCGCCGCACTCGCGCTTTTCGGAATCGCGCAGATCACTCTGCACACGCGCGCGAAGATGATCGACATCATGCGCTCGGATTTCGCCCTTTATGCCTTCGCGCAAGGCGCGTCCCGGCTCGAGGTCGCGTGCCGGCACGGCGCACGCAATGCGCTCCTCCCCGCCCTCACGATTCAATTCGCCGCGATCGGCGAGCTGTTCGGCGGCTCCATCCTCGCCGAGCAGGTGTTCGCTTATCCGGGGCTCGGCAAGGCGACCGTCGAGGCAGGCATCCGCGGCGACGTTCCGCTGCTCCTGGCCATTTCGATCATCGCCACGCTCATCGTCGGCCTCGGAAACACGATCGCCGATGCGCTGTATTTCATCGCCGATCCGAGGCTCCGGGCGCGAGCGGTGCAGTCATGACAAGCATCGCGACAAGGGAACCGGAAGGCCGCCTCGATGCAAGCGCCTGGACGGGTCGGCGCGCGCGCTCGCTCCTGATCTGTCTTGCATGCGCACTTGCGATCGTCGCGGTGGTGGCGCTCGCCTGGAGTTTTGGCGGCAGCGGCAACCTGACCAACTTCGCGGCGCGCAGCCTGCCGCCGTCGCAGGAGCACCCATTCGGGACCGACCCTCTCGGACGCGACCTGTTCGTGCGGACCATGCAAGGATTGTCCCTTAGCCTGTGGGTCGGCCTTCTGGCCGCGAGCGCAAGCGCCGCGATCGCGCTCGTGCTGGCGCTGCTGGCGACGACCCTGGGCCGCACGGTCGACGCGCTCGTCGCGCTCATGACCGACATGTTCCTCGGCATACCGCACCTCGTTCTCCTGATCCTGATCGCCTTCTCGCTCGGCGGCGGCCGGCCGGCGGTCGTCACGGCGGTGGCGGTCACCCACTGGCCGCGCCTTGCACGAATCCTGCGGGCCGAGATCCTGGAAGTGCTCGGCTCGGACTATGTGCGCATCTCGCGGCGCTTCGGCCGCTCCTGGGCGTTCATCGCCCGGCGGCACTTGCTGCCGCACGCGGTGCCGCAGCTCGTCGTCGGAACGCTGCTGCTCTTCCCGCACGCGATCCTGCACGAGGCCGGCCTCACGTTCCTCGGCTTCGGCTTCGAGCCGAACACCCCGGCGATCGGGGTGCTTCTGTCCGAGGCCATGCGCCACATCACGGCCGGCTACTGGTGGCTCGGGGTTTTCCCCGGCTGCGCGCTCCTGCTGCTGGTCCTCTGCCTCGACGGAGTCGGCAGCGGACTTCGCACGTTCCTTTCGCCTCGCGAGGCACAGGACTGAGATCATGCTGAAAATCGAGCATCTCTGCCTTTCCTTCGTTCGCTACCAGGGCCTCCTTGCCCGCACCCAGCTGCCCTGTCTCACGGGCCTGTCGCTCGACGTCGCGGCCGGAGAGGTGGTTGCGATCGTCGGCGCCTCGGGCGCCGGCAAAAGCCTGCTCGCGCATGCGATCGTCGGCATCCTGCCGCCGAATGCGCAGGTCAGCGGGCAGATCCTTTATGAGGACGAGGCGCTCTGCCCGGAGCGGCAAGCGCGTCTGCGCGGACGAGAGATCGCCCTGGTGCCGCAATCGGTCTCATATCTCGATCCGCTGACGCGAGTCGGCCGGCAGGTCGTCTGGGCCGCCCGGCGCGCCGGGATCGCGGCATCGCGCGCCTCGCAAGCCGCACGGCGCGCGCTCTCCACCTATGGTCTCGACGAGGTTGTCATGGAGCGCTTTCCGCACGAGCTCTCCGCAGGCATGGCCCGGCGCGTGCTGCTTGCAACGGCCACGGTCGGAGATGCCCGGCTCATCGTCGCCGACGAGCCGACGACAGGCCTCGACGCCGACAATGTCACGACCGCGATGTCGCACCTTCGCGCCCTGGCGGATCAGGGCAAAGGGGTGATTGTGATCACCCACGACATCCCGGCCGCCCTCAACATCGCTGATCGGGTCGCCGTCATCCGCAACGGCCGCACGCACGAGATCGCCGCCGCGGCCGCTTTCGACGGCAAGGGCAGCGAGCTTGCAACCAAATACGCACGCAAGCTGTGGAACGCGTTGCCCAGCAACGATTTCCACGCTGAAGCCGCATAGCCTGATGCTGGAAGCCAAAGGCGTCACCTACGCATTCAGTGCCAAGCCCGTCCTTGACCGAGTTTCGATCCGGATCGCACCGGGCGAGGTCGTCGGCCTGAGCGGGCCGTCCGGCGCCGGCAAGTCGACGCTGGCGCGCATCCTGGCGGGCCATCTGGGGCCGCAGGAGGGCTCGGTGACGCTCGATGGCGCCCCGCTGCGGTCGGATGGCTTCAGCCCGGTGCAGATCCTGTTGCAATCGCCCGAGCTCGCCGTCAACCCGCGCTGGCGGGTCCGTGACATCCTGAACGAGGCATTCACGCCGGAGCAGGCGCTGCTCGACCGTTTCGACATCGCCGCCGACTGGCTCGGCCGATACCCGCACGAGCTTTCGGGCGGCGAGTTGCAGCGGGTGACGATCGTTCGATGCCTCGATCCGCGGCTACGCTACATCCTGGCGGACGAAATCTCCGCAATGCTCGACCCGCTCACCCAGGCCAGGATGTGGCGGTCCCTGCTCGACGTCGTGCGCGATCGCAAACTCGGCCTGCTCATGGTCAGTCATGACCAGGCTCTCATCGAGCGTGTCGCCGACCGTCAGCTCGCATTGGCCGACGCGGTCGTCACCTGACGCCTGTGCTGGTCGGGGTCACTTCAAGAGACAGCGATTGCCTGGTTCATCCGGGCGACGCGACGGCACTTTCGCGTCGCGAACGGATTCGATCCGCTCACGTGAACAGCCAATAGGTCATCCCGAAGAAGAACGCGTAGAAGGCGAAGAAGGACGGCACCACCGTCGAGATCTCGCCCTTGCGGAATCCGCCTTCGGAGACAAGCGCGAACAGCACCAGCACGGACATCGTCAGGGCGAAGGCCACGACGGCGGTGCCGCGCAATCCGAGGGGGAGCCAGCGCGACGCGTTGTCCATGTGCAGCATCTCGAGAACGCCCGACGGGCCGCCGCCCGCAAAGACAAGCCCCATGACGATCCCGACGATCAGAATGAAGACGAGGCGCATGGCGGCGGCTCCAAGAAGCTCGGCTGCGAAGGCCTGAGACACGGACGGATTCGACAAACCTGCTTGAGCGAGATGAAGAAAGCGTTGAAGCCAAGCCCTGGCGGCTCACCCCTGGGCCGCCACTTTCGCAAAAAATTCATCCAGCAATTGCCGCGCCTCCTCCGTGCGCACCTCGATATGGCGGCTGGCGTCGCTGACACCGCTTGCAGCGGAGCGCGTGTGGGCTGAGGATGAGACAGTCAAGTCAAGGTTGCGCTCGACACTGCCGAAAGCATCGGCGACGGCCCCGACTTCAGCGGTCACGGTTTGGGCAGACTGGGTCTGGGCCGTGATGGCATCCACGATCGTGCCGACCACATGACCCATCTTCTCCACGGATTGCACGATTGCCGCGATCTCGCCGACGGCCCGTGTTGTTGCCGACTGCATGGCCCCGACCTGAGCGGCGATTTCCTCCGTCGCCTTTGCCGTCTGGTTGGCGAGTGATTTGACCTCTTGCGCCACGACCGAAAACCCGCGGCCCGCTTCCCCCGCCCGTGCCGCTTCGATTGTTGCGTTGAGCGCCAGCAGATTCGTTTGGGCAGCGATCTCGCTGATGAGCTTCACGACGGAGTCGATCTTCTTTGCATTGTCGGTCAAAACGTCGACTGCTTCACGAGCCCCGACGCCTTTGCTGGAAGCTTCGCGCGCCAGATCTGCTGCTTCGCTGGCGCTCGAGGCCACTCCTGTCAGCGAGTGCTGGAAGGACGCATTCGCGTTGGCGGTTGCGTCGAGGCGCTCCTTTGCTCCGATGAGCACGCCGGATGCCTCCGCGCAGGCCTCGTCCGCGCTCGTAGCCTCCCTGTGCAGCGTCACCGCCGCATTATGCAGATCCTTGGCACCGGAATGCAGGTCGCCGAACACGCCTGTAAGACGCCCGTTGGCTTCGCTGACGGCAGCTTCGACGGTTTGACGACGTGAATCGATCTGACGCTGCATGCCCTGGTCGTAAACGGCCAGAACAAGTGCCATGTCCAACATGGCCAGGCGGGTGAACCTGGCCGCCAGCTTCGCGGCCTGACGCCCTGACCACGGGTGCAGGGTTCCGATCCCTTCAATGACCTGAGCCAGGATCGCCGCATATCCGGCCACATACATCTCGGGCGCAAGGGCAATCCGAACGTGCGTGCGCCCGATCAGATCGACTCGCTCGAGGTAGGCCGGTCCGTCCGGATCCGTGATCAGCCCGACGACATGCGCCGCCTGGCGCTTCTCGATACCGTCGAGCGGGACCGTGACCTTGGCCGCGAGATCGGGATCGGCCGCGATGGCCTTGTAGAGACCTTGCAGAATTGCCGAGCCGGCCTGGCCAACAAGCCGCTCAAGTCGGTCCCGGTCCTTCGCAGATAGCGGCTGGTATCCCGATAAACGGCGAGCACGGGATTGCTTCTCCGCCAAGTCGGCGCTCATCGGAACCTCCCTGATTCCGATGCACAATGAGCCACTTATGATTGACGCACGATTAAGCGACGCGACTGCTCAACCTGCTTGACCAGGATGAAAAAAATGTCGAAGGCGAAACCGTGACACCGACACCACAACCGCGAGCCCCATCGGCCTCGCATTCGCGAGTCAACAACAACCCCGCTTGACCGCGAAGTAGCCAACGTCGAGTGTCCGGCGTTACATCAGGGGTCAAAGCGGCGGAATACCCTTTGCTTGCGACGGAACATCGTCCCGGGACCACCTCCGACCCGGCGGCGGACAAGCTTCGTAGTCTGTTGGATTACGTTGAGCAGGTGGTCCGGCTCGACGAGCGCCCGGCGTTTCGTCTTGCGGAACACCGCCTGTCGACGGGGCAGACGCTCGTGCTGCATCAGCACGAGCTGCATGCCCTTCCCGGCATCAGGCACGACCTCGTCGACGAGGACGGGCCCATCTGGCTGTCGGTCGAGCGCTTGCGGCGCGGCGAGCCCCCTGCCTGCCCTGACGACGCCAGGGAGTGGCTGGAGGTCGCACCCGATCCCGACGTCGTCCCGCGCCTGCGCGAGGAGCGAATCGTCACGGTCTCCGGCCGGGAAAAGGACGCGCTCGTCGCCAAGGGCCAGGCGCGCCCGGAGGATTGCACCGCCGCCCTCGACCCAAAGGCAGCGGGGCAGTTCGACGTGCGCCTGCGCCTGGCCGACCGGCCGGACGCGCGCGCCGCAGCGGATGCGTATATCGCCGAGCAGTGGCTGCCCTGGGCCGAGGCGGAGCGGCCGCGCCGCCGGTCCATGGCCGTGTATCAGAAGCTGTTCGAGATCGCCCAGCTGGCCGACCTCGTGGCGGACCAGCCGTTCGAGCTTGTCTGGGGCCTCGGCCTGACCCGCTGGCAACGGGACGAGGTCGAGATCGACCTGCCGCTGATCGAGCGCCTCGTGGAGATCGAGATCGCCGAGGAGGCCGCCGGAGAAATCCGCATCCGCCCGCGGGCCGCGCCGGCCCTGGCCAACCTGCGCGCCTATGAGGAGCTGAGCGCGGACGGCGTGACCCTGGCAGCCGACGCGGCGGAGCGGGCCATCGCGGCCGCCGCCCAGGACGGCGTCTCGCCCTTCGTGAAGGAGAGCTTCGAGCCGGCCTTGCGGGCGTGCCAGTCCCGTCTCGATGCGGAGGGACGATATCTCCCCGACCACGCCAATCTGGATCCCGCGGCGCCGCCGCCTCCGCCGGACGAGCATCTCGCCGTCTCCGACAGGTGGGTCCTGTTTGCCCGGCGGCGCTCGGACAATTTTCTGCTGGCGGACCTCGCCAACCTCAAAAAATCGGTCGAGCACAAGGCGCAGGACGACCATCTGCCCGGGCCGGCCAGGACGCTGGTCATGGGGCCGAAGGACCGTCCCGACGGGCCGTGGCGGCCGCTCAGCGCCGGGCTCGGCCGCACGGAGCATCCGGCGTCGGACGCCGCCGCGACCGAGCCGGAACCTGACCTGTTCTTTCCCAAGCCGTTCAACGACGAGCAGATCGAGATCGTGCGGCGACTGGAAAAGACCGACGGCATCGTCGTGCAGGGGCCGCCGGGCACCGGCAAGACGCACACCATCGCCAATATCGTCTGCCATTACCTGGCGACCGGCCGGCGCGTTCTCGTGGTGTCGCATGCCGAGCCGGCCCTGGCGGTCCTGCGGGCGCAGTTGCCGGAAAGCGTGCGCGACCTCGCCATCAGCATCACGGCGACGGAGCGCGAGGGTTTCAAGCAGCTCGAAACCGCCATCCGGCTGCTGCAATCGGTGCTCGACGGGGTCAGCCCGAAGGAGCAGGAGCGCGTCATCCGGGACCTCGAGGCCTCGATCCTGGGGATGCGCGAGCGCCTCGCCACCGTAGACCGCGAGATTGCGAGCCTCGCGGCCGCGCAACTCGGGCAGGTGCCAGGCTTCGACAAGGCGCCGGCGGAGCTCGCCGAGCTTGTGGCCGGATCGCGCGAGCGGTTCGGCTGGTTCACGGACCGGCCGGCTGAACCGGCAGCGAGCGCGCCCACGGATCAGCAGATCACGGCCTTGCGCATGGCGCGGATCGCGCTCGGGGCGCGGCTCGAGCATATCGATGCGGTGCTTCCGTCCGTCCACGACCTGCCGGACGGCGCCGCCATCGGCGTCCTGCACGATGACCTCGTCCGCGCCTCGCAGTTCAGCGAACGGGCCGGCGAGGACCGCGAGCTGACCATCCGCATCCGGACGCCGGAAGGGCTCGCCCATGCCATCCGGGCGGTCGATGCTCTTCAGATCCTGCGCCGGGTTCGCAACCTGGTCGACGAATATCCGTGGCTGGAGCGCACGGCGGCCGAAGTGCTGACGGGAAAGCAGAGCGGCCCCACCGAGGCCCTTCTGGCCTTTCTTGCCGATGCCGAGCCCGTCCTGGCCGAGCGGACGCGTTACCTCACCCAACCGGTCGACGTGCCCGACATCTTCCGGCACACCGACGACACCGTTCGCCTGATCGCCAGACTCGCGCAAGGCGAGGATGTCTTCGGGTTTTTCGCATTCAAGGAAAAGGCGTTGCGCCGCGCCGTCGAGGCCCTGCGCGTCGCCGGCCGCACACCGTCCGAGCCCGCCGACTGGGCGCATGTGCGCGACCACCTCGACTGGCGCGAGCGCCTGTGGTCGCTGGAGCAGCGCTGGACGGCGCTGGCTGCCGAGTTCGACGCGCCCGCGGATGCGTCGACACCGCGGGCTCTTCAGGACCTGTTCGACATCCTGCAGCCGGTCCTTGTGGACGCACCGGCGGCGCTCGCCGTGGTCGAGGACGCGTTCCGCGAAATCGCCTTCGGGACGCAGGACCCGCGCGCCTTGTGGTTCGATCGGGATCGCCTGGTGGCCGTGGAGATGGTCCTGCGCAATGCCGCCGCAGCGACGCGCCTCGCAGCCGTCGAGGCGGAGGTGCAGCGGTTGATCTCGCTCTTCCCGGCGAGCAGCGGCAAGCTCGGCAAGCTGGCGCGCGACTTCCTGCGCGACGCGGTTGGGCGCGCTACCGTCGACACGGAACGCGCGGCCATGCTGTGGGACGGCCTGCGCCAGCGTATCGAGGATCTGGCCAGGCACCGCCAGGATTTTGAAGTGGTCGCCTCGACCTGCGGCATGCTGCAGTCGGCGGGTGCTCTCGACTGGGCGCAGCGGCTGCTGACCGAGCCAGCGGTCGACGGCACCGATCCTCTGATCCCCGGCGATTGGCGCGAGGCCTGGAACTGGGCAGCCGCCGAAAGCTACCTGAGACGCATCGACGACCGCTATCGCCTTCAGGTGCTGTCGAACGAGCGCATCGACCTCGACCGCGACATCGCGCGCGCGTTCGAGCGGCTGGTGCGCGAGCGGACTTTCTACGCGCTGGCCGGGTCGATGACCGGGCCGGTCCGCTCGGCCCTGATGATGTTCGCCACCGCCCTGAGACGCACCGGCAAGGGCACCGGAAAAGGCGCCGTGCGCCACCGCCGCGACGCCCGCGCCGCCATGGCACAGTGCTATGATGCGATCCCCTGCTGGATCATGCCGTCGTGGCGTGTCGCCGAGCAGCTTCCAGGCGAGCTCGGCTCGTTCGACCTCGTGGTGATGGACGAGGCCTCCCAGTCCGACATCCGCGAGGTGACGACGCTGTTGCGCGGCCGCAAGGTTCTGGTGGTCGGCGACGACAAGCAGGTGAGCCCCACGGCGGCTTTCATCGATGACGCCAAGATTCAGCGTCTCGAGCACGGTTTCCTCAAGGGACAGCATTTCAAGACGCTGCTGCTCCCGGGCTCGTCGCTCTACGACCTCGCCAAGGTGATGTTCCCCGACAAGCTGGTCATGCTCAAGGAGCATTTCCGCTGCGTCGAGCCGATCATCCGTTTCTCCATGCAGTTCTATCCGGAACCCCTGATCCCGCTGCGGGTGCCGACGGCGCACGAGCGCCTCGATCCGCCGCTCGTCGATATCTACGTGCCCGACGGCCAGCGCGACCGCAACAAGATCAATCCGCGCGAGGCGCGCGTCGTCGTCGACGAGATCAAGGCGCTCGTGGAGGATGAAGCGCTCAGCCGAGTCGCGGGTCAGGACCACTGGCGCACCATCGGCGTCATCTCGCTGATCGGCGCCGCGCAGGCAGCGCTGATCAATCGCATGCTCATCGCCGAGCTCGGCGAAGAGGTGATGCTGCGTCACCGCGTCGTCTGCGGCGACAGCGCAACGTTGCAGGGCAACGAGCGCGACGTCGTCTATCTGTCGATGGTCGCCGATCCGGTCATGAAGCAGGCGCAGACGGCGACGCATTTCGAGCAGCGCTTCAACGTCGCGCTGTCCCGGGCCCGCGACCGGCTGGTGCTCGTGCGATCGGTCAACGAAGACCAGCTCAATCCCAACGACCTCAAGGCAAAGGTCGTCCGCCATTTCCGCGAGCCGATGGCAGGCGCTGCGCAGCCGGCAGGCGATCTCGAGGAGCGGTGCGAGTCGACCTTTGAGCGCGAGGTCTTCCGCCGCCTGACAGCGCGCGGCTATCGCGTCACGCCGCAGGTCGGCTCGCTCGGCTACCGCATCGATCTCGTCGTCGAAGGCCGCGGCGACCGCCGCCTCGCAGTCGAGTGCGACGGCGACAAGTACCACGGTCCCGAGCGCTGGGCCGACGACATGCAGCGGCAGCGCGTCCTGGAACGGGTCGGGTGGCGCTTCTGGCGGTGCTGGGCATCGAGCTTCACCCTCGATCCCGAGGCCTGCATGGAGGATCTGTTCGCAACGATGACCGCCATGGGCATCGAGCCGATCGGCGGCGACGCTCCCGCAACGGTCCACACCCTGCACAAGGTCGCAGCCGCTCCTGCGGAGACGGCTGGACAACCCGCCCCTGCCGCGGACGAGCGCGCCACCGTCCCGGGGGCCGCCGAGCAGCAGGCAGCCGACAAGAAGCCGACGAACGGCGGCATCCGGGCGGGCGACCGCATCGTCATCCGCTATCTCGACGACAACAAGCTGGCGACGCTCACCTTGAGCCGCGACCAGGACGATCCGGCGAACGGTCTCGTCGCCGTAACCTCGCCGCTCGGGCGCGAGCTGGTGGGCGCGAACGAGGAAGACGAGATCGAGTTCGCGGCCGCAGACCGGACCCGCCGCGCCCTGATCGTCAGGACGGAACGGGCGGCCGTGGTTCACTAGACAGGATCAATTCGGATCGAATCGATCCTGCTCTCCTTGCTCTTTGTGTCGCATGATCCGGGATCGAGTCCGGGACAAGCCTTTTTCGGCAAAGCCGGCTCCCGCTTTGCCGGACCATGCTGCAGCACCCTTTCGTGAAAGGCGTCGGCGAGCCGACGCCCTCCCCCTATCACGCCAATGCGAGGCGGACGGATCAGAACCGGTAGCTGCCGCCGATGCGGAACGTGTGCAGGTCCGGGTCTTGTCGGCTCGTGCTGCCCGCCGCGGTGAGAAGCGTCGAGTTGTTCTTGTACTCGCTGAAGTTGGTGTAGCGATATTCAACGCGCGCCGTCCAGTTGCTCATCAGCGCGTATTCGACGCCGGCACCGACGGTCCAGCCCCAATGCGTCTCGTCGAACTTGGCGGCCGTGATGCCCGCCGGCGCGCCGAAGACGTTGCCTGGAGGCAGAGTCGCGCTATACGCGTTCTCGATATTGGCGAAGGCGAGACCGGCGGTGCCGTAGATCATCGCCCGTTCGAACATGGCGAAGCCGAGGCGGCCGCGCAGCGAACCTTGCCAGTCGATGCTCGTGCGCGACGTCAGGCCGAGGCCGGCGAAGCCGCCGCTGCCGGCGAGCGAGATGGTGCCATCGGCATTGGCAAGCTCGAGATCCCCTTCCAGGCCATAGACGATCGGGCCGTTCTGGAAATTAAAGCCGGCATGGATGCCGCCGACCGGACCGCTCAAGTCGTGATCGGGGCCGACGAAGCTGAACGGGAACCCGGAGACGTTGACCAGAGTCTGGTCGCTGCCGAAGCCATAGCCGACCTGGGCGCCGACATAGAACCCCGTCCAGGTTGCAGCGGGAGCCGGCGAAAACAGATCCGGCCCGCGATAACGATTGGGGAGATCGGCCGCAGCGGCTCCTGCAACCGGGCCGACGGACACGGCTGCACACAACAGAGCTCTTCTGAGCATTTTCACCTCACTTAGACTTGTCGGCTTTTCATTAACCTCCCGTTTGCAAACGAATCGTTGGCATGAATGGTTGACGGAATGTAAAGAATTAGACGTCACAGACATTT
>DATBIR010000297.1:0-74000 GCA_036556825.1 Beijerinckiaceae bacterium
CGAGGGCGACCCCCTGAAAGACATCTGGGCGACGCAGAATGTGAAGATGGTCGTCAAGGACGGCGAAAAGATCGATATCGCCTTCAGCAACTACAAAAACCCGATCCCGGCCTTCTACTCCTATCAGACGCTGCCGATGGAGCTCGACATCGAGCCCAAGGCAGTGACGCAGGGCGCGAAGCCTTTCACCCTCCATGTGCGCGGCGAAGGGATGTGGCCGTTCCACCGCATCATGCTCAAGCGCGAATTCGGCAGCCTGTTCAACCTCAACGCCATCGAGCTGCCAACCCGCTACGTCTCCAAGACCCGGCTCGAAGCCGAGATCACACCCGACCTGATCTCCGAGCCCGGCACCGACACGATCACCGTCAAGGCCGAAGGCGAGGTGCTGCCCGAGTCGCACCGGGCTCACCTCATCGTCGGCTTCAAGGAGTAGAGCCGGCGCGGTAGCTAGCCGGCCCATTCATCCGCCGTTCACGGGGGCGGCGCGCATTCTAGCCGCTTCAGTCCGGAGGAAGGCTTATGCGAATAGCCCGTGTTGTCCTCGCAGCCGCGCTCGCGTGCGGCCTCGCGGGAGCGGTTTCCGCCGCGCCGGCCGTGCCCGTCGCAGCGGACCTGAACGGCATTGCTGCCGACTACATGAAGAAGGGCGGCAAGCGTTACAAGGTCAAATACCACAAGGTGAAGTTCAAGCGCGCGAAGCACTACCGCCACTACCGCTATCATCGCCCGCGCTATCACCGGATTCGCTACTACGGCTATCATCGCCCGCGCTATCACCGGATCCGCTACTACGGCTATCACCGGCCGCGGTATTACGGAATCCGCTACTATGGCAATTACCGGCCGCGCTACGGCGGCCGTCGCTGCTACTGCCGGTGATGAGCGCGGCGGAGGCAGAGAATCCCGCGAGGCTGCGCTGACATCGGCCAGTGCGTTTGCCGCGGGAGATTCGATGCGAGGCTGTCACCAACGGGAGACGACCATGGAGATCAGGCGAAGCGGCTCGCAGGCGTCCGGCAAGGGGCCGGCCGACTGGTTCACCGGCGCGGTGCGCATCGACCCGCTGTTCCAGGCGCCTGATCCGGCCCGCGTCGCCGGCGCCAGCGTGACCTTCGAGCCTGGCGCGCGCACGGCCTGGCATACGCATCCGCTCGGCCAGACCCTGGTCGTCACGTCCGGCTGCGGCTGGGCGCAGCGCGAGGGCGGTCCCGTCGAGGAGATCCGGCCGGGCGACGTGGTCTGGTTCCCACCCGGCGAGAAACACTGGCACGGCGCCACCGCGACGACAGCCATGACACATATCGCCGTCCAGGAGGCGCTGAACGGCAAGACCGTCGACTGGCTGGAGCACGTCAGCGACGCGCAATACCAGTCCGCAAGACAGTGATGTTACGCAGGGGCATCAGCTAATTCCTGAAGCGAGGCCCGCAACGCGTCCTCGTCGATGTCGTGCGTGATGAACACCATGCGCGTGCGGCGGTCGGCGCTCGGCCATTCCTTCAGCATGACAGGCGGATGGATCACGTGCTGCACGCCATGCAGCACGAGTGGGCCCGGCAATTCGGTGACATTGACGATCGCCTTGAAGCGCAACAGGTCGGGCCCGCGGAAGCGAAGAAGCGAGTTGAGCCAGCGGTCCAGCGCCTCGCCCGCGATCGGCGCGTCGAACGCGAGACTCGCGGAGCGGATGCGCGCGTCATGGCGCGAGGCATCGTCGGCGACCGGACGGGAGGCGCGCGGGCGTCCGCGCTCCCAGTCGAGCCAGCGCCGCACGTCGGCGCTCTTGCTGGACGGGTCGTAGAGACCGAGGCCGAACAGCAGCGCCGGGTCGATGGCCTCGCCCGGCGCGGTGCGGATGATCGGCACGCTCGGGTTGAGCGCCGCGAGATCCTGCTCGACGGCCATGGCCTGTGCCGGCTCGGCAAGATCCGTCTTGGTGAGCAGGATGCGGTCGGCCACCGCCACTTGCCTGACGGCCTCGTTGTGCCGGCCGAGGGTCGCTTCCGCGTTGACCGCATCGACGGTGGCGACCACGCCGTCGAGCTGAAAATGGCTCGTGACCGCCGGCTCCACCATGATGGCCTGAAGGATCGGCCCTGGATCGGCGAGACCGGTCGTCTCGATGATCACGCGGTCGAAGCGTGGAATCTCGCCGCGTTCGGCCTTGCGGCGCATCGCCTGCAGCGTCTCGATCAGATCGCTGCGCACCGAGCAGCACAGGCAGCCGCTCTGCAGCAGCACCACGTCGTCGGTGGCGCGTTCGACCAGTTCGTGATCGAGGCCGATCTCGCCGAGCTCGTTGACGACGACCAGCGCCCGGACCATGTCCGGGTGGCGGACGAGCCGGTTGAGCACGGTCGTCTTGCCGCTCCCGAGAAAGCCGGTGAGCACGGAGATCGGGATCCTGGCGCGGCGGTCTGTCATGGCCATCGCTTAAAGCGATCCTGCTTTCAATGCCAGAGACGTGGACGGCAAGGGTTCGGGCCACAGAGGGGCTACCCGCGGCGCCGCCACAATGCCGGCCAGAGCGCCGCGGCAGCCACCACCGCAGCGATAATCAGCATCGCCGCGATACCCTGGATCACGCTGAAATTCGGCGCGTCCCTGGCGACGAACCAGCCTGCCACGAGACCGCCCGCGGCGAGCGCGACGCGCGTAAGCCAGACGACCATGGGCGGGCTCCACTGCTGTGCCGTAGGTTGCGCTCGGGGAGCGCGGTGTCTCGCCAGGATAGCGCCATCCCAGTCTCTTCCTCCAGCGGTCCGGGACTCGTCGCGGCGAAGCGTGCGTCCTGTTCGGCATATGGCTCCCAAAAAGCTCGTGACGGGGTCACACGGCCGTCGCATGATGGCGCCAGCTGACCGCCGCCGGCGGCATCCACGAGCCTGCACGGCAGAGCGCAGTTCGAGGGAGGATCGTCATGAGCAGGACAAGGATCGCATTCGGTCTGGCGGCGGCATTGGGCGCAGGTCTCGCCACCGGCGCCGCCTCGGCGGCCGAGAAGCTGCGGCTGCTGACCTGGGCCGATTACGCGCCGCCCGAGGTCGTGCAGCAGTTCACCAAGGAGACCGGCATCGAGGTCGAGGTGACGATTTCGAACAACGAGGAGATGATCTCCAAGCTTCGGGCGACGCAGGGCGCCGGCTTCGACCTCGCCCAGCCGAGCCAGGACCGCATCCTCGGCCCGCAGCAGGAGTTCGGCATCTACAAGCCGCTCGACCTCTCGAAGCTCGATGCGAAGCTGTTCATTGCCTCGATGCTCGAGGCCACCAAGAAAAACACCAGCGTCGATGGCAAGGTCTTCGGCGTGCCGCACATCTGGGGCACCGACGGCCTCGTCGTGAACGCCAAGGCGGCGCCCAAGGTCGCCGATTACGCCGATCTTTGCGGCCCGGAGGTCGCCGGCAAGGCGAGCATCCGCGCCAAACGCCCGTCGCTGATCGCCTTCGCCTTCTCGATGGGCCTCGACCCGTTCGCCGCCTACGGGAATGCCAGGGATTACACGGCCATGATGGAGAAGGTCGGCGCCAGGCTGACCGAGTGCAAGAAGAACATCAAATTCTTCTGGGAGGGCAAGGACGCGCTGCTCAACGCCATCCGCACCGGCGAGGTCACGGCCGCGATGGCCTGGGACACGGGTGGCTGGAAGCTCAACGCCGAGAACCCGGACATCAAATTCATCGCCCCGAAATCGGGCGCGCTCGGCTGGGTCGATACCTTCGCCATCCCGGCGCGCGGCCGGGCGGACGACGCCGCCTACAAATGGATCAACTTCAACATGCGGCCCGAGATCGCCGCCAAGGTCGCGGCCTCGGCCGGCAACTTCACGGCCTCGAACGGCGCCGACAAGCTCACGCAAGGCAAGCTCAAGGAGCAATATGCCGAGAGCTTCCCGCAGGCGGCGATCGACAACATCAAATGGTATCCGGCCGTGCCGGCCGGCATCGAAGAGATCGAAGGCAAGATTCTCGACCGCGTGAAAGCCGGCTCCTGAGCGGCGCCGTGCCGTGGCGCGATGATCCCTCCCCGAATTCGGGGAGGGATAAGTGACCCCTCCCGATCTTGCGCTCGAGGGTGTGTCGAAGCGCTTCGGCGATCACCTCGCCGTCGACGGCGTAAGCTTTTCAGTCGGCAAGGGCGAGTTCTTCTCGATCCTCGGGCCGTCCGGCTGCGGCAAGACCACCTTGATGCGCATGATCGCTGGTTTTGAGGAACCGAGCGCCGGCGACATCCGCATCGGCGGTGCGTCGATGCTCCGCATCCCGGCGAATCGCCGTCCGGTCAACATGGTGTTTCAGAGCCTGGCGTTGTTCCCGATGATGAGCGTCGGCGAGAACGTCGCCTATGGCCTGCGCTGCCGCGGCGTCGGCAAGCGCGAGGCCGCTGCGCGCACCGGAAGGATGCTCGAGCGGGTCGGGCTGCCGGGCTTCGCGGAGCGGGCGGTCGCAACGCTCTCGGGCGGGCAGCGCCAGCGCGTCGCCATCGCGCGCTGCCTCGTGCTCGAACCGACGCTGGTGCTGCTCGACGAGCCGCTCGGCGCCCTCGACCTGAAGCTGCGCGAGCAGATGAAGATCGAGCTCAAGCAGATCCAGGCGACCTTCGGCACGACCTTCGTCTACATCACGCACGACCAATCCGAGGCGCTGGTCATGTCGGACCGGGTCGCGGTAATGAACGCCGGCCGCTTCGAGCAGATCGGCAGCCCGCGCGAGCTGTATCACCATCCGGCCACGCGTTTTGTCGCCGGCTTCGTCGGCGACAGCAATCAATGGACCGGCGAGATGTTGCCGGCGAGGCGCGGCTCGGCCGCGATCCGTCTGCCCGGCGGCAGCGTGATCGAGGGCACCGGCCCAGCCGGGCCGACGAACGGCGCCTGCTTCGTGCGCCCGGAGGCAATCGCCGTTGCCGGTGCGCCGGATGCGCTGGACGGGCTGCCGAACCGCTTCCCGGGCAGCGTCACGGCGGTTCTCTTTGACGGCGCCAATTCCTCGGTCATGATCGAGGCGCCGGCGCTCGGCGCGCCGCTGCGCGCGGCGCTGCCGCAGACCGGGCCGATGGCCGGGATCGGCGTCGGCGCGCCCGTCGTGGTCGGCTGGAGCGCCGAGGCGGCGCGGATCTTTCCCGCATGACGTCGCCGCGGCGGTTCGGGCTGCTTCTGCTGCTGGCGCCGGCAGTATTGTGGCTCGGGCTGCTTGTCATCTTGCCGCATGTGGAAATGGCCGTCCTGTCGGTGAGCGAACGTGTCGCGCCGCGTATCTACGCCTTCGGCTTTGGCAATTTTCGCGAGTTCTTCGTCGAGCCGCTCTACTGGCGGACCTTTGCGCGCACGGCCGCGATGTCGATCATCGTGACCGCGTTGACGCTGCTGCTCGCCTTCCCGGTCGCGCTCTACATCGCGCGCGCCGCCCGCGGCCGCACGAAGTCGCTTCTGTTCCTGCTCTGCCTCCTGCCATTCTGGGTGTCCGAACTCGTGCGCACGCTCGGCTGGATGATCCTGTTGCGCGAGACCGGCGTGATCTCGACCGCCTTGCAAAGGCTTGGCATTGCTTCCGGGCCGGTCGAGCTCCTCTACAACGACGGCGCGGTGATCCTCGGGCTCGTCTATGGCGGGCTCTTGTTCATGGTGGTGCCGCTCGTCAACGCGCTCGACAGCCTCGATCCGTCGCTGGTCGAGGCCGGCTACGACCTCGGCGGCAGCCGCGCGACGGTCTTGCGCCGCATCGTGGTCCCGCATGCCATGCCGGGCATCGTCGCCGGGGCAATCGTCGTCTTCATGCTGACGGTCGGCAATTTCGCCACGCCGGTGCTGCTCGGCGGCAAGAACGGGCTATGGTTCACCGAGCAGATCTACAGCCAGTTCATCACGCGCTTCAATTGGCCGCTCGGCTCGGCCTTCGGCTTTCTGCTGCTGGCGCTGTCGTCGCTGATTGTCTGGGCCGGCCTGAAGTTGTCGCGGCAGTCGCTCGGCCAGACCTTGCGCCAGGGGTGAGACGATGCAACGGCCGAACACGCTCTGGCGCCTCTACGTGGCTGGCTTCTACCTGTTCCTGTTCGCGCCGCTCGCCACGGTCGCCGTTTTCGCCTTCAACGCCAGCGCCTTCCCGTCACCGCCGTGGAAGGGGTTTACGCTCGCCTGGTTCATCGGCAGCGGCGGCGAGTTCGGCAAGCCCGGCGTCCTGCGCGACCGGGCCATGCTCGGCAGCATCGCGGCAAGCTTCAAGGTCGCGGTCCCGGTCGCCGTGCTCGCAGTCGTGCTGGGCACCGCCAATGCTTTCCTGCTCGAGCGCGCCCGGTTCCGGGGCAAGACCGTGGTCGCCATGATGATGCTGTGGCCGCTGGTGATCCCTGGCGTGATCCTCGGCATCTCGATTTTGGCCTTCTTCTCGCGTCTCGCCAATGGGCTCGAGGACTGGCTGCAGCGCGACCTCGATTTCCTGCGGCCGGGCCTGACGCTGATCGTGCTTGGCCAGCTTTCGTTCATCCTGAGCCTGTCGACGCTGATCATCGCCGCACGGTTACGGCGTTTCGACCGCGCTCTCGAGGAGGCGGCCTTCGACCTCGGCGCCTCGCGCCTGCGCGTGCTGCGCACGGTGACGCTGCCCTATCTGCGCCCGGCGCTGGTCGGAGCCGGGCTCGTGGCCCTGCTGATGTCATTCGAGAATTTCAACACGACCCTGATGCTGGTCGGCTCCGAGCCGCCGCTGCCGGTCTACATGTACGGGCAGATGCGCGAGGGGGCGACGCCGGCCGTCAACGCGGTCAGCCTGCTGCTGATGCTGTTCGCCGGAGGGCTGGCGGCGATCGCCGTCCTTGGCAGCCGGCGCCCGGCCTGAACGGCTCTTCGCCTGCGGCCCAACTTTTTCCCAAGAAGAAGGCCCCGCCGTGGCTGAGAAGGAAGCGGCGGGGCCCGGTACGCACCATTTTGCAATGCGGAGGGGCCAACCTCGAAGACGCAAGCCCTCCACGCATAATCGAGCCCGTGCAGCGGCGACCGTCATTCACATACGTTAAGCGCCAAGGGAAGGCTGGTGAGCCGTTGCTGGCCTGTCGGTCAGGGAACTTCAATGCCTCCCGTGCGTTAGCCGACGTGGCGAGGGGCAGTGGCGTTGGCGCTTTTCTATTTCGATATCCGGCTGGGGGAGTGCCTGATCCGTGATGCCGGCGGCACGGAGCTGCCCGATCAGCACGAAGCGCTGGCCTTTGCCCTCAATGAAATCGAAGAACTGCTGATGACCCAGGCCGGGGCCAAGATCACCATCTCTGAAGCGCGGATCGACGTCTGCCAGGAAGGGCGCCGGCTCCTGTTCTCGGTGCCTTTCCAGGATGCTCTGACTTCAACCATGGGAGGCTCCGCCGGGGGCAGGGCTGCAGCGGGGATGATGCCCGCGTCTTCTCCCGAGGCGCTTGCGTAGTAAGAATATAAGCCCGCTAGCTCCTGGCCGTGCCGAGGCCGCAATCCGCCAAAGCGAGTGGCTGACAAAAGACGTCTAGGCGGAACCTTGACGCGGGCGCACGGAGGCTCGCGCTGCTGGGCAGCACCTTCGACACGCTGACCCGCGACAACCCGCACCTGCACCCGCCACACAAACTTCCTGCCACACCGCGAGGACAGCGTCCGCGATGCTGGTTTCCGGAGCGTCCTCGCATCACGAATTCGGGAGTTTCACGGCCCGGCAGCCGCGAGTGGCGGGTCGAGGAGGCGATTGCGGACGACGTAGCCGACGCCGCGCAGCCACGACTCGTCGGTGTTGCCGCGGATGTCGGCGCGGCCCGTCCGCAGCACGGCGCCGGTGCGCGCGTCGCGGATCATGACGTCGATGGTGAGGATCAGGTTGGACACCTTGTGGACCATCCCGGTCACTGCCAGGGTCGCACCAAGCTCGCGGGCAAGATCGACCTCGCAGCCGTTGCATGAGCGCAGCGGCCTTAAGCGCTCGATCCGCTCCCGCGCCGGCCCAAGATCCACGGCGGCAATGCCGCTCTCGCGCAGCAGCTCGCGGAGTCTGTCGCCGGCCAGGATCAGGCGGCGGGCCTCGTCAGGGCGGGCGTTCGACGAGCTGGCTTCGAGGCTCGTGTCGACAAGATCGAAATCGAACACGGCGGCGCTGGTTTCCGCGCCGGCCGGCCGGGCCGCTACCCACAGGCACGCGGCGAGGAAGGCAATGCGGACGTCCCGTCCCGTCATGCGCGCTCGGAGTTAAAACCAATCGCAGTATGCGGCAGCCGTCAGAGCGCGCAAGCCGCGATTCACTGCACGCCGGTTAACGCAAGTGATTTCGCTTCACGGCCACGCTTGCTAAGGTAATCAAAACGACAGGACGGCCGCCATGTCGAAGGGTTCGACAACGGAAGCAGCCTGCGTCGCCGCGGCTTCGGATGTTCACGCGCAAGGTTGGGAGCATGCTCTCGAGGCGGCCCTGTCGGTGCTCAAGGACATCGACGCCCGCTACGAGCAGGACCGCGCCGGCATCGCGGAGAGCACGATCACGGGCCAGACCAGGACCCGCCTGTTGCAGGAACTCGACCTCCGCCACCAGCGAGAGCGCGAGCCATATGTCCTCACCGTGGCCGATCTCCATGAGCGGATCATGGAGGAAATCCTTTCGCGCGCGGTGCATTGAGCCTCTCGGACTTCCCCGCAGCCGCGGAGATGGCCCACACAAAGGGCAGAATCTCCTTCAAAAGATTCAAGCACGGCGGGGATGATTCCCCGCCGCGCAAAATCTGCAGCCCTGGCGCCGCGTCGATCATGCCCTTCAAGCGGCTGGCAGGGCGCGGCTCTTCGTTATGCCTGCTCTAAACCGGCAACGGAGCGCATGCGCGCGTGCAACCGGTTGAGTTCCTCGATATAGGGCCGGCGCCGCTCGCGGTGCCTGTGCTCGAGGCGCTGGCTCATAATCGTCTTGAGCGCCCGGTCGCCGGCGCTGCAGTTCAGTTTCCGCTGTTCGTATTCATACTCGAAATCGATGTCTGCGAGCGTCGAGAGCAGAGTCTGCATGAGAGGCTCCACCTCGGCGGGATAGATGCGTGGCTCACGATGTGATTCGACGACGCGCTGCGTGCGCTCAAGCATGGTTGACTCCCTGCAATGTTGAGAAACGCAATCGATACTGTGAGCCGCGTTACGGCCGGACAGGCTCATAACGCGCGCTCAAGGCGGCCGTGTGGCAGTCGCTTGGCAAAATTCCCTTGTGCACTTGGCGTGGATGCACGGCCATTCGGCCTGCGCACGGTCCCGGCTTCCATAACGATTGGCCTGACTCAGGTGTTCCATCCTGGTAGGCATCGGACCGTCCGAAGATCGGCGCAGTGCCTTGCGGTCCTGGCTGGCGAGCCTGAGAATGCACGAGATTTTCCGCCCGCCGCGAGCCGCCAGAGGGAAGCCGCATGTCCCGGAACGATCAATTCTTCACAGATGGGGCTGCCTACGAGCAGTTGATGGGACGCTGGAGCCGCGCCGTCGGCGATATCTTCCTCGAGTGGATCGCGGCTCCCAAAAATCTTCGCTGGCTGGACGTGGGATGCGGCACGGGCGTTTTCACCGAGCAGGTGATTCGCACATGCGACCCGGCGGCCGTGACCGGGATCGACCCATCTGCGGAGCAGCTGGCATTCGCGCAAATGCGTGCCGGTCTCCGGGGAGCGGAGTTCCGCGTCGCCGATGCGCAGGATCTGCCTTTCCCCAATGAAAGCTTCGACATCGCCGTGATGGCGCTGGTGATCCACTTCCTGCCCGACCCCGGCAAGGCCGTGCCGGAAATATTTCGCGTGCTGCGCCCGGGCGGCCGCGCCGTCTCTTATGTATGGGATTATCCGACGGGCGGCTCGCCAACGGCGCCCATCGCCGCTGTCATGAAAGCCATGGGCGTCCACACGCCCGGCCCGCCCAGCCCGCACGCGACCACGGTACCGGCTCTGGAGGAGCTGTGGCGGACGGCGGGTTTTGAGCGGATCGAAACGCGCAAGATCGAGATTCCGGTGGAATTCGGAGACTTTGACGCGTTCTGGGGTTCGATGACGCTGCCGGTGGGTCCGGCGGGAAAGGCTATCGCGGCCATGTCGCCCGACGAGCGTGCGCGGCTGCGCGCCGTCCTGAAGGAGCGCACGCCCCCCGCCGCCGATGGCCGCGTCGTCTATCAGGCGCGCGCAAACGCGATCACAGGCCTGAAAGAATCCTGAAAGTATTCGGGCCCGCGCCCGCCTCATTCTTGCCTTTCCGAGAGTGCGCCAAGGCAAGAAGAGAACGTGTCGCCGCCGCATTGCGCGCGGACGTCCGCAGCGCATCTCAATCGCGGCCCGTCACCGATCTGCGGGAGTGGTACGTTCCTCAGTCTGCGCGACCGCCGTCGGCTTTCTCGCGCCGGGGCTCACGTTGGTCGCAGCCGCGTCCATGTGGATGACGCCGTCGCGATAGCTTTCCACGCCGGCAATCTCGGGGCGGCTGCGCAGATAGGCCTTGATCTCGTCGATGCGGCTGCGGTCCGGCCGGAAATCGATGGCCTTGCAATCATGGTGCAGCTTTTCGCGGAAGCTTCCCGCTGTGTGGTTGTTGGGCCTGCCTTGATGCGAGGCAACGACGGCCACCGCCCCGAAGCGCGCTGACACGTCGGCGAGGACGGCGCTCAGCGCAGGCGCGGGGCAATCGCCAGGCATTGGGCTGCTTGCTTGCGCGGTTTGTGGGCGGCCGGCCGGGATGGCAGCGCTGCCTGGCGGCGCCACGCTGCGGAGCCTCGCAAGGCTGCCGGTGACCGCGGCACGTTCCGCGACGACCGGGTCGCGCTCGGCGGCTGCCGGGACGGTCAGCGCCGCGGACTGGATCGCAGGCAAGGCCTCGCTCCTCGTATCGGGCACATCGCCAATGGGGGAGGGGACGAGCGGCGCAGGGCCCGGCGGTGATGACGACAGGTTTTCGCTCATCTTGTCGGGCCTCCGCTCGTTTGCCACCGCCACGGCGGCGACAGGAGCGGCGCGGATATCAGCCTCGCTCGCCTTTGGTGCGGGCGCCGAGCGTCCATAGGATTGGTCGACGGCTGCGAAGATGCCGGTCCCGACAACGGCGACGACGGCCGACATGAGCAGATGCGAACGCGAGACCGTCCCTGCCTGCCGCCGTCCCTGAAGCGGGCGAAGCGGGCGGCAGTGCAGGGGTTTCAAGGGAGCCGGACGAGGGCGATCCTGCATGATGGTCGACATGCGGCCTCCGTAAGACAGCGCCCCCCGCCCCGGAGTCCTCGACTATTGCGACAAGCTTGACTGTATTGCGGGACAAATCGGGCGAGGAATGGCCACATCGAAGGCACCCCCCGGCGCGAGGCCACAAGCGTTACCGATCCGTTAAGCGCTCATCCAGACGTCTCGACGAGAGACGGATCTATCCCGCAGGTGCGCCAGAACACGGACGGTCCGGCGGATCCGGCCATCATGCCGCTCCTGCTCAATGGGCAGCCGGGAACCGAGCCATGAGGATAATGCACGATTCGCAGAACGCGCCGGCGCTGCGCAACCGGCTTGCAGACCTCACGCACGAACATCCGCTGCTCGGGGTTGTTTTGGGCCTGCTCGCCAATCTCCTCATCATCGCCCTGCTCGCCTACTACCCGGCGCAATGGCTCGGGCTTTGGTAGGCCACAGCATGATCGGCGAAGTGCGCGCCACTCGCCGAATAGGGCTTGTCCGGACGTGATGCGACTGTGACAGATCGGAGTGGAATCGATTCAATCTGGGCCGATTGTGCTTCCGGCGACGATTGCCTGATTGGCGACGCCGGCGCGACCGCTCGCCGTCTGCAAGACGTGCGTCCCTCTCGCCGGAGTCACTTCAGGTCGACGCCGTCGAACAGGCGACGCCCGAGGGGGTCCATGCGGAAGCCGGTCACCTCCTTGCGCACGGCCATGAAGACGATCGAATGGGCGATCGGCAGCCACGGCGCTTCCGCTTTCACGATCTCCTGCGCCTGCCGGTAGAGCGCTTCGCGGCTCGGCTGGTCCGGCAGACCCTTCGCCCTGCTGACGAGCGAGTCGAATTTGGGATCGCACCATTTGGCGACGTTGTTGCCGCCGGGGCGCGCCGCGTTGCATCCGAGCAGGACGTCGAAAAAATTGTCTGGGTCGCCGTTGTCGCCGGTCCAGCCGAACAGCGCCATCGGCGCGCCGCCGGCCTGAAGCCTTGCGCGATATTGGCTCCATTCATCGGTCATCAGCTTGGTCCTGATGCCGACCTTGGCGAGGTCCGCCTGGATCAGCTCGGCGATGCGCTTGCCGTTCGGATTGTAGGGCCGGCTCACGGGCATGTACCAGAGCTCCGTCTCGAAGCCTTCAGGATAGCCCGCCTCGACGAGGAGGCGCTGCGCAGCCGCCGGATCGTAGGGATAGTCGCGGATCTCGTCGTTGTACGACCAGAGCGTCGGCGGGATCGGGTTCTTGGCCGCGATGCCGGCGCCGCGATAGACGGCGTTGACGATGGTGCTCTTGTCGACCGCCATGTTCACGGCGCGGCGGACACGCACGTCATGGAACGGCGCCTTGCTGGCGTTGAGCGACAGATAGCCGACGTTGAAACCTTCCTGCCTGAGCAGCACGAGGGCGGGATCCGCCTCGATGCGCGCCGTGTCTGCCGGATCCGGAAACGCCATGATGTGGCACTCGCCGGCCCTGAGCTTTGTCAGCCGCACGCCGGGATTCGGCGTGATCGAGAACACCAGCGTGTCGATCGGCTGGCGCCCGCCCCAGTAATCGGCGAAGGCGCGGTAGCGCACCGCCACGTCCTTCTGGAAGCCGGCGAACACGAACGGTCCGGTGCCGACCGGATCCGTGTCGAGCTGCTGCGGGTGGCCGGCGCGCAGCAGCATCTCGGCATATTCCGCCGACAGGATCGAGTTGAACGGCATCGCCAGGTTGGCGAGGAACGGCGCCTCCGGCCGGGCCAGGGTGATCCGGACGGTGTGGTCGTCGAGCTTCTCGATATCGCGCAGGAGCTCCTTCATGCCGAGATCCTTGAAGTAGTCGTAGCGGGCATCCGAGACGCGGTGATACGGGTGGTCTTCCCTCCATTGCCGCATCAGCGAGAAGAGGACGTCGTCGGCGTTCAGCTCGCGCGTCGGCTTGAACGTCGCATTGGCGTGGAACTTCACCTTCCGCCGCAGACGGAACGTGTATTGCAGGCCGTCCTCTGAGACCGACCACGATTCCGCCAGGCCCGGCACGATCCTTGTCGCGACCGGCTCGAACTCGACCAGGTTGTTGAACATGGGCCGCGCCGCGCTCATGCCGGTCGTGGTCGTCGCCAGCTGCGGGTTGAGAGCTTCCGGGTTGCCCTCCGAGCAATAGACCAGGGTCTTTGCCTGCAAGGGGGCGGCGACGGCGAGAGCCGCGACGGCGGCAAGGATGGAGCGCTGCATGGGATGTCGCTTCACGCTGAGAGGGCGAGTGGTTCGGGCCGGGCCTCGTCGACCGCGGCCGGGATCTCGATGATGAATGTCGTGCCTTCCCCAGGCGTGCTCTGCAGGTCGATCCGGCCCTGCAGCGTCGCCGTGACGAGATTGTGCACGATGTGCAGGCCGAGGCCGGTGCTGCCGCGGTCGCGGCCGGTGGTGAAGAACGGGTCGAACACTTTTGCGCGATAGGCTTCGTCGATGCCGATGCCGTCGTCCTGGAAAACGAGCGTCAGCCAGCCGCGTCCGGAGGGCAGGACCATCAGGCTGATCGTGCCGCTCCGTCCCGCCGCAAAGGCGTGCGTGACGGCGTTCATCGTGAGGTTCGTGAGCACTTGTGCCAAGGCGCCCGGGTAGCTGGTCAGGATGAGCCCGTCGGGACATTCGACCGCGACGCGGTGGCCGCCCTTCCGCAACACCGGGCCGAGACTGGTGACGACCTCGTGAAGCCAGCTGCGCAACTCGAAGGAGCGTTGCTCGCCGCTGGCGCGGTCGGCGGAGACCTGCTTGAAGCTGTGGATCAGATCGATGGCGCGCGTCAGGTTGGCAAAAATCAGCTGACCGCCTTCGGCGAGGCGGCCCAGGATCGCGTGCAGGTCGGCGCGCGCGACGCGCCCGGACTTCACCTTCTCGTCGAGAGCGCCGACCTCGCGGCTGAGCGCCGTCGAGGTCGTCAGCGCGACGCCGATCGGCGTGTTGATCTCATGCGCGACGCCGGCCACAAGCTGCCCCAGGGAAGCGAGCTTCTCGGCCTGGATCAGGTTGGTCTGCGCTTGCTTGAGCTCGGCCATGGCAGCCTCGGTCGCCTCCTTGGCCATGCGCAGGTCGTTCTCGCGACGGCCGATCTCGGTGACGAAGAAGTTGGCGGCGCGGGCCATGGCGCCGAGCTCGTCGCCACGGGCCGCCTCCGGAAGCTTGCCGCCGACGGGATTGGCGGCAAGCGCGCGCATATGTTGCTCCAGCCGCTTGAGCGGCCGGGTGATCGAGCGCGCCACGAAGAGCGCCGTGCCCGATCCGAGCAACAGGCCGAGCGCGGCTCCGAGGGCCAGGATGGTCTGGACGAAACGGCCCATGCGGTCCGCCTCGACGGCGAACATCTCGTTGATGGCGCCGGCTTGCCGGATCATGCCCTCGGCAGTCTCGTCCATTCTCCGCAGGATGTCGTTCTGAAGCCGGAGGCCGTCGGCCGTCGTCGCCAGCCCCTCTCGCCACCGCTCGATGGCATCGATCATTTCGCTCTGGATCAGCGGCGAGATGGGCAGGGCGGCCATGGTCTTCGACAGCATCTGCGCCTCGGCGAGCATGGCGCCTGTCGCCGCCGCGTCGCGCGCCGACAGCGCTTCCGCCGTGCGCTGGCCGAGTTTCAGCGTGGCAATGGCGATATTCTGCGTCGCCTGTTCGGTCTCGGCGGCTTCAACCGAGTAGGTCAGCAGCTGCGCCAGTTCGTCGTGCAGTGCCCGATGCTCTGAGGAGTGGATCTTGGTCAGCCGCTCGACCCAGGTGGCGAGCGCCTGCCACGAGGCCGGCGCCGCTCGCCGGCTCTGCTCCGCATCGATCCCGACGCCATGGTCGCGCGCCAGCTGCGCGAGTTCGTCGGCGGCTGCGGACTGGTTGTTGGCGCGCAGGATCTGCACGACGTCGAGAACGGCGTTGCGCAGCCGGACGCGCGGGAAGGAAAGGGTCTCCTCCGCCGCCTCGCTCGGATGCACCGCCGTGTTGAGACGCTGGATCTCGAGTGATGCCGCTGCCGCCCGCAACTCGAACGCCAGGTCGACGATCTCGCGCAGTGCGCGCAAGCGGCGATCACCATCCGTCAGCGACGCGATGATGTCGGTGTTGGACTGGTGCTGCCGCTCCCGCGCCATGTCGGCGAGACTGATCACGTGGCCTGCGCGCGCATTCATCTCCCCGATGAGCTGGTCGTTGCGCTGCGAGACCGCCTGCAGTTCCGCCATCTGCTCCTGATGGCGGCGCAGCGCCTTGCCCGCGTCGCTCGTCGCGGTCCGGTGCAGGCTGTCACGTGCCGTCGTTCCGAGGGCTTGAAGCTGGCGGCTGGCGCTTTGTGCGGCGGCGTCGAAGTCTATTGCGTACCGCTCGCGCTGGGCCGGTGCGTTCAGCACGTAAGCGTTTCGGGCCGTCGTCACGCCGGCAAGGTCACGGTAGGCCGCGCCGGCCAGCAGCGCGCCTTCGCGCGCGCGCTCGGCCTCGCTGAGCAGCATCCAGGCTGTCACGGCGATGGCCGCGGCGATGACGACCGGTATCCCGCCGACCAGGGCGACTTTGTCCCGAATGCGCATGGCGCCGTTTAAATTTGAGCCGTCTGGGGTTGAAGCTCGACTGACATCCGACACGGGGCAGCGGCGGAGATGTGCCGCAACGCACATACAACGCTGTGGACGCGCCCGCAGCGTTGTCCGTTCAGAGCCGGGGGTTGGTCAACCCGGAAGGGCATCTCGGCCGGGGCCGCACACCCGGTTCACGGCACGATGGTATGCGGCCGGTCAAGGGATCCCGGAAAATTCGCCACGATCGCCGAGGGCAGACGTCGGCCGGCAACCGCCAAAAAGCAGCGCGTCCGCCTCCATTCGGAAGCGGACGCCTCGATTCAAAGGCTGTTCGAAGAGGCGGACAGGCCGTGCCTGCCCGAAGCGTCAGCGGCCGCGGCCCCGGGCCGGCGCCTTCTTCTTCTTCGTCGTCGCCCGGCGCTTGGCGTTCAAGGCCGTCTTCATCGCCCGGGCCGGCTCGAACTTCAGCCGCTTGGAGGCGGCGATCTTGATCGTTTCGCCCGTCTGGGGATTGCGACCCTTGCGAGCGCCCCGCTCGGCCACACGGAACTTGCCGAACCCGAAGATCGAGACTTCCTCGCCGGCCTGCGCGGCATCGGAAATGGAGCGGAACACGCTCTCGACCAGGTCTCTCGCGAAGGCCTTGGTCAGGTCATGCTCTTCGATCAGGGAATCGATCAGGTCGTTCTTGTTCATGTTATCCTCGCAAGTGGGCCTCTCCCCATGAACGAATCTGGCGTGGCGTCAAGAGGGGCGCGCCATTCCGCGGCCTCGTGGTGCGTCGCGGACACGCTTACCTACCGTCAATTTGCCGGCCGAGAAGCGCGATCGCCCGCTGATAGACCGAGGCCGCATTCCACGCCTGGATGGCGGCAAAATTGGCCTCCCCGGGCTGGTAGCCGCCGCCAGCGCGCCAGCCGTGGCCCTTGAGAAAATTTGCCGTCGCGGTCAACGCGGTCGAGGCGTTGTCGAGGCTTCCGCCGGTACCGTAATTGAGGATGCTCTTGGGCAGGAACTGCGTGTGGCCGACCTCGCCGTGCATCGAGCCGCGCGAGCTTGCCGTGAGGACGCCGCGGTCGATCAGGGTCAGCGCCGCGTAAAGCTGCTCGGTGAAGAATTCCGAGCGCCGGCAATCATAAGCCAGGGTGGCCACGGCCGACAGGACGTTCTGGTTGCCGCGCTGACTGCCGAAGCCGGTTTCCATGCCCCAGATCGCCAGGAGCGGTCCCGGCGGCACGCCGTAGCGCTGCTCGATCGACGCAAACAGCGCCGCGTGCGACTGCTTGAGCGAGCGTCCGCGCGACACGATCACCGAGCCGCCGCGCTTGGCCAGGAACTGGTCGAGCGACAGGCGAAAGCTCCTTTGGCCGCGGTCCGCCGCGATGGTCGCGGTGTTGTAGTGCGTGCCCATAAGGGCAGAAATGGCCTCGCCGCTGACGCCGCGGGACCGCGCTTCGCCGGCGAATTGTCTTTTCCATGCCTCGAAGCCACCCGCGCTGCTGCCGCATTGCGCAGCGCCCGCCTCTCCGGCTGCCGCCATGAATGCCGCCGCGGCAATGAGCGCCTTCTTGAACCGAACGCCTTTGGTCATCGAGAACTCCTGGGTCACCGATCGAGATTACCAGTCGAATGTCACATCGCGAAATTTTGCGGCGCACCGATGGCCGCGCCCACCTTCGCCGGCTCCGTTCTTCACGCAGGATGCCATCGCTTTCGGCTGCAGAATATCGGATTTGTGAAGCGCGAATATTGCACGCATATGAGCATGCCGGCGATCGTCGGGACGATCTTCCAGCCGAACGCTGCGTGCCGTCGCGGCGCGCCCGTCGCCGGCCCGGCGCCGGCCCGCACTCCTCGACCCGGGCGGCTTTCGCAGCCTGCCGCGTAGCGCGCGTTTCGTGCAGGCTCGAGAAACCCCTCGAGGTCTTGTTCCGCAACGACGTACGGGGCACTGTCGCAGTCCTCGTTCGGAACGGTGGATGATGCGCGCGGCCAGCATCGGCGAATGCATGATCGAGCTGTCGGAAATGCCCGACCGCCTTTTTTCGCGTGCCTATGGCGGAGACACGCTCAACACGGCGATCTACATGGCGCGGCTCGGCGTCGAGGTCGACTACGTCACGGCTCTCGGCGACGACCAGTGGAGCGACGAGATGCTCGCCGGCTGGCGCGCCGAAGGCGTCGGCACGGAGCTCGTCGTGCGGCTCCCCGGGCGCGTGCCGGGGCTTTACATCATCCAGACCGATCCCTCGGGCGAGCGGCGCTTCCATTACTGGCGCGACAGCGCTCCCGCGCGCCAGCTCTTCACGATAGCCGAAACGCCGACGGTGGTCGCGGCGCTGTCGCACTACGACCTGATCTTCTTCTCGGGGATCACGCTCTCGCTCTACGGCGAGGCGGGCCGCACCGTTTTCTTCGAAGCCATCGACCGCGCCCGCGCGCGTGGCGCGCGCATCGCTTTCGACACCAATTTCCGTCCGCGCGGCTGGCCCGATCGCGACCTCGCCAGAGCGGCGTTTCGGGAGGCGTTCGAGCGAAGCGACATCGTGCTCGCCTCGAGCGAGGACCTGACGCTGTTCGGCAGCGACGCCGACCTGACGGGCATGACCCGGCCTGCGACGGAACTCGTGATGAAGCAGGCGGAGCCGGCCTGCCGTGTCGTGGCGCCGGACGGCACGGACCGCATGGTCGCCGCGAAGCCGGTGGCGCGCGTCGTCGATACCACGGCGGCGGGCGACAGTTTCGCTGCGGCCTATCTCGCGTCGCGTCTCGCCGGCGCGAGCCCGGTCGCCGCGGCCGAGGCCGGCCACACCCTGGCCGGTGTGGTCGTCGGCTATCCGGGCGCGATCATTCCGCGCTCCGCCATGCCGGACACCCTGAGCAGCAACGATGTGTCGGGAGGACGTGACGCATGACCCGCTCCGGATCAGCACAGGCCGCCAGGAATGCGCGCCTCGCCGAACTGTTGCGCGACACAAAAATCATTCCGGTGATCACGATCGACCGTGTCGAGGATGCGGTGCCGCTCGCCAGGGCTCTCGTGGCCGGAGGCCTGCGTCTTCTCGAGATCACGCTGCGCACGCCGGCGGCGCCCGAAGCTGCCGCCGCCGTCGTCGCGCAGGTGCCGGACGCGGTCGTCGGCATCGGCACGGTTTTGGGGCCGGATGACCTCGCCCGCGCGCGCGCGCTCGGCGCCCAGTTCGCCCTGAGCCCGGGCGCGACGCCGGCTTTGCTCGAAGCCGCGGCGGCGGAAACAATGCCGGTCATTCCCGGCATCGCGACGGCGTCCGAGTTGATGAGGGCGATGGATTTCGGCTTCGGCACCTGCAAATTCTTCCCGGCCGTCCCGGCCGGCGGCCCGGCGGCGCTCAAGGCGCTTGCCGGTCCGTTTCCCGACGCGCGCTTCTGCCCGACCGGGGGGGTCGACGAAGGCAATTTCAGGGAGTGGCTCGCCCTGTCCAACGTCGTCGTGGTCGGCGGCTCGTGGATCGCGCCGACGGCGGACATCCGCGCCGGCGCGTGGAGCGCGATCACCGAGCGCGCGCGCCGGGCGGTCGGGGCGTTGCGGGCATAGAACGGAAGTCCGGCGAAGCGGCGTGGTCGATCGCGCCGGGACATGGCGGCAAGTCCTCGCATTGACCACAGGTGGTGCAAGCCGGCCTGCTGACGCGCGGCCCATCTTTTGCCACCATGTCGCCAAGACGTGGTTTGAAGCAGCATGGATAACATGACAGAAGCGAGACCCGCCGGCGTGAACGCGGCACCGCCCGGGCGGCCAGTCGCCGCCGGCGGAAAGCCCCTGGTCCGCTTCGTCGGCGTGGACAAGTCCTTCGACGGGGTGACGCGGGTCGTGCGCGACCTCCACCTCGACATCATGGCCGGCGAGTTTCTGACCCTGCTCGGTCCCTCGGGGTCCGGCAAGACCACGACGCTGATGATGCTGGCCGGGTTCGAGGCGGCGACGGCGGGAGAGATCCTGCTCGACGGGCGGCCGATCACGCACGTGCCGCCTTACCGGCGCAACATCGGCGTCGTCTTCCAGAACTACGCGCTTTTCCCGCATATGAGCGTCGCCGAGAATGTGGCCTTCCCGCTCGAGGTGCGCCGCAGGAGCCGGGGCGAGATCGCCGAGCGGGTCAAGCGGGCCCTCGCCACCGTCTCCCTCGAAGGCTTCGGCAGCCGCCTGCCGGCGCAGCTTTCGGGCGGGCAGCAGCAGCGCGTTGCGGTGGCGCGCGCGCTCGTCTTCGACCCTGCGCTGGTGCTGATGGACGAGCCCCTCGGCGCGCTCGACAAGCAGCTGCGCGAGCAGATGCAATACGAGCTCAAGCGCCTGCACCAGCGCGTCGGCATCACCATCGTCTACGTCACCCACGACCAGAGCGAGGCGCTGACCATGTCGGACCGCATCGCCGTGTTCGACCATGGCGCCGTGCAGCAGCTCGCCACCCCGGCGGCGCTCTACGAGGCGCCGGAAACGAGCTTCGTGGCGCGCTTCATCGGCGAGAACAACAGCCCGTCCGGGCGCATCCTCGCCTCGTCCGGCAGCGTCTGCCGCGTCCTCCTCGACCAGGGGCAGGAGGTCGAGGCCGCCGCCATCCGGGCCGCCGCTCCGGGCGAGCGCACGACCCTGTCGATCCGGCCGGAGCGCATGGTGATCGGGGCCGAGGCGGAGCGGGTGCCGACGCGGCTGCCCGGCCGGGTGCGCGAGCTGATTTATGTCGGCGACCACCTGCGGGCCTGCATTGCGGTCGGCGCGCAGGAGTTTATCGTGAAGATCCCCAACAGCCGCCATGTCCCGCTTGGGGTCGGGGACGACACCCTGGTCGGCTGGCACACGGCGGATTGCCGGGCGCTCGATCCGCTCGAGGTGAAAGGCTGACGAGCGCGGGGAAGGAGAAAGGGAGAAGTCATGAAGACGCTCATCAAATTCGGCGCCGCGGCCGCCGCTCTGCTGGCCGGGGCCGCGCTTGCCCATGCCCGTGACCTGACCGTGACCTCGTGGGGCGGCGCCTACCAGAACGCCCAGACCGAGGCCTATTTCAACCCGTTCCGGCAGAAGGCGGGCATGCCCCTGATCGACGAGTCGTGGGACGGCGGCATCGGCGTGCTGCGCACCAAGGTCGAGGGTGGCAATGCCACCTGGGACGTGGTGCAGGTCGAATCGGACGAACTCGCGGTCGGGTGCGACGAGGGCCTTTACGAGAAGCTCGATTACGACAAGATCGGCGGCAAGGACCGCTACATCAAGGAAGCCGTGCATCCGTGCGGTGTCGGCGCCATCGTCTACGATTTCGTGCTCGCCTATGACAGGGACCGGACCAAGGAGCCGCCGAAAGGCTGGGCCGACTTCTTCGACACCAAGAAATATCCGGGCAAGCGCGCGCTGCGCGGCGGCCCCAAGACCACGCTCGAGATCGCGCTGATGGCCGACGGCGTTCCGGCCGAGAAGGTCTACGAGGTGCTCAAGACACCGGCCGGCGTCGACCGCGCCTTCAAGAAGCTCGACTCGGTGAAGAAGGACCTGATCTTCTGGAAGGCGGGCGCGCAGCCGCCGCAACTCCTGGCCTCGGGCGAGGTGGTGATGACGTCGGCCTATAACGGCCGCATCGACGCGGCCAACCGCGACGACAAGCGCAACTTCGGCATCGTCTGGAACCAGCCGATGTTCACGATCGACAGCTGGGTCATCCTCAAGAACTCGCCCAACAAGGACAACGCCTACAAGCTGATCGACTTCATGGGACAGGCGGAAAACCAGGCGAAGCTCCCCCTGAAGATTGCCTACGGCGTGACCAACCGCGACGCCAACAAGTCGATCCCGGCCGAACGGCTGAAGGATCTGCCGACCGCACCGGAAAACTTCAAGACGGCGATCGAGATCTCTGACGAGTTCTGGCTCGAGAATATCGACCGCCTCACCGAGCGCTTCAACAAGTGGTCGGCGAGCCAGTAGCGCTCGCCGTGCCGCGCGGGGCCGGGGAGGGGGCGGCCGATCCGGATACGCGCGCGCTGAGACGGAGCTTGCGGCGCATCCGCCGCCGCAGGCGGCTCGCCGCGGCGGCTTTCGTCGCGCCGCTCCTCGTCTTCACGCTGCTGGTCTTCGTCGTGCCGATCGGCGACATGCTGCGGCGCAGCTTCTGGAACGCCGAGCTCGCCGCCGCCTGGCCAACCGTG
Organism: Beijerinckiaceae bacterium; assembly: GCA_036556825.1. GTDB lineage: Bacteria > Pseudomonadota > Alphaproteobacteria > Rhizobiales > Beijerinckiaceae > JAJKJG01. The sequence goes on from DATBIR010000297.1 coordinate 21,892, forward strand.
CGCGCGGCGATGGCCGAATGGCACGCCGAGGGTGCGCACGGCGTGCCGCCCGAGCCGGTCTTCGCCGCGCTCGCCGCGGACCTGCGCAAGACCTATGGCACGCCGGCGCTCGCCACCGCCGCCCGGCGCCTCAATTACGACCTCGAGAACGGACGCTCCCTCGTCGTCAACACCGGCCGCCGGGTCGCGCAGCTAGACGGCCCGGGGGGCACGTGGTCGGCGACGCTGGCTGCCATCGACCCGCGCTGGAACACGCACGAGACCTGGGCGGCGATCGACCGGGCGCGCGTGCCGTTCACGGACTTCTTCCTGCTCGCCGCCCTCGACCTGCAGCGCGACGAGGGGCAGATCGTGAAGAAGCCGGCCAACCAGGCGATCTATCTCGAGGTTCTTGGCCGCACCTTCTCGATATCGCTGGCCGTCACCCTCGCGTGCCTCGCGCTCGGCTTTCCGGTGGCTTACATGATCGCGGCGCAGCCGCCATCGCGCGCCAATCTGCTGCTCATGCTCGTGCTGCTGCCGTTCTGGACGCCGCTGCTCGTGCGCACGGCAGCGTGGGTCGTCGTCCTGCAGGAGAACGGTCTCGCCAACCAGCTGCTGGCCGGCTTGCGCATCATCGATCATCCACTGCGCCTGATCTACAACCGCACCGGCGTGCTGGTGGCGATGACGCACGTTCTCCTGCCCTTCATGATCCTGCCGCTCTACAGCGTCATGAGGGGCGTGCCGCCGAGCCTGATGCGCGCGGCGCTGTCGCTTGGCGCGCCGCCACTCACCGCCTTCCGCCGCGTCTACCTGCCCCAGGTGATGCCGGGCGTGGCCGCCGGCGCGCTGCTCGTCTTCATCTTGGCGCTCGGCTACTACATTACACCCGCACTGGTCGGCGGTGGCGCCGACCAGATGATCAGCACCTTCGTCGCCTTCAACACCACCGATACGGCGAACTGGTCGCTCGCGGCGGCGCTCGGCACCGTGCTGCTCGCCGCCACCTTCGCGCTGTTCGCGCTCGCGACCCGTCTCGGCGGGCGCTACCGACTCGGGGTGCTCGGATGAGGCTCGCGCCGCATCATGCGCGCGACGCCGCGACCCGCGCCGCCTTGTGGCTCGTCGCCGGCCTCGTGCTCGCCTTCATGATGGTGCCGATCCTCGCCATCGTGCCGCTCTCGTTCAACGATGGCCAGTTTCTGGTATATCCCCTGCGCGGGGTGTCGCTGCGCTGGTACGAGACCTTCTTCACCGACGGCCGCTGGCTGGCTGCCTTGCGCAACAGCATGGTGATCGGGATTGCGGCGACGCTGCTCGCGACCCCGCTCGGCGTGCTCGCCGCCTTCGGCCTGGCGCTCGCCGACTTCCCCGGACGCCGGCTCGCCAACGCGATTATCCTGACGCCGATCATCGTGCCGATCGTCATCTACGCGGTCGGCCTCTATTTCGTGTTCTCGCCGCTCGGGCTCACAGCGACTTTCACGGGGCTGATCCTCGCGCATGCGGTGCTCGGCGCGCCGTTCGTCGTCGTCACCGTCGGCGCCTCGCTGGCCAACTTCGACTGGAACCTGCTGCGCGCCGCGGCCAGCCTCGGCGCCGGACCGCTCACCGCCGCGCGGCGCGTGCTGCTGCCGCAGATCGCGCCCGGCGTGCTGTTCGGGGCGCTGCTCGCCTTCGCCACCTCGCTCGAGGAGGTGGTCGTCGTGTTGATCGTCGGCGGCCCGGCCCAGCGCACGCTGCCGCGCGAAATGTTCGTGCAGCTGCGCGAGCACATCTCGCCGACCCTCGCGGCGGCCGCTGCCCTGCTCATGCTGATCTCGGCGGTGCTGCTGCTCGCCGTCGAGCTGCTGCGCCGGCGCAACGAGCGCCTGCGCGCACAATGATCAGGCGAGTCGGCCGATATCGCCGCGTGCGCCGGTCCTGGCATCTGTTATGGATGTGCGCGCGACACGCCACCCGCGGATGCAAGGGAATGCGGAGTGAGGGGAGAACAGATGAAGTCGTACTGGATCGTCACGCGCGACAACCAGACATTGCTCGAGCGGCGCGACATTGCCGCGCCGGCGCCGGGACCGAACGAGCTCCTGATCAAGGTTCACGCGAGCGCGCTCAACCGTGGCGAGCTGCTCGCAGGCGGCGTCATGCATGGCGGGCCTGAAAAGGTCGGTGGCAACGAAGCGTCCGGCATTGTCCACGCGCTCGGCGAGGGCGTCAGCGGCATCAAGGTCGGCGATCGTGTCCTGGGCCGTGCCCGCGGCGGCTTTGCCGAATTTGCTATCATGGAAGCGGAGCAGGCGATTCCGATCCCGGCGAGGCTCACGTGGGAACAGGCCGCCGCGACCCCGCTCAGCTTCATCACCGCCTACGAAATGGTGGTCACGTACGGGAAACTGAGGGAAGGCGAGTGGCTCTTCGCCCCGGGCGCGTCTTCGGGCGCGGGCGTGTGCAGCATCCAGATCGCCCAGGTGATCGGTGCGCACACAATCGGCACGTCGGGCTCGCACGACAAGCTCGAAAAGCTGAAGTCGATCGGGCTCGAGGTCGGCATCTGCACCCGCGCGCCGGACTTTGCTGCCGCCGTGAGGGAGGCGACCAAGGGGATCGGCGCCAACCTCGCTCTCAATCTTGTCGGCGGATCATTCTTTGCGGAAATCCTGCGGTCGCTTGCGAACAAGGGCCGGGTCGCGATTGTCGGGTACGTCGACAATCAGCACCACGCAGAAATCGATCTTTCGCTGGTGCACGCGAACCGCATCCAGATCTTCGGCGTATCGAATGCGAAGATGACACGCGAGCAGCGCGCCGACGTGACACGCGGATTTGTGCGCGACATCATGCCCGCGATCGAAAGCGGCCGTATCACGCCGCTCGTCGACAGTGTTTTCGCCTTCGAGGATCTCCCTGCCGCGAAAGCGCGTATGGACTCGAACCAGATGACGGGAAAGATCGTCGTGAGCATGGCCTGACGGCAGGCCTGCCGGCGGACCGCTATGGTGAGCGCGGGCGGAGCGCGGCCCACCCTGGAGTCCGGCGGGTCGCAGCCAGGTCGCGATGATCGCGCCGGTCAGGGATGCGCGATCACGCTTCTGTTCATCCCGCTCTTGCGCATGCCCCGCATGATCGGCGGCTACAGGATGAGGTCCCCGCGGGCGAGGGCGCCGATCACCCTGATCTCGATATCGGCGACACGGTCGCCGTTGGTGTCGCCCTGCAGCAGCCCGTCGTCGAAGCGCAGCTGGCCGTCGACGCCCGTGAAGGCATGCGCGCCGATGTAGCGGAAGGCCTGGTTGCCGCCCGTACCGTCCGTGTCGGCGTCGATGCCTGCCAGATCGATCTTGTCGCCGTCGACCCGGCGGAAATAGACCGTGTCGTGGGCGGAGCCGCGGCGCGACTCGGTGACGGAGTTGAAGTCGAACACGTCGCGTCCGAGGGCTCCGATCAGGATGTCGCGGCCGACACCGCCGTTCAGCAGGTCGTTGCCGATGCCGCCGTCGAGGCGGTCGTTGCCGCTGACACCGAAAAGCTTGTCGTTGCCGCCGAGACCAAAGAGCCGGTCCGCGCCCGCGCCGCCGCTCAGCTGGTTGGCCTTGACGTTGCCCACCATGGAGTCGTTGCCGGCCCCGCCGATCGCATTCTCGATCAACGATGCCGTGTTGCCGTGATAGAGCAGCGCGTTGGCGATGTTGCCGCGGGCGTGGTGGCCGTGGCCGAGATCGGCGAGCTGGGCCGCGCTCGTCGTCGTCCAGCCCCCCGGCTGGAGATCGACCTTCAGGTTGGTGCGGTAGTTCGACAGGTTATAGGTGTCGGTACCGCCGCCGTCCCAGACGGTCATGAACACAAGGTTCGAGTCGGGAACCACCTGTCCGGTGCCGTTGACGAACATCCGCCCGCTCGTGGGGCTCCAGGAATACACGGTGTTGCCGGCGTTGTGCGCGAAGTCGGCGCCATAGAGGTATTGCAGGGCCGCAATGTCGTTCTGCATCCAGGTCGTGGGATGATCCGGGTTGCTGAGAAGCGGATCGGGGTCTCCGGGAAACTGGTGATATGTCATGACGGAATACTCGAAACCGTCCTTTGCAGCCGGCAGCATGGGAAACAGCACGCCGTGGCCGAACTGCGTCACGTGCCCGTGCTTGAGCCCGAGCGCGTGCCCGAGCTCGTGCATCATGCCCGCGGCATAAGCGAAGTTGCCGGCGACCGGCTCGTTGTAGTTCGTGCGATTGAACCAGCAGTCGCCATGGGCGTAGAACGGAAACCCGTCCGGATCGGGCGGGTTTCCTTCCGCCGTCGGGATCGAATGGTTGCCGTCGTTGGTGCCGCCGTAATCGACCGCGTCGGCCTCGGCGAAGCGGAAGTTGGAGAATTCCTCCGTGGTATACGACAGCCTGAGACCGCAAACGGCGGAGGTGTTGGCCATGACCTGATGAACGGCGATTCTCTGGAGAAAATTGAATGCCTCGAAGCCGCTGATGGAATCATAGTCGTAGCTTCGCGTGCTGGACGGGAACGAATATGTGAGATTCGTCATGTCCCATTTGTGGCCCCAAAGGATGCCGTCGATGTTCTGATTGCCGCTCGGGTTGACCTCAGACACTGCTATTCTCCTGGATGGGGGCGGGTTGCGTTTCGCCTCACCATCCCCGCGAAAGCCCGGTTTACGGGTTCTTCAAGCCCACGCGTGGGCGGCGTCCTGGCTCGGCAACCGCGTCGCTGCGGCTGCCGCCTCGGGAACTCATACAGGTTTAGTCGAGAATTCTTTCCGTGGTTGTTCCGGACTTTTCCTGTTCTTTCCGGAACGCCCTTCCGGTGCGGCACCGCCTCACTTCGCCGGCGGGATGGGATCAGGAACCTTGTTCCTGACGGCGGGGATCTGGCGGAGATAGGCGAACACCGCCTTGAGGTCGTCGTCGGTCATTTTCGAGATGAGCGGCCATGGCATCGGCGGCAGGATCTTTCTGCCCTGGCCCTGGTGCCGGCCGGTGCGCAGCGTCTGCACGAACTGCTCTTCCGTGAAATCGCGCAGCACGCCGGTGTCCTTGTCGGGCGTCAGGTTGGCGGAAAAGCTGACGCCCCACGGGCCCGACCACGCCGTCAGGGTCGGCGACATCGCGCCCGCCCACGGCTCGGGCAGGGTCGCCGGCGCCTTCACCACGATATCCTGCGGATGTCCCGACAATGCGCGCGACATGTCCGGGCCCGGGCCATCCGCCCCCTTCGTCATCGGCGTATGGCAGTCGTGGCACAGGCCGATGGTGACGAGATACTCGCCACGTTTGACCTGGACGCTGCGCGTATCGCTTTGCGCAAGCGCCATGCCAGGCGCCAATGCGAGGATCGTGAACATCGTCGGGAGTGCGCGCTTCATGGTGACCTTCCTAGTTGACCGGAGCATCCCCTTTGTCGAGTTCCTTGACCCAACGCTGGATCAGCTCGACGGCTTCCTTGTCGATCAGCTCGGTTCCGAGCGGCGGCATCTGCAAGGCAGCGTAGCGCGAGCCGATACGCTGCACGAGGCCGCTCTTGTCGGGATCTCCGGGCTTGATGCGCAGCACCGCGTCCGGTGACTGCCCGGGCGCCGGCTTGCGGATCGGCTGGCCCACTGCGCTCGCGATCGCGGGCCGCGCGGCGGCATCCGACGTGGCGCGCAGAAACAGCCCGATGTTCCGAAGCGCGCCTCGGTCGTTGTGACAGTGGCCGCAATTGCCGTGCATGTAGCCGAGGGCGGCGCGCTCCGTCGCCGAGGCGGCCACGATGCGGGGCGGCGCGCTCTGCAACGCCTTCGGCAGACCGACGACCAGGCCTTTGTCGATCAGGGTGGCGAGATCTACGACCGCGGCGGGCCGCGGCTCGGCGTGCAGCGCGCCGGGATCCCGCTCGGATGACAATTGCAGGGCGCTGAATCCCAGAACCCGGCTGGGGCTGCCCTGGTGGCAGGCCTTGCAGTCGCTGACCCCCGGGATGTCGTGCGTGCGCCCGCCGGCAAGCTGATAGGCGGCGGGCCTGCCGTTCTCGGAGACGAGCCGCGTCTCGCGGCCGTCGGCGCTCCACGCATAGGCGGCATAGAGCCACTCGCCGTCGGTCTGCCGCTCGATGTAGCGCGTTTCGACGCGCCTGCCGTTGAACGAGAATTCCTTCCACAGGCGCGTGCCGACCGGGAACACCCACGCATCCGGGTCGGACGCGTCGATCGCCATGCTAGGCGGCAGGGAGATCCAGCGCTTCTTTGCGGCCCCGTCCGTCCACAGCGGGTATTGCGGCGAGAAGGCAAGGTGGCGCGGGTCCACCTCGAATGCGTCGGCGTTCGCGTAGAGGCCTGTCTCCCGCAGCGTTTGCGGCGGCTTGCCGGCGCCCGCCTGTGCCGCCGGGGCGGCGCTGCCCGACAGGGTCAGCGCCAGGACCAGCGAAGCTGCTGCCTTGCCCATCCGGCCGCTGCCGAACACAAGAGAAGGCGCGGTGCCAACGCGGGGCTGCATGGGGTGCTGGTTCCGGAAGGATGCGCCGGCCGGCGCAGTGGTGAGAGACCGGAAGTTTAGCTATTTGGCGCAGTCGGCTCCGTGCTTTGGAGCACATCGAACTCCGCGCCGCAGTCGACGCACCGCCCGAGCACCGGGCTCGCGATCATCCGCGTGGTCTCGCAAGCCGTGCAGCCGGAGAGCGCGGGGAACAACCGGCGCCGTCCGCTGCGGGCGGCCTCCTGCATGGCCTCGCTCGTGTGAACTGCTTGATCGAACATGCTGTCCTCCTGCGTGCAATCGGCGGGGCTGGCATGCTTAAGGTTTCTGCGTTTCCGCAGTGTTGCGCGAAGTATTTCGGGGGGACGGTCGCAAGAACCCGGGCTGTCATCAGGATCTCTCCGAGGAAAGCGGCCTGGCCGCCCTGGGCGGCCGGGTGAGCCCACGAGCAGCGGTCACCGGATTCGCCGCTGCCGGGCAACATTCGGCTTGCGCGACGCCGCGCTCACGCTAGAGCGGGCGAACTGCATCGGATTGGCGGGTTGTCGAAGGCTTTTGTTAAAGCTGGCAGCAGGCGTCGATCAGGGACCTGGATCGTTCGGGCCGTTTCCGCGTTGAGTGAGTTGCGAGGGTGAGTGCAATGGAGTGCGTTGACATAGAGGGGCTCGACCCCCTGGAACTCCGTTGCAGCCGTCTTCTCGCCGAGGCCGATGAACGCATGGCGCGGCTCGAGCGCCTGGTGGCCGAGGCGGAAGCCGACCACCGCACCAAACTGTCCAGGAGCGCGCGTCAGAGAAAGCTGCTCGAGAAGGGCGCGGCGCTGCTGCGGGCCCGGCGGCCGGAGCTACAAGCCGGTCCTGCCGACACCTTCTGACGGCGCCGTCGCGGCACCCGCGCCGACGACGTGGCGCATCCTTGTTCCGGACAAGCGAGGCCCTTCTCGCCGGCGGCGCGGATCGTCTACAAGGCGGCCGAACCGGAGGCGAGTCGTGGACGATCAGGGCGGCCCTGAGGCGGTTGCAAGCATAACTGACAAGGCCGAGCCGCCCGGGCTCGGCGAAATCTTTGTCGGGTTCCTCACAGTCGGGCTGTGCGGGTTCGGCGGCATCTTCTACTGGCTGCGGCGCATGGTGGTGGAGCGGCGCCGCTGGCTGACCGCCGAGGAGTTTGCCGAATATTTCGGCTTGTGCAGCCTCTCGCCCGGGCCCGGCCTGATCAACCTGTCGGTGCTGATCGGCAAGCGCTTCCATGGCGCGGCCGGCGGGCTCGCCGCCTTCACGGGATTGCTGTGCGTTCCGGTCGCGATCGCCCTTTGCCTCGCCGCCCTCTACGCCCATTTCCAGTATCTCCCGGCGGTCAGGGCGGTTCTTTCCGGAGTGGCGGCGGCCGCAGCCGGGCTGGTGATCGCCACGGCCGCGAAGATGCTCGTGCCGCTGTTCAAGCCGCACGCCCGCTGGGGGCTCATCGTCGCCGCGCCGGTCTTCGCCGCGGTCGGCATTTTCCGGCTTCCGCTGCTCTGGGCGCTCGCCTTCAGCGCGCCTGTGGGGCTGGCTCTCGCATGGTGGAAGCATCGATGACGGAGCGCGATGGGGTTTTCGCCCAGCTTGCCGTCCAGTTCGCGCTGCTCTCGCTGCTTTCCTTCGGCGGCGTCAACAGTATCGTCACCGAGATCCAGCGCGTGACGGTCGAGAACGCGCACTGGATGAGCGACCGTGAGTTCGCGACCTATTTCGCCATCGGCCAGGCCGCCCCCGGCCCCAACATCCTGATCGCGAGCCTGGTCGGGTGGCACGTGGCCGGCGTCCCCGGCGCGCTCATCGCCACCCTCGGCATGTGCGGCCCCTCGGCGATGCTGGTCTACATGGTGTCCGGCGCCTGGGAGCGCTGGCGGCACTCGTCGTGGCGTCGCATCGTGCAGCAGGGGCTTATACCCTTCAGCACCGGCCTCGTCTGCGCCAGCGGCTTCGTCCTGGCGCAGGCGGCGGACCACAATCTGACGACCACATGCATCACGCTCGGCACTGCCGGCTTCGTCTACTTCACGCGCTTCAATCCGCTCTGGGCCCTCGGCGTCAGCGCGTTGCTCGGACTGACGGGTCTGACATGACCGCCGACGATGTCGTGGTGTGGTTCGCGAACGCGCGTCATATGCCTGACGCTGATCAGCGAAGTGATCACCACGTCGCCGAGCAAAGCCCACGACGAGATTGCGAAGCTCGAGGAGCAGAAGTAACCGTTAGCTCGCGCCGCGCGAAGCGGTCTCAAATTGTATCATGCATATGGGTAAAACCTCCATCGGGAACCCCGCCGCGGAGCGCATTGGCTTCATCGGCGCCGGGCGTCTGGCGACGGGGCTCGCCTGGGCGCTGGCGCAACGTGGCGCGGCGATCGCCGCCGTGACGAGCGCGAGCGGCGCCACGGCGCAGCGGCTCGCGGGCCGGATTCCCGATTGCCGCGTGGTTGCGACCGCGCAGGACGTCGTCGACGCCGTCGACCTCGTCTTTGTCGCGGTTCCGGACGACGCCATCTCCGAGGTGGCCGCGCGCCTGCGCTGGCGTGCCGGCATCGCGGCCGTGCATGGCAGCGGTGCGACCGAAGTCGCGGCGCTGGAGCCGGCGGCGCGGCAGGGTGCAGAGATCGGCGGCTTTCATCCGCTGCAGTCCTTCGGCGATCCCGACATCGCCGTGCAGACCTTGCCCGGATGCGCCATCGCCATCGAGGCGGACGGCGCCTTGTGCGCGCGTCTCGAGGAACTCGCGACGAGCCTGGATTGCCGGCCGCTCCGGTTGCCTGCCGGCAGCCGCGCCCGCTATCACGCCGCCGCGCATTATGCGGCTGGGTTCGTCTTCGCGCTCATCAAGGAAGCGGCGGATGTCTGGCAGACATTCGGCATTGCCCGCGAGGACACCGTCGCGGCCCTGCTTCCGCTGCTCCGCGGCGCGGCCGCATCGATGGAGCATTCGGGACTGGTGCAGGGGCTGCCGGGGATTTTCTCGCGCGGGGATGTCGGCACGCTGCGAAAGCACCTCGCCGATCTCGGCGCCGTCGGTCCAGACGCATTGCGGCTCTATTGCGAACTCGGCCTGCGCTCGATTCCGCTTGGTCTTGAGCGCGGCGGGCTGACCGCGGACCGGGCTGCGGAGATGGAAGCATTGCTGCTGGACTCGCTCCGCGCATGCGCCCCGACTGCGGGTTCATCCCGACCCCGAGGCTCGGGACATTCAACATGAAGCAGGCCGCAAATGTCGTGACCGCGGCTCTCAAAGCCGCGGGACAGCCTCGATCAGCTTCTGCGTATAGGCATGCTGCGGCGCCCCGATCACGGATCGCGTCGCGCCGCTTTCGACGATCTCGCCGCCCGCCAGGACGACGACGCGGTCGCACAGATACTCGACCACGGCGATATTGTGGGTGATGAACATCAGCGCGAGGCCGAGCTTCTGCCGGATGTCGAGCAGCACGTTGAGGACCTGCATCTGCACCGACACGTCGAGCGAGGAGACCGCCTCGTCGGCGATCAGCAGGCGGGGCTCCATGACGATGGCGCGGGCGATGCCGATGCGCTGGCGCTGCCCGCCGCTGAACTGGTGCGGATAGCGCTCGCGGTCCGCCGGGCGCAGGCCGACCATGGAGAGCGCAGCGTCGACGCGTTTGTCGATCTCGCGGGCGTCGACCCGCCCCGAAATGCGCAGGCCTTCGCCGACGATGTCGCGCACGCGCATGCGCCCGTTGAGCGACGAATACGGGTCCTGGAAGATCATGCCGATGCCACGAGCGGCCGCCGGGACGTGCAGGCGCCCGGATGCGAGGACGCGCTCGCCGAGCGAGATCGTTCCGCCATCGGCCGTCTCGAGGCCGACGATGATGCGACCGAGCGTCGTCTTGCCCGAGCCGGACTCCCCGACGACGCCCAGGATTTCCCCTTCGCCGACCTCGAGCGAGACGCCGGCGAGCGCGGCGGTCTTGAGCGGCGTCGCCCAGAAGCCGCGCCGGCGCACGAACGTCTTGCTGACGTCGCGCACCTCGAGCCGCGCCGGCGCGGCGGATGGAAGGCGCGCCGTCATCATGCGAGCGGAAACAGGCAGCGCGCGGCCTGGCCGGGCCGCACCGGCGCGAGCGCGACATCGCTGTGCGTGCATACGTCCTGCCGGCGCGGGCAGCGCGGCGCGAAACGGCAGCCTTCGAACCAGTCGTCCACGCGCGGCACGTTGCCCTCGATGCCGGCCTGGCGCTCTCCAGCGGCGCGGTAGCGCGGCATGCAGGCGAGCAGCGCCGCCGTGTAGGGATGGGCCGGCGTCTCGATCACCTGCCTGATCGGACCCTGCTCCATCAGCACGCCGCCATAGAGCACGCCGATCGTGTCGGCATAGCGATAGACCAGCGCGAGGTCATGCGAGATGAACAGCACCGACAGATTGTAGCGCTCGCGCAGGCGAAAGAGGATCTCCATGATCTCGCGCTGGATAGTAACGTCGAGCGCCGTCGTCGGCTCGTCGGCGATCAGCAGCTTCGGATCGTTGCACAGGGCCATGGCGATCATCGCGCGCTGGCGCATGCCGCCGGACAATTCGTGCGGATACATCGCCGCGACCTGGCGCGGATCGGCGAAGCGCACGTCCGCCAGGAGCTGGGCGATGCGCTCGCGCCGCTCGGTCGCGCTGTAGAGCCCATGCACGCGCATCGCTTCGTCGAGTTGCTCCTGCACGGTCATGATCGGGTTGAGCGAGCTCATCGGCTCCTGGAAGATCATGCTGACGCGGCGCCCGCGCAGCTTCTCCATCTCCCGTTCCGGCGCGACGGCGACGTCGGTGCCCTCGATGGCCAGCCGGCCGGCGATGCGCAGCTTGCGCGGCGGCAGGAGGCGCATGGCGGCGCGGGCGATCATGGTCTTGCCTGATCCGCTTTCGCCGATGAGGGCGAAGAATTCGCCGGGCGCGATGGTGAAGCTGATGTCGTCGACGATCTTCAGCTCGCGCCCGCCCTGGCGGAGGTAGAGGCCGAGATTGCGCGCCTCGAGCACCGGCGCCTGAAGCGCGGCGCCGGCGGCGGCTGGCCGGAGGGTGGTAGCGGCGAGCGGCTCAGACAAGGTTGAGGTCGTCCTTCGGATCGAACTGGTCGCGCAGCCAATCGCCTAAGAGGTTGAGGCCGAGCACGGTGATGAAGATGCCGAGCCCCGGCAGCACCGCGAGCCACCACGCGCGCGTGATGTAGGAGCGTCCTTCCGCGAGCATGCCGCCCCAGGTCGGCGTTCCGGGCGGCACGCCCAGCCCGAGGAAGCTCAGGCTCGCCTCGGCGATGATGGCCGTCGCCATGCTGAAGGTGGCGATCACGATAGAGGAGGCGATGAGGTTTGGCAGGATGTGGTGGCGCAGGATCCAGGGCACGCTGCCGCCCATGATCTTCGACGCGGCCACGAATTCCCGCGAGCGCAGGGACAGCGCCTGGGCCCGCGACAGGCGCGCATACGGGATCCAGCGCTGCAGGGTCAGCGCGATGATCAGGTTCGGCAAGGTCTGGCCGAACAGGGCGACGACCGCGATGGCCAGCAGGATGGCTGGAAAGGCCCAGAAAGTCTCGACGATCTTCTGCACGACGACGTCGCGCGTGCCGCCGAGATAACCCGACAGCGCCCCGACGAGCACCCCGAACACGCCGGAGATCGCGACCACGGTGGCGGCGATGGTCAGCGACACGCGAGCGCCCGACACCATGCGGGCGAGGATGTCGCGGCCGAGCTGGTCCGTGCCGAGCGGGTGCCCGCCGGCGAAATCGAAGGGCGCCACCAGGGAATCGATCAGGCTCTGCTCGGTCGGGTCGTGTGAGGTGAGGAGGTCGCCGAAGACGGCGAGCGCCACGACCGTGCCGACGCACAGGGCGCCGACCACGAATTTGATGTCAGCGAAGCGCCAGCCCTGCATCAGGCCGCCGCCCGCAAGCGCGGATCGACCACGAAGTAGAACAGGTCGATCAGCAGGTTCAGGACGATGAACAGGCCCGTATAGACGACGACGACGCCGGCCGTGAGCGGCGTGTCACGCACCGTCACCGCCTGATAAAGCAGCGTGCCGACGCCTGGCCAGGAGAAGATCACCTCGACGATGATGGTGCCGCTGATGAGTACCCCGAGCTCGAGGCCGATGATGGTCGAGATCGGGATGGCGGCGTTCGGCAGGAGGTGCTTGCGGACGATCTGACGCCGGTTCAGACCTTTGGCCACAGCGGTGAAGATGAACTCCTCCTGGCCGACATCGACCACCGCCGAGCGCGTGATGCGCGCGATGATGCCGACCATGCCGGCCGCCAGCGTCAGCGCCGGCAGGAAGAGGTGCGCCACGACCTGCCGGAAGGTGTCGAACTGGCCGTGCATCAGGCTGTCGATCAGGAAGAAGCCGGTGGTCTCGGTGATCGGCACGCCGAACGGCAGCCGGCCGCTCGACGGAAACAGGTTGAGATTGGCCGACAGGAACAGGACCAGCAGGATGCCAACCCAGAAGGACGGTGCGCTGACGCCCGCCACCGCGATCAGCGAGACGGCGCCGTCGCCGAGCTTGCCCTTATGCAGCGCCGCGAATAGTCCGAGCGGCACGCCGATCAGAACCGCGAACAGCAACGTGACGACCGCCAGCTCGAATGTTGCCGGCAGGCGCTCGGCGATGAGATCGAGCACCGGCGCCTGGTAACGCAGCGACAAGCCGAGATCGAGGCGTGCGAGGCTCAGAAGGAAGCGTCCGAACTGCACCGGAAGCGATTCGTCGAGGCCCCACAGCTCGCGCAGACGCTGCACCTCCTCGTCGGGCGCGTCTTCCGGCACCAGCAGCGTGGCGGCATCGCCGGGTGCCAGTCGCAGGAGCGCGAAGATGCCGCAGGCGACGAGCAGGAGCACGGGAACGGCGCCTGCAATGCGCAGGAAGATGCTGCGGATCATCCCCGGGCGCTCTCAGGACGTCGTGATCGGCGTTCCGTCGCCGCCTCGGTCATGAACATGCGTCGCTTCGACAAGTTGAGCCGCGTCCTCAGGCCATCTTCACCCGCGACAGCCACACCTCGCCATTGGCATCGGCCTTCCAGGTCACGCCCTTGCGCACGCCGTGCACGAGCTTGTGCGTCCACATGAATACGGCCGGCACGTCCTCGGCGATCTTGTCGTTGATGGCGTGCTGGATCTCGCATCGCGCGCCTTCGTCGAAGGTCCCCTTGACCTTGCCGAACCAGGCATCGACCTCGGGATTCGAATACTGGATGCGCTTGCTGGCGCCGGTCTGGAAGAACAGCGGCAGGCCGTCCATCGCATCCTCGCTGCCGGCGCGGCCGGTGTAGAAGAATGGGCAGCGGCCGGCCTGGATGTCGGCGACGAAGGCGGAGTATTCCGGCGTGTGCAGCTTGGCCCGGATGCCGACGCGGTTGAGCATCTGCGCGATCACCTCGCCGACCTGTCGGTCCGATATGTAGCGCCCGCTCGCCGTGTAGAAGTCGACGTCGATGCCGTTCGGGTAGCCCGCTTCGGCGAGCAGGGCCTTCGCCCTGGACGGATTGTAATCGTATTGCGTCTTCGCTGGCTTGAAGCAGTTCTGGTCCTTGGTGATGGCGCCGGGCAGCTTGTCGGCGAGGCCGAACAGCAGACGGTTGATGATCAGGTCGCGGTCGATGGCATGCGCGACGGCGCGGCGGAGGCGCACGTCGTCCCACGGCTTGTGCTTCAGATTCATCGCCACGAACATGTATTCGAGCGACGCGGTCTCGACGACCTGGACGTCGGGTCGGTTGCGCATGCGATCGACCAGTTGCGGAGGGATCAGCCGCGCGATCTGCACTTCGTTGCTGAGCAGCGCATTGACGCGCTGCTCGGGCTCGAGGATCTGCCGGAAGATGACCGTGTCGGGCGCCTCGGCCGGCATGCCCGGCCAGTCGGTGTTCTTGCGGAAGACGATGCGCTGGTCGATGTCGAAGCGCTCGAGCTTGTACGGGCCCCAGCCGTAGGGCGCGACGCGATCCGCGTCCTTGCCGTGCTTCTCCCACAGATCGGCGCTGGTCAGGCAGAAGCGCGCCATCGCCATGTCGGGAAGCTGCGCGAAAGGACGCTTGGTCACGATGTCGAAGGTGAGGTCGTCGACGACTTCGACGTTGCTGACCTCGACCCAGTGATGCAGCTGCTGCGAGCCGCCGGCGGCATCCGTCATGCGCTTCCAGGAATGGATCACGTCGCGCGTCGTCGGGCCAGGCCCGCCGTCGTGGCGCTTGAGGTTGGACCTGAGCTTCAGGCGCCACCGCGTCGGCTCGACCGGCGTCCACGATTCGCACAGGATTCCGTCAAGGCGCGCGTCCTCAAAATTGTAGCGTGTGCAGGTGCCGTAAACCTGGCTCCAGAGCGCGTAGAGATAGGCGCTGCTGTGCGCATACGGACTGGGTTGGGCCATGATTCCCGTGGTCGTCACGGTCAGCGTCTTCTCGCGGCTCTGCGCGAATACCGGACAGGCCGGAGCGGACGCAGCGAGCGCGAGCGATCCGGCTGATTTTAGAACATCACGTCTGGACGGCATGTTGGACCCCCGATCTGTTGTGAATTCCGCCGACTTGAGCCGGCTTGTCAAGCAGGAGAGATGTGCAATGTGCGTGCCGTTCGCATGCCGAACTGCCACTGACGTTCGCATCTCGAACCAGTCGTCGACCGCATGCGGCGGCTGAGCGAAATTCTACCAACGTGCTCAGCTTGACCGTGACGGATCGGCTCCCGCATATAGGCCCGCATTCCGAAACCTGTGAGGGCGCGATGGCTGATCTCGGCAAAGTCTACGAAGCTGTTGACCGCGAGAAGGATCGCTTCATCGCCGATCTGCAGCGCGTGGTGCGTCAGCCGAGCGTCTCGGCGCGATCGTTTGGCGTGCGCGAATGCGCCGAGCTGCTGAAATCGATGCTGCAGGATCTCGGCGTCGACGCGCGTGTGATGGAGACGGCCTGGCTGCCGATCGTCTTCGGCGAGATCAAGACATCAGTGCCGGGCGCGCCGACGCTGCTCATCTACAACCATTACGACGTGCAGCCCGAGGATCCGGTTGACGAGTGGAAATATCCGCCTTTCGGCGCCGAGATCCACGATGGCGTGCTTTATGGCCGAGGCGCCACGGACGCAAAGGGCAATCTCCTCGCCCAGCTCAAGGCCCTCGACGCCTACAAATCCGCCGGCGTGCCTTTGCCGTGCAACATCAAGTTCATCTTCGACGGCGAGGAGGAGAGCGGCAGCCCGAGCCTGCCGGCCTGGGTGGACGAGAATCTCGAGCTCATCCGCGCCGATGGTGCGTTGTCGTTCGATGGCGGCTTCGACGCCAGCGACAAGCCGCGCATCCAGCTCGGATCGAGCGGCCTTTTGTTCGTCGAGATCCGCGCCAAGGGCGCCGATGGCGACTTGCATTCGGCGCGTGCTCGCATCGTCGAGAATCCGGCCTGGCGCCTCGTCTGGGCGCTCAACAAGCTGAAGGGCGAGGACGGCCGTATCAATCTACCCGGCTTCTACGACAGGATCCGTCCGGTCAGCGACTCCGATCGGGCCGCCCTCGCCAAGGTTGGATGGGACGACGAGAAGCAATACAGGGATCTCGGCATCCGCCGCTTCCTCCATGGCGTCACGGGCCTCAAGGCCTTCGAGCAGCTCCTGTTCACGCCCACCTGCAACATCGCCGGCTTCGGCACCGGCTATATGGGACCGGGCAAGAAGACCGTGCTGCCGAGCCGCGCCGCCGTGCGTCTCGACTTCCGCCTTGTCGCCGACATGGATCCGGTCGAGATCCTGGGCAAGCTGCGCACCTTCCTCGACGAGAACGGCTGCGCCGATTTCGAGATCGAGTGCAAGGGCTCGGTCGAGCCGTCGCGCACCTCGATCGACAACCCGTTCGCGGCGATGGTCGTGGATGCGGCGAAGCGCGTTTACGGCGTCGAGCCGGGGCTGCGACCGACCGGCGACGCCTCCGGGCGGCAGGGCGTGTGGCTCGGTGGCAAGCTCGGCGGCGTGCCGGCCGCCAGCTCGTCGGTCGGCCCCCCGGCCTGGAACGGCCATGCGCCGAACGAGTTCATGAAGATCGACTACTACCTGCGCGGCATCAAATACGCCGCCACCATCTGGTCGAATTTCGGTGAGGGTTTCCGACGCAACGGCGCGCGCTGACGCGCAAGCGAGGCTACGCAATCATGGCCGCCGCAAGCTTTTCGGCGACCATGATCGTGGGCAAGTTTGTGTTGCCGCGCGGCACTGTCGGCATCACCGAAGCATCGGCGACGCGCAATCCGGCAATGCCGTAGACCCGCCCCTCCGGATCGACCACCGCCTCCGGGTCATCGGCCGATCCGATCCGGCATGTGCCGCAGACGTGGAACGTTCCTGCGACGTTCCTGCGCACATGCTCCGCGAGCCTGTCGGAATCCTGAACAAGGCTGTCGAGGTCGTCGGCGCCGCCGGTCAGCCGGGCGAGAATCCAGTCGCTTGCTTTGGGACTGAGCTGCAGCAGACTCGCTACTAGCGCCGCTTTGACCGCATTGGCACGGCTGCGCTGGTTCAGTCGGCGCAGGCGGTCGGTGAAGCGGACAGGGAACGGTGTCCCGATGAGCGCTCGAACCTCGGGATGAGAGATGAGGTCGACCACACGGCGGAAACCGATCATCATTCGCTCAAGGTCCCGGCGGTCGGCGAGGAAGTTGAATTCAACCAGCAGCGGTCCCGTCGGATCGTCTGACGAGAGTGCGACGCGGCCGCGCGAGAACGGCTTCCACAAGACGGGGCCGAAATTGGCGATTTGCTCACCAAGGGCGTTCCATGACGATTTGCTCTGCAGGTTGAAATAGAGGTCGGTCTCGGGGCAGCCCGGCACTCCGGAGGACATGCGCAAGCCGGACACCTGGAGCGTGCGCAAGCTGGCGGGCTGTCGGCCGTGGCGCTTGAGGTGAGCGCCTATGAACAGGACCGGATGGTTTTGGAGGTTCGCACCCACGCCGGCCCTGTCGGCGCGCACCTGAATTCCGGCCGATGCCAGGCTTATGGCAGGGCCGACACCCGCTCTGAGGAGGAAAGCGGGAGACTGCAGGGCGCCGGCGGCAAGGACCGTTTCGCGCGCCAGGATGCGCCGTGCCTCGCCCGACACGATCGCGTCGACCCCGGTGACGTGGCGACCATCGAACACGAGAGACTTCACATGTGCATTCGCCATGACCGTAAGGTTGCGCCGTCGACGCACGGAGGCATCGAGATAGCAGATCGCCGTCGAAGCCCGCCGCTGCGACGTATTGCTCATGGGCACCGACGTGTAGCCGTCGCGAAAATCGGCATTCATGTCGGCGATCATCGGCCATTGGTGGGCTTCGGCGTAGCACTGGATCGCTGCAGCGAGCGGCGTCCACTGCGCGCGCGGGACGCGCCGGACCGGCGTCGGCCCTTCCCGCCCATGCAGGTCGCCGCCAAAGTCGAGGTCGGTTTCCAGCTTGCGGAAGAAGGGCAGAACGTCGTTCCACGACCAGCCTCTGGCGCCGAGCGCCTCCCACCCATCGTAGTCGGCGGGCGTCCCGCGCAGCGCCACCATTCCCATCACCGAGGAGCCGCCGCCCATGATCCGCGCCTGATCCAGAGTGATCGTCGGTGAGGTGTCGCGTGCGCGCCAATGCACCTTCAGACCGGGCCACATGTAAGCCTTGTTGTAGTAGGACGTGGGGTACACATCGATCACGTCGGCAGGCTCGGCGCCGGGCGGCGTATCCGGACCCGCTTCGAGAAGCAGCACGGACCGCTGCGATGATGCCGACAGGCGGTTCGCGAGAACGCAGCCGGCCGTTCCCCCGCCGACGATGATGAAATCGAAGCCCTCGCTCACGCGCTGTTCACTCCGTCCGTCCAGAAGTCCCGGTTGACACGAACCCGTCCCGTTGCTCAACCGCATTTGCCGACAAGATGTTGGGAGGGAGCCGGTGGACAGCGTGTCGTTCGACGCACTCGAAGAGGAGGCGCGCAACCGCGTCTCGCCTGGTGCGTTCGCGTTCTGCGCCTGCGGAGCCGACGACGAGATCACGGTGGCGGAGAACAGCGCCGCGTGGCGGGCCTTGCGTCTGCGCCCGCGCGTTTTGCGCGACGTTCGCTCCGTCGAGATATCGACCACGCTTCTTGGCGCGCCAGTACGCTCCCCGATCATGTTGGCGCCGACCGGCCGCCACCGCCTCTATCACCCCGAGGGCGAACGCGCGAGCGCCCGCGCCGCCGCCCGGGCAGGTGCGGCCTACATCCTCGCAACCAACTCCACCGTGTCGATCGAGGACGTAGCAGCGGAGCGCCGCGATGCGCCGCAATGGTTTCAGCTCTACATGGGCCCGGATCGGGCCGTGACCGAGCAACTCCTCGACCGGCTCGCCGCGGCGGGATTCACGGCGGTTGTTCTGACCGTCGACCAGCCGGTGCCCGGCTACAGCCCGCGGGCTGCGAGGAGCCCGGTGGCGGCGTCTCCCGACATTCGCCACGTCAATCTGCCCGGCGCGCCGATCGCCCGCACCGCATACGATCCGACGCTGAGCGGCATCGTCGCCTATCCGACCACGCTGCGCGATCTGGAATGGCTTGTTCACCGTTCGCCATTGGACATCCTGGTAAAGGGAGTCCTGCGCGGCGACGATGCGGCACGCACGGTCGAGGCCGGCGCCAAGGCCGTGATCGTCTCCAACCATGGCGGCCGTCACCTCGATACGACCGTCACGACCGCGCACGCGCTGCCCGAGATCGTCGAGGCGGTTGGCGACCGCGCCGAAGTCTATGTCGACGGCGGCATTCGCCGGGGGACCGACGTGCTCAAGGCGCTTGCCCTCGGCGCCCGCGCCGTCCTCATCGGCCGTCCGGCGTTGTGGGGCCTCTCGGTGAATGGAGCAGACGGCGTGCACGAGGTCCTGGCCCACCTGAATAACGAGTTGCAGCGTGCGATGACGCTGAGCGGCGTTGCTGGGGTCGCGGACATCGCCCGGGACCTCGTCGCGACTTAGCGAGCGCTCTGCGAGGAAGCGATCTTCGCTCAGCTCTTCAACTTTATCCCCGCCTGCTTGATGATCTCGCGGTACATCGTGATCTCTCGCTTGATGCGGTCCATGTGGGCCTTGCCGTCCCGGGCCTGCACCTGGAAGCCGGATTGGGCGAGCTTTTCGCGGATGGCCGGGCGGCTCAGGATCACAAGCAATTCCTTCTCCAGCCGAGCGACGATCTCCGGCGGCGTCTTGGCGGGGGCCATGAGCGCGCTGTAGGTCTCGAACACGAAATTCTCGTATCCCGCTTCCTGCAT
Source organism: Beijerinckiaceae bacterium (assembly GCA_036556825.1). GTDB lineage: Bacteria > Pseudomonadota > Alphaproteobacteria > Rhizobiales > Beijerinckiaceae > JAJKJG01. Next base: position 41,621 of record DATBIR010000297.1, read on the forward strand.
GGTGGGCACGTCCGGCAGATCGTGCCACCGTTCCCGGCCGGTCACGGCAAGCGCTTTCACGGCGCCGGACTTGATGTGCGGGTGCGCGGGCGCCAGCACCCCGGAGCTGAGCTGCACGGTGCCGCTCAAGAGGGCCTGGAACGCCTCGCCGCCGCCCGTGAAGACGATCGTCGACATTTTCGGCAGGTCCTCGCGGACCTTCAGCACTTCGGCCTGCACGTTCGGGGTCGTGCCGATCGGAGAGGTTGAGACATTGAACCGGTCCGGGTTCGCCTTGGCGAGCGCAACGAACTCCTTCATCGTGGTGACGCCGAGCTCCGGTTTCACGGTGAAGACGTTCGGCGATGTGGCGACCTCGACGAGCGCCGTGAAGTCCCGGAAGGGGTCGTACGGCAGGCTCTCATACAGGCCCGGGTTCACGGAATAAGCGCTCGAGGCGAGGAGCAGCGTGTGCCCGTCCGGCTCGGCGCGCGCAACGAAGCCCATGCCGATGTTGCCGCCCGCACCGCCCTTGTTCTCGACGATCACCGAGCCGCCGATGGCCTGCTGCAATTCCGCTGCCATCAGCCTGGCAATGATGTCGGACGGACCGCCGGGTGTGTTGGGATTGACAATCCTGACGGTCCGTTCGGGATACGCCGCCAGCGCCTCTCCCGCCCGTAGCAGAGCCGGGACTGCAACGGCGGCACCCGCCGCCTTGAGAAAACGGCGTCGTGAGGGAAATCCGCTTGTCGCGCTGGTCAACGCTTCCTCCGTGTTTATGCTCGTCGATCGAGCAACCGATTTGCCGCATCTGTCTGCGACTGACAACGGGCCGTTACCGCAGCGCCCCGACCTCGTCCTCGAGAAGCTCCCACGCTTCTTCCCCTAACTTCTCCCGCCACCGTTCGTAGACCGGCGCCAGGGCGTGCCGAAAGGGCACCTGATCGATCTGGGTGAAGACCAGCCCACGCGCCTCGAACGTTGCACGGACCGTGGCGTTGAACGTCGCCTGCTCGATACGCTGGGCGCGAATCGTGCTCGCGGCTCGACGCTCGATGAGCGCCTGGATGGCGGCCGGAAGCGTTTGCCATGACGCGAGGTTGGCGATCAGGTTGAAGCCGGACCACATGTGGTTCGTCATGGCGATGTATCTTTGTGCACGGTCGAGACGGAAGACCTCCATGACCGCCAGCGCGTTTTCCTGCGCGTCGACCCGGCCGTCTTGCAGGGCTGCGAAGATGCCGTTCACGTTCACGGCGACCGGCTTTGCTCCGAGCGCGCGGAACGTATCCACGAAGGCTGCCCCGTCCGGCACGCGGATCGTCACATCCTTGAGATCGGCCAACTCGCGGATGGGCCGCGAGCGCGTGCCGATCTGGCGCATGCCGTTGTCGAAGGTCATGAGCTCAAGGCCATACAGCCCCTTCGCTGCCATTGCCTGTTTCAGCAGCCCGCCGAGCGCGCCGTCGGATACGGCAAGCGCCTGGTCCGCATCCCGGAAAGCGAACGGCACAGATTGGAAATCAGCAAGCGGGACAACCGGCGCTAGAAGCCCGCCCATGAGCGTGAAAAAATCGATCTCGCCGCTCATCAGCATGCGCAAGGCCGCCGGGTCCGAGCCGGAAATCCTGTTGTTCTCCGGGAAGACATGGGCCGTCACCTGCCCGTCGCTCTCGTGCTCGACGCCAGTCCACATGGCCACCAGATGGCGGTGCAAGGGACTCGTCTCGGCCTGATTATGGAATTGCCGGAGCTGAAAGCCTGGTCGGGGCACGGGAGGTCCTGGGGCGGGAGGTGGGGAATTCCATAGTCACGGGCCGGCCGCTTGCAAGCATGGCGGAGCGAGCGCGCCCAGGACCGATTCGACCGCGAGGCCGAGCCGTAGCAGGGCTTCATCTCCGCCGCTTGCGCCGTCCAGCTCAATGCCGACGGGAAGGCCGTCCGTGCCGAGGCCGGCCGGAATCGCGAGCCCCGGCAGCCCGGCCGCACTCCCGAGGCTGATGTTGCGCGCGAAGGCAAGTTGTGGAGGCACGCTGCGGCTCCTCAGTTCCACGCGTGGAGCGGGTGAGAACACCTCGCGCGTGACTGGTGGTGCGGTCACGCGCACCGTCGGAAAGATCATTGCGTCGAGCCGATGCTGACGCAGATGATGCTGAACCGCTGTCTGCAGGGCCGGGCGGAGATCCTTCATTGCGCGATGGTAGGCAGCGGCCGAGACAAAGGTCGGGCCGTCCGAAAGCGCGAAGGCTTGCAGCCGATCCCTGATGGCCGGCCCGGACTCTTCGATCAACGACTGCAGGGTGACGGGTGCATCATGAGCAGCGAGATACGCGGCAAGGCTTCGTGGTGCTTCATAGCCGCGAATCGTGGCGACGAGCGTTTCGAGAATCGCCGTGAGCTCCGGCAGCTCCGCCTCGACGAGCGTGGCACCGGCCTCGCGCAGTTTCGCCAGGGCACGTTCGATAGTTTCTTCGAGCGCGGCGTCAAGATCGGCGAAATGTAGTTTCCGTGAGAGGCCTAGGCGCACGCCTTTCAGGGCAGCCGCCGAGCCCACGCGACGGCCCGAGATGACGCCGTCCAGAAGAGCGATGTCGGCGACGCTGCGCGCCATAGGCCCCGGTGTATCGAGCGTCGGTGCGATCGGCACGATGCCCTCGCCTGGATAGCGCCCGGGCGTCGGGCGGAAGCCGACGATGCCGCATAGTGCCGACGGCACGCGCACCGATCCGACGGTGTCGGCTCCGATGCCAGCGGGTGCGAGCCGTGCGGCGACGGCGCAAGCGGTGCCGCCGCTGCTTCCACCGGGAATGCGCGAGGAGTCATAGGGATTGCGGGTCGCCCCGAACGTGACGTTATGGGTGGTCCACCCGAAGGAGAGCTCGTCCAGATTGGTCTTGCCGAGCAGGATCGCCCCCGATCCGAAGAGGCGGTCTGCAACCGCGGCGTCACGGCGAGGTCGGAAGGCTTTGAGGGAAGGGGTGCCGGCGCTCGTAGGCAGCGCTTTGGTGTTGATGCTGTCCTTGATCGCGAGCGGCAGGCCATGAAGCGGCCCAAGAGCCGCGCCTGTTGCCCGTTTGAGATCGGCGGCGCGCGCCGCTTCAAGCACCAGCGCAGGATCGATCGAGATGAACGCGTTGAGATGCCGGTTGGCGGCGTGACGCGCGAGCAGGGCGGCAGCATAGGCCTCGGCCGTGACCTGGCTTTCGCGCAGGGCACGGCTCGCCTCGACGAGCGTGAGCTCTGCCAGTTCCCCGTCGGAGGCAGTGGGCTGGCTCATGCGGCTGCGCGCCGGCGGCATTGTGCAACAGCCGCCAGCGGCATCAGAGCCGTGCGGCCGGCGATCACAAGGCCGGCCGGTAGTCCTTGGGCGGCCACCATTGCTGGAATTTGTCCGGTTCAGGCAGCCCGAGCTGCTCGGCGCTGCGCTGGCTCAAGCCCAGCTGCTTGAACAGGGAAGCGCGCGTTGTCTCGAGCTGCGCCGCTTTCTTGTCGATCTCGGCGCCCGACACGAACTCCGGCTGAATGAAGCGTTGGTTCAGGGCCTTCTTCAGCGCGTCAGACGCCACGGCCTTGGCGATGGCTGCCTCGACCGCGCGCAGGATCGGCTGTGGCGTTTCGCGACGCAAGGCGATGTTGTAGACGGCGCCGAACGGCGCCAATGCAGCCGCTTCGGGGACATATTTGGACACCGGCTCGAGCTCGGTCTTGGCGTCGATTTTGACGGGATCAGCCGTGAACGTAGCGAGGTGCCGCAACTTTCCCGAGCGGATGAACTGGATCTGTTCATGCAGGCCGCTTCCTGCAATATCCACTTCGCGCTGCACCGCGGCGATCGTGGCGGGGGCGCCTCCGTCGAACGGTACGTTCGAGAAGTCGAAGCCGGCCTTGGATGCGACGAGGGCCATCGCTTCGTGCCAGAGACCGCCAAGCCCGTCCGACGACACGCGCAGCTTGCCCGGGTTGGCCTTGGCAAAGTTGATCACGTCCTGGAATGTCTTGAACTGCGAATCCGGATGGGTTGCCCAGCTGGCGAGCGAGGTGGCCATCTGGAAGAACTGGAAGTCCTTCCATGAAACGGCAGTGTCGATCCCGCGGATGCGCGGATAGTCGAGGAAGCCCCCGGCGCCGAGCCAGGTATAGCCATCGGCCGGTTGCGACAGAACGTATTGCGTGGCTACGGAGCCGAGCGCACCGGTTGTGTTCGTGGCGTTGATCCGCACGCCGAGGATTGGCTCGATCTCCTTGAGGACCGTGCGGATGACCGCGTCGGTGCCGCCTCCGGCCGCGAACTGGATGACGACCTGGATGGGGCGTTCCGGCTTCCAGCTTCCCTGGGCTGCTGCGGGCGCGATGCCTTTGCCGGCCAATCCTGTGGCTGCGCCGAATCCTGCGGCCGACAGCAGGAATCCGCGCCTGTGGGGGTATCTGTGCATTTGTCCTCTCCTCGTCTGGCTCCCTTGCGTTTCGCGACACACGCCGCCAGGCTTGGCTCGGATCGGGCGGACAAGGGGTCCGCTTGGCTCAGATGACCACCGTGCCCGACGGCTGATTGTTACGCACCTCGCTGCGGCTTTTCGTGCAGACATCATGCGCCGCGCGGATGAAAACCTCGGCGCCGCGCGTGAGATCGACGACGCTCACATGCTCCCCTTCCTTTGGATAATATCCTGAGCCGCCGCCGCGCATGCGCCCTTGCGGCCCGTAGCAGATGGCTGGGATTCCTGCGCGGGTCAGTGGCGCCGTATCGGCATACCATCCGTCCCATGTAATCTCCGGCCGGGCGCCCCACGTTGCCTCGTGGGCGGCGGCTATCGAGCGCACGACATACTCGTTCGTGGAGACCTCCGCGGTGTGCGCGATCTGGACCACCTCGACTTCGATCGCGAGCGTCGGGTTCTCCCGCTGCAGCTTGCGCGCGCACTCGCGGACGCCGTCGACGATCTCCACGTGCTCCTGTCCCGGCATGATGCCCACCTCGAGATAGAGACGGCAGAAGCTCGGCAGCTTCGTTGGCCGGAAGGGATGGCCACCCTCGATTGCGATGATGTTCACGTTGCCCGCGGGCTCGCCCTTGTACTGGCAGCCGCAGAGATAGTGCTCTCCCCAGGCCTTGAGCGCGGGGATCGCCGTCAGCATCTTTTCGATCGCGTCTTCGCCCGGCTTCACTTGGACGGTCGAGCCTCCGCGACGGTACGTGGCGCCCGGATTGCCGCGGGTCGTGAGTTCCATGAAGACGTAGCCGCCGGACGCGACCGAAATCCTGTTCGAGGTCGGCTCGGGAATGACGACCATGTCGGCGGAAATGCCGTTGGCAACCATGAAGCGGGCGCCGACGCCGCACCCCCGGTATCTTGACCCCTGATACTGTGCGACGTTCGCATGGCATGTTTCGCCGACGACGCCTGCGATGAGCAGGTCGCCGGGCAGGCGTGCCTTCGCCCTGGCAAGTGCTTCGACGGCGATGATCGCAGAAGCGTGACCGCCCTTCATGTTGTACGCGCCGAGACCATGAATCCACTCGCCGTCCGTCCAGGCCTTCGGCTGGTATCCGGGACCGAGGTCGCGAATGCCCTCTTCATCTCCCCCATAGGCGCTGTCGAGATGCCCGGCATACATCAGCCGGGCGCCGTTGCCGGTACCTTCGAGCAGGCCGTAGACATTGTATCGGTTGGGCTCGACTTCCTGCAGCCGGGTCTTGAGCCCCACGGCGCCGAACCTGTTTGCCAGATATTCGGCGAGGGCCTTCTCTCCCCCGACCGGGCTCGGGATATCGATCATCTGCGTGACCAGCTCCGCGACGGAATCCTGAGTCACATGGCCGATCGCATCCTCAACTAAGCTCATGCAAATTCCCGCCTTCGCCATGCACGCGGATTCGTCCGCATGCGTACGAGTTGGACAACATGAGAAGTGATGCCATCCGGCATTCCCCGTTGCAATCGTAGCCGCCATACAAAAAAGGTATCAAAAGAGAACAAACTCGGCATCGCCGCGCCTCTACAGTCTAGCGCAAGTTGACGGCGTCTTCTTCCCAGTCGCCGCTCATGGCTCGGAAGTCGCGCGCAACTGTTGCAAGCGATCGGTCAGGCAGCACCTCAGCGACTGCTCCAATGCGTGCGCGGCCCGCAGGACGAGGGCATCGGCGAAGCGCTTGCCGACGATCTGCAGTGCGGCAGGAAGTGACGTAGGCGTGAGGCCGCACGGAACTGACGCCGCCGGTTGCTGGGTAAGGTTGAACGGATACGTGAAGGGCGTCCAATCAAGCCACGCAGCGAAGCGGCTCTGCGCGGGCGTCTCGCTCCCGAGCGCGAATGGAAGAATCGGCACGGTCGGCGTGACGAGAAGATCGACCCGCTCGTGAAGCAGGTTGAGCTTTGTCGCGAGCTGCTCACGCGCCAGCTGCGCGGCGCGGAACTGCGTCGCGGAGACGCGTTCCCCTGCCTCCGCCATGCGAACGAGGCCGGCGTCGACAAGATGGTGATCCGCGGCTGGGATGGACTGCAGCAACAGGGCGCAGCCGACCTGCCATTGGATTTCGATCTGGCTCCGCGCTTCCGTGAGATCGAGATCGATGTCGTCGACATGGGCGCCGAGCTCCTGCAGGTTGCGCGCGGCCAGGTCGGTCAGACGACGAATGTCCGGATCAGTCGGGAAGTCCGCGTCCGCCACATAGCCGATCCGCAGTCCTGCGAGGTCGGTGCAGGCCGGCATGTCGAGAGATCGTGCGCAGGATGGCGCCGCAACGCCGTCGCGCGGGTCTGCGCCGCTCATGATTGCAAGCATCCCGGCGGCGTCGCGGACGGTCCGCGCGATCGGCCCGTGGTGTCCGAGGCCGCTGAACACGCTCGCGGGAAACAACGGTACGACGCCATAGGTCGGTTTGAAGCCGACTACGCCGCAGAATGCCGCGGGTATCCGGATCGACCCGGCCGCATCGGACGCGGCGTGCCAGACACCGAGGCCAAAGGCCGCGGCGACGCCGGCGCCCGCGCTGCTGCCTCCTGGCGTCAGGCGGGGGTCCCATGGATTTCGCGTCTCGCCATGCCTCGGGCTGTCGCCGAGGCCCTTCCAGCCGAATTCCGGCGTCGTCGTTTTCCCGACGAAGACTGCCCCGGCCTCCCGCAGGCGCGCGACGCAGGCGGTATCGGATGTCCAGGGCTGGTCGGGGCTGACGGTCTTCGACCCGCATAGGGTGGGCCATGACCTTATCTGCATCACATCCTTGATGGTCGTCGGGATGCCGTCCCCCGGTCCGAGCGGCGCATCCCGCAGCCATCGGCTCTCCGAGCTCCTGGCCATCTCCATCGTCACGTCCGGGTTGATGGACGCGAAGGCGTTAAACCGAGGGTTCAGATGGTCGATCCGGGCGAGGACCGCCGTGGCGACCTCCACTGGTGACACGGCGCGAGAGTGGTATGCTTCATGAAGTTCACGCGCGGATAAATCGCAAAGTTCGTCACTCATGAATTCTCTCCGGCGAGGGGGGCGCATCGGGTAGCGGTTCTGCATGCGCCGTTCGACAGATGCCGGCGCCGTGGAGATGTGTACCAGAGAAACAAGGCCATGGATCGTAAGAAGCTTCTCTACTTCGCCAGGATTGCCGAGTGTGGCAGCTTCACAAAAGCGGCCGCCCAGCTGCGAATCGCCCAGCCGGCGCTGAGCCGCCAAATCGCGCTGCTCGAGCAGGAACTCGGCGCCGAGCTTTTCACGCGGATGGGCAGGCATGTCCGCTTGACGGACGCCGGCGAGGTTCTTCTTCGCCACGCCCACAGGATCAACAAGGCTTTCGATCTCGCGCGCGAGGAGATGCAGACCCGGGCCTCGTCGCCCAAGGGACGCGTGATCGTGGGGGCGCCGCCGTCCTTGAGTTGCATGCTGACGCCGCGGATCCTCACCAGGCTGCGGCACGAACTGCCTGACGTCTCGCTGACCATTCGGGAAGGTACGAGCCTGTTCCTGGAGCGGTCGATCATCGAGGCCGATCTGGACCTCGGCATCGTTGCCGAGGAGTTCAGCGGACCGGGCATCGACAGGCATTGCCTGGGGCACGAGGACATCGCGCTGATCGGACGCCCGGACGTCATCGACAAGCTGCGCCGCGACGGCGCGCGCTGGTGGCGCACGATGCCGTTGCTGATGACCTGCCAGGTGAGCTGTCTGGTGCGGTCCGTGATCCCGGACAAGCTGGAGAATGTCTACTGGGTCGAGATGGACGCGATCCATGCCATCAAGGAGATGACGAACCTCGGGCACGGCGTCACGCTCTGCCCGGTCGGGTTCTTCCGCAGTGAGATCGAGACACGGCAAGTCGCCGTCGCAAGCATGGGGGACATCACCCGCCCGATCATCCTCGTGGGCTCGGCGTCGCGACCCCGTTCACGCGCGGTCGAGGCGGTGGCGCAGATTCTCCGCACGGAAGTGGAGAAATTCTTCCAGGCCGGAGCATTTGCGGCGCATGCCCCCGTCGAGATCGCGCCGCCTGAATGTTGATGGCGCTTTCCCCCGGGAACGCATCCATAACGCGATTTATCGGGGCCGATAACGATTTTGTCTGGACCTCGGAATTGCGCGTCGGGCGCACGGGTGGAATATTCGGGCATCGCTCTTGCGTTCGCTAGTTTTGACCGACTGGACAGGTCCGGAGGCGCATGGTCCCTGCATGCTGAGCACGTCTCGATCACCTGCAGTCGTGCGAGTGCGCTTCGCGCGGCAAAGCGGCGAAGGCGACGGCCCCGGTGATTGCAGCCGGTCTCTGCGGCAGAGAGGTGCGCGGTGGTATCGCTGATCGTAGTCTCGACCATTTTGATCGGCGCCTTGGCAATGACGGTCGAATCCGTCCGCCTCCTCCGGGGCCCGCTTTCGACCTCGGCAGGGCTGTTTCCACTGATCGTTGCGATTGCGATTCTGGTGGTCGCCGGGCTCGTCATCATGGGTGATGTCCGTCGCTTGAGGAGCGCGACTGGGCCTGACGGCCCCGCTTCCGAGACGCTGACGGGGGATCGGCGTGACTTCAAGCGCCTCGCGGCTTGGACGACCCTCAGCATTCTCTATGCCGTTGCCACTCCGATAGTCGGTTTCGAGATCGCAACTTTCGTGATGCTGACCGTGGCCCTCAAGTTCTTCGGCAAAGCGAGCTGGCCGGTGGTGGCCACCGTTCCCATTGCCGTCGCGCTCATCCTGCCATTCGTCTTCCGCCACTTGTTTCACACGTTGATTCCCTAAGGCAGCCGGCGAAACGAGAGCGATCCATGGAGACCTTGCAGACGACGGTCGCGGCGATCCCCGAGGTTCTTAGCTGGTCCGTGCTGCTCTACACGCTTGGCGGGCTTGCGCTCGGCATCATCTGGGGTGCGATGCCGGCGCTATCCACCACGATGGCCATGGCGCTGCTGGTCGGATTCTCAGCCGGCCTCAGTCTTAATGACGCGATCGCGTTCCTGCTCGCGGTCTATGTCGGGAGCGTCTACGGCGGTTCGATCTCGGCGATATGCATCAATATTCCGGGAACGCCCGCTGCTGCCTGCACGGCCATGGAAGGTTACCCATTGTTCAGGCGCGGCGAGGGCGGGCGGGCGCTCGGAACGGCGATCATGGCGTCTTCATTGGGCAATGTCGTCGGCGCTCTCGTGCTGATCCTGCTCGTCCCCCACGTCGTCGATATCTCGATGGGCGTCGGCGCGTGGGAGATCTTCCTGCTCGGCCTGTGGGGGGTGATGATCAGCGGCTCCATTTCCGACGCGCCCCCCTTGAAGGGGTGGCTTGCGGGATTGATTGGATTGTCGCTGTCCTTCATCGGCGTCGATCCCATCTCCGGCGCTGCGCGCTTTACGTTCGGGTTGCCGTCACTTTACGGTGGGCTCAGTTTCGTCGCGGTCCTTATCGGCCTGTTCGGCTTCGCCGAGATCGCACGTGGCCTCATCTTCGAGAAGGATGGCGACCGTGCGGTGATGAACCGGATGTCCGTGCACTGGCGAGCCCTGGTCGAGAATATTCGTTCGATTTTCGTCAGCAGCGGCATCGGCACGTTCATCGGCATCCTGCCTGCAGCGGGAGCCGATACCGCCGCGTATGTGTCTTACGCGGTGTCGCGACAAACCGCGTCGCCGGAGGAGGCGGCGCGCTATGGCAAGGGATCATATCGCGGCATCATCGCTGCCGACACATCCAACAGCTCGAGTATCGGCGGCTCGTTGCTCCCGACCATGATCCTCGCGGTGCCGGGCGCAACGGCCGACGCGGCCTTCATGGGAGCGCTGAACCTGCAAGGCGTCGCCGTCGGGCCGATGATCCAGATGTATCATCCCGGCGTGCTGGAATTCACGCTGGCGTCGTTCCTCCTCACCAGCATCCTGTTCGGCTTCGTGGCCTACTCGCTCGCGCATCCCGCCGTCTATCTGCTGTCGATTCCAAGGCGGCTGCTGCTGCCGAGCATCCTGCCGATTTGTGTGCTCGGCGCCTTTGCCGCGCAGAACAGCATCAGCGATATCTATGTGATGGTTATCTTCGGCGTCACCGCCCTGATCCTGATGGCGGCAGGCATCCCGCTGGCGCCCTTGATCATGGGCGTGATCCTCGGCCCCCTTGTCGATCAGAACTTCCGCCGCGCCATTCTGATCTACGAGAACCAGGGCGTGTCGGATGTCTTGCTGCGCCCGGCTGGAACGTTGATGCTTCTCATCATTATTGCCACGATGGTCGGGCCGTTCCTGTTCAGGCGGCGGAAGGCGGCGTCGGCGGAGGTGCCATCCGCCGCGATGTAGACCGCGCCCCGATCGGCACTCCTCTTGCGAGTGCCTCATCCGTCCTGACGCTCGGCTTGAGCACCGACAGGATGGGCCCCGCTGCGACGAGCGCGGGATCGATTCGGATCTTAATCGATCCCGCTCCGTTTCTGATTGAGCCGCATGATCTTCCCGGCGAGCGGCATCTACGTCGCCCGATCGTGCTCCAGCCCGTCGATTTTGCGCTCCTATGTGGCCATCACAATCGCGCATTGGTCCATTTGGCGATGTAGTCGTAGAGATTCCTGGTCGCGTTGTCGTAAGACCGGCCCGTCGCCGCAGAACAGGGCTTGCACGGCGTCATGCCGTGCACGGCGCCTTCCACCACGATGAAATCCTTGTCCTTGCTGGCAGAGCGGTCGAAGATGAGTTCGCCGTCGGTGATGAAATAGTGTGCGCCCATCGCGGCGACGAGCGTTGGCACGGTGATGGACTCGACCGCGCACGGCGTCGAGTTGTTGCTCGAGCACCAGTCGACGCCGTCGAGCGAATGCGTCGCCCTGATGGCGTTGGCGCTCAGGAATGAGTTCACCGTCAGGAACAGGCTGCCGTCGAGCGTCGCGTCGCGCTTGGCGTTGCCCGGCGTCGGGACGCGGACGGTCCTGATCACCTCGGTGCTGATCGTGCCGTCGTCCTTGAGCAGTTTCTGCGGCCGCGTGGTGCAGCAATGCACGCCGGTCGAAACATCGGACAGGCGGGCGCGGTCGCGATAGGCGGCGAAGACGTCGTCATCCGAGGTCGTGTGCTTGCCTTGTCTGATGGCCTCGCGGATTTTCGTCGCCTTGTCGATCAGCCGGTTCATCCGCGCGGCCTGCGCCTTGAAGTAGCGCTCCTGGAATTCCTGCGAATAGGTCGAGTCGCCATTGGGATTGAAGCCGTTCTTCGCATCCCACGGGTTCAGGCCGGCATCGAGTTCGTTGGGCCTGTTTTCGTCGGTGACGGCGGGGTTCAGGCTGCGCAACGCATTGACCGTGTTGCCGGGATGGGCGTCGAGCAGGACGAGCGCGTCGGCGGCGGGCAAGCCGGCAAGATCGTTGCCGCACTGCGTGAGCTTGTTGGGGCCCTGGCAGTAGGCCGGGCCCTTCTCGGCGACGGCCTGGTAGAAGGACGTCGACGGCCCTCCGCCGGAATGGCCGATCAGCACCACCTTCTGGATGCCCGGCTGCTTCTTCAGGAACGCGACGCCCTGTTTGATGTCGAGGGCGATCTCCTCGAAATTGACCGCCGCTTCGTTGTTGTCGGAGCGCGGATTCATGCCGAGCACCATGAAGCCGCGCCGCGCAAGCTCGCGGTTGGCGATCGAGTTCATGAAGTTCGACGTGCGGTGAACCACCAGGAAGGCGATGCGCGCGGCAGGTCCCGCATCCGGCGCGTAGAGCGCCCCTTTGGTCGCCGAGGGCGTGAACTGGATGTAGCGCGGGTTGCTCTGGGCGGCGGCGGCGCCCGCCATCAGCACCAATCCCGTTGCAACGACGCAGGCGCGCAGCAGCTTGCTCATTGGACCCTCCCTTGGCTCCGCGAATTGCCGCTTTTTAGCGAGGGCGTCATCGGGATTGAAGAGACGCTTCAGGACGCCTCGGTCACGATCGGGCTATCGCCCGCCTGCGGCCGACGCGGCGACGGGTAGGCCGGGCGCCGTCTCGACGCCGAGCGGCGGCAGGGCGATGCTTCTGCGCTTGCGGAAGTCGGTCCGGCTCAGGATCAGCCCGCGCTCTTCGAGGTAGAGCAGCAGGCGCCGCGCGCGGCCGGGCGAGGTGGTGCCGTAAACGGCGGCGAGATCCTCGTCGGACGGGCAGGGGGCGCCCTCGATGGCGGCGCGCGCGATCGCCAGGAAGACACCGTGCAGGTCCTCTGCGAGATCGGCCGTGCAGGCGAGGGCCCTCTGCCATTCTAAGGTTTCCTGAACGGCCTGGCCCGCTTCCGCCCGGGCGATGGCCAGCGACCGGCTGAACTGCGCCAGGGTCGGCGGCGTGCCGCCGAAGCGGCGCATGCGCGTCGTGAAATCCTGGTAGAGGACCGCCGTCGTGCGCGTTGCCGCCTCAGGCTCGCTCAGCATCTCGCCGAGCACCGTCCCGATCGGCGGCGGCGGCTCGGCTGGTGCGGCGTCGGTCGGGCCGGCCTCGCTCCCCGGCGGCGCCGGTGGAGGCGGCCGGAAGTCGGAGAGCTGAACCAGAACGTCGTCGACCGACGGGCGCGCCGGCCGCGGCACGAGCGTAAGCCTGCTCTCCCGCTCGTCCTCGGCGGCGGGCGCGAACAGCAGCTCGCCCGCATCGGGCTTGTCGGCGGGGAGGGGCAGCAGCACCGGGCTGGCGCTGCGCCCCGATGTCTCGACCGGCCCGATCCGCACCGACAGCGGCCGCTTCGACACGGCCGGCCCGAGGGCCACGAACTGGCCGCGCTGGAGGTCGCGGAACATTTCCGCCTGGCGCCGTTCCAGGCCGAGCAGGTCGGCGGCGCGCGCCATGTCGATGTCGAGGAACGTGCGCCCCATCAGGAAGTTCGAGGCTTCCGCGGCGACGTTCTTGGCGAGCTTGGCGAGCCGCTGCGTGGCGATCACGCCGGCGAGCCCGCGCTTGCGGCCCCGGCACATCAGGTTGGTCATCGCCCCGAGCGACAGCCGGCGCACTTCCTCGGAGGTCTCGCCGCTCGCGGTCGGCGCGAACAGCTGCGCCTCGTCGACAACGACCAGCATGGGGAACCACTGGTCGCGATCGGCGTCGAACAGGGCATTCAGGAAGATCGCTGCCGCACGCATCTGCGCCTCGGCGTCGAGATTCTCCAGGTTGAGCACCACCGACACGCGGTGCTGGCGGACGCGCCGGGCGATTCGCTGGATCTCGCTTTCCGAGCGGTCCGCGTCGACGACCACGTGTCCGAATCGGTCGGCCAGCGTGACGAAGTCGCCTTCCGGATCGATCACGGCCTGCTGCACCCAGGGGGCGCTCTGCTCGAGCAGCCGGCGCAGCAGATGCGACTTCCCAGACCCGGAATTGCCCTGCACGAGCAGGCGTGTCGCGAGCAGTTCCTCGAGGTCGAGCGTCGCGGTCGTTCCGGTCGAAGTCGTGCCGATGTCGATACCGAGTGTCATTCGCCTCCTCGCGGACGGTGGGGGAAGCCATTTAGCACGGTCGCGGTGGCAAATTCCGGTCTTGCCGAGACCGTCCACAGGCTGCGCGTCGACCTCGGTTAATGCGGGATCGCCCATGCGCGGCTGCTCTCGGATGCAGGCATCGCTTCGAGTTGGCAGCCGGTTTGCATCGGAGCAGACTTGCATCGGCCGAGGACATCAGCTCGGCCAGGGAGGGTTCCATGTGCGCAGGCGATGACCACAAATGCCCGGACTTCGAGCTCCACCACAAAAAGCTTCTCGACGACCTCGACAGCGAGCGGCGCGGATTTCTGAAGGGCGCCTTCGTCAGCGCGGCCGGCGCGGCCACCCTTGCCGGCGGCCCATCGATGATCGCGCCGGCGGCCGCGCAGACGGCGGCGGCCCGCCAGGGCAAGCCGAACCACCATTTCCTGCCGGCGAGCGCCGAGACCGTCCACTGGGGCTATTTCAGCAAGCTCCTCAAGCCGGCCGTCGAGATCGATTCGGGTGACTACGTCACGATCGAGACGCTGACGCATCACGCCAATGACGACGCCGCCCGCATGATCAAGGGAGATCCGGGCGCCGAGAGCGTCTATCTGTGGACCAAGGAACGCAAGGGGGTTGACCGCCGCGGCGCCGGCCCCGTGGACGGCAAGCTGCTCGGCCGCGGCTCGGGCGAAGGCTTTGGCGTCCACATCTGCACCGGCCCGGTCTATGTGCGAGGCGCCGAGCCCGGCGACATCCTCGAGGTGCGGATCATGGACGTGAAGCCGCGCCCGTCCGCCAACGCCGCCTACGCCGGAAGGTCGTTCGGCAGCACCGCCGCCGCCTGGTGGGGCTTCCACTACAAGGACCTGATCACCGAGCCGCGGCCGCGCGAGGTCATCACCATCTTCGAGATCGACGCAACCGGCCAGCGCAACTGGGCCAAGGCTGTCTACAATTTCCAATGGACCCCGCAGACCGATCCTTTCGGCGTCGTGCACAAGACCATCGATTATCCGGGCGTGCCGGTCGACCACGGCACCGTCAAGGAAAACCATGGCGTCCTGAAAAACGTGCGCATTCCGATCCGGCCGCATTTCGGCGTCATCGGCGTGGCGCCGAAGGAGGCGGACTACGTCGACTCGATCCCACCCGGCTATTTCGGCGGCAACATCGACAACTGGCGCGTCGGCAAGGGGGCGACGATGTATTACCCGGTGGCGGTTCCCGGCGCCTTGCTGTCGGTGGGCGACCCGCACGCGTCGCAGGGCGACTCCGAAATCTGCGGCACCGCCATCGAATGCTCGCTGACGGGGACTTTTCAGATCATCGTCCACAAACAGCCCAGCCTGGACGGCACGTCGCTCGCCGGGCTCAGCCATCCGCTGCTGGAGACGCAGGACGAGTGGGTGCTGCACGGGTTCAGCTTCGCCAATTACCTTCAGGATCTCGGCCCGACCGCGCAGCAGACCATCTATGAGAAGTCGTCGGTCGATCTCGCGTTGCGCGACGCCTTCCGCAAGATGCGGACCTTCCTGATGACGACGAAGGGGCTCACCGAGGACGAGGCCATCACGCTGATCTCGGTCGGCGTCGATTTCGGCATCACGCAGGTCGTCGATGGCAACTGGGGCGTGCACGCGGTCATCAAGAAAAGCCTTTTTGCCGGCGCGGAAGCATAACGAAGGCCCTGAGAGTTGCGGGCGACGGCCGCCGGGCCGCCGCCGCTTTGCATCCGCCGCTGGCTGCTCCTCCGGCAATGATGCTATAGCCGACGGGCCATGCAGCTCCTGTATTTTCTGTTCGGCCCGCTTCTGCTCCTCGTCGTGCTCATCTGCGCGGACGCACGCGGGCGGCCCTGGTTCAACGCCAGGGACCAGGGCTCCCGCAACGGCCTGCGCTATGTCTTCCTTCTCGCCGTCATGGTGACGGTCGTCGGGCTGATGGCCGCCATACCGATGCGGTAACGCGTGGGCCTTCGGGGCGTGGTCCTCCGCTCGGAGGTGGCGGCCGATGCTGTGACGCATACAGGGCCGCAAGCCCCCGGTAGGACGGCTTTACTCGCAGACTGTTGTTGGTAACCTGCGGCCTTCCTGGCCCGTCAGGCTGGCTGCGCCAACGAGATGGAGGCGGCATGCGAGTCCCGCGGATAGCACTGATCGCCGCTGCCCTCGTTCCGGCGGCTGCCCTGGCCCAGACATCCCGGCCGCCGGCCGCGCGCACGCCGTCGCAGCCGGCCAAGGCAGCGCCACCAAGCTGCACGAGCGCCGGCCGCACGATCGCTCTCGTCATGGACGCCTCCGGCAGCATGAACGCCCGGCTGCCGAGCGGCGAGACGCGCATCGAGGTGGCGCGGCGCGCCATCAAGGACGTGGCCGGGTCGACGCCGGCGGGGACGCAGCTCTCGCTCCGCCTGTACGGCGCGCAATCTCCGGCAAGCCGCAAGAACTGCGAGGACACGCATCTCGCCGTACCTTCGGGGCCCGCGGACGCGGCAGCGATCGCCGCCAGCGTCGAGGACGCGAAGGCGCAAGGATATACGCCGATCGCCCATTCCCTCGAGCAGGCGCAGGCGGACTTCCCGGCGAATGCCAGGGAGCGTGTGATCGTGCTCGTCAGCGACGGCAAGGAAACCTGCCGGGGCGATCCGCTGCTGGCGGCAAGGGCACTCGCCGCGAAGGGCATCACCATCCACACGGTCGGCTTCGTCGTCGACACGGCCGCGCGGATGCAATTGCAGAACGTCGCGCGGACGACAGGCGGCACGTATTTCGACGCGCCGGTCGGACCGGAGTTGCCGGACCGGCTGAAGGCGGCGTTCAGCGCCTGCAAGCAGGTGGTGAAGCTCCCGGCGCGGCCGCAGCCCGGCAAACTGCGCACCACGTCCGCCACGTGGCTCGGCGCGCACGCGGTATTCAACGCCGAGACGGGCCAGCAGGTCGGCTCGTTCGACAGCTCCCATCACGAGGTCACGCTGCCGGCCGGCATCTACGAGGTGCAGTTCGGCCCCGCCCGCTGGAAAGCGATCGAAGTGCGCGGCGGCGAGACGACCGTGATCTCGCCGGGCGTGGTGCGCGTCGAAAATATCGCAGGCAACAACACGGCGAGGCTGATCGACACGGAGACCGGTGAAAAACACGCGGACATGAACCGCATGAGTTCCTCCGCGAGCGTCATGCCCGGTCTTTACGATCTTCAGGTCGGCGGCCGGGGACTCGTCTGGCCCTTCGTCAAGATCGACGGCGGCGCCACGACGACGCTGTCGCTGGCGAGCGTGGTGATGCAGTCCGGGATCAAGTACCGGCGGGCACGCGTGGTGACCGCCGACGGCAAGCCGGTCGAAAGTTTCGATGCCGTGACCTCGCGCATTTCGATGCCGCCCGGCAGCTACGTGGTCGAGGTCGACGACAGGAGGGTCCCGTTCGAGGCTAGCGAGGGAAGTGCGCTGGAGATCGGCCCGGAGTGACCGAGCGTCTCCGCCAGGGCGGTCTGTCGACAGGATCGGGCAAGCCCTCAGTCGAATTGCCCGTGCCGTCCTCCCCGTTTGACATGCAAGCTGCCGCCTGAGCGCCGCGGCGCCGGCCGCACGTCAGACTCGTCAGCGAGGGCGGCCGGATTCCGGAGCAGGATCCGGCGACGTGCTGACCATTGCCGATACGATTATGAGATTGAAAGGAATCGAGGCGCTCGATTTAGTCTGCATCGCTCACGCTTCAGCCGCCCATCCCGTTCCGTTGATCAAGTCGATCGACCAGGGCGGCGAGGTCGTCCGGCAGCGGCTCTTCCAATGTGGGCGCATACAGGCGCAGAAGCACGCGCGCGACCGCGGTCGTCGTGACGACGCGCGGAACCGCATTGATTCGCGGCAGAAAAGCCTCTGATTTAACGACTTTCATCGCATGACCTCCGCTATCCGCGCTTCCTTCCCGCCACGGTTGGCAACCTGTCACGAAGGATAAAGCGCAAACGGCCGCGAGAGTTTCAGCTTGGCGGCATGATTTCACAACCGAACCGCGTGTGCGCGATGCGACCGCTCAAACGGAAGCGGCGGTGAGCGAGGGCGCCCAGAGGATCGGCGACATCGTGCAGTTGATCACGAAGATCGCCGCTCAGACCAATCTTCTCGCCCTCAACGCGACGATCGAGGCGGCGCGGGCGGGCGCCGCCGGCAGGGGCTTTGCGGTCGTGGCAACCGAGGTCAAGTCACTGGCGACCCAGACCGCTGCCGCCACGCAGCAGATCGAGAGCCAGATCGCCGAGATCTGCGCCGCCACCGACGAGGCGGTCCAGGCGATGCGAAGCATTGCCGGGACCATCGACGAGGTCAGCGCAACCGCGAACAACATCACGGCAGCGGTTCAAGAGCAGCAGGTCGCGGCCCGTGAGATCGCACGCAACGTAGGCGAGGCGTCGCGCGGGACCGAGGAGGTCACGGCCAATATCGAGGACGTGCGCCAGGCCGCGGCCCACACCGGTGCCGCCGCGACTCAGGTCCTTGGTTCTGCCACCGATCTCGCCAACAACGCCCAGACGCTCAGCAGGGAGCTTGCAGATTTCCTCGGCACTGTGCGCGCTGCGTAGACCCTGCGACATGAGCGGCCGGGGGCCGCGCTGACGCCCACGCTGACCATGTAGCGGGGCGCGCTTCAGGTTGCAGCACTCCCGCGTGCGGACAGAATCAGCGGAGAAGGTCGGCTCCGAACGCACCGAGGCCCGACAGGCCGGCCGCGTAGATGGCGAGGAAGACGAGCGCGACGATCAGCACCAGGAAATACGAGCTGAACCTGGTCCTGAACAGGATGAGCGCGGTGACGGCGGCCGTCAGCAGTTCCAGTATCCCCGCATGCGACGCGCGCAGCACCGACAGCGCCCCGGCAAAGATGAGCCCGACCGCGATCGGCGCCAGTCCGCGTTCGACGGCGCGCTTGAGCGGCGAGGCTCCGCGCCGCTGCCACCAGTTGGCGGCGCCGTAGACCAGGGCGGAGGAGGGCACGTAGATCGCAAGGCAGCCGGCGATGGCGCCGGCAAAGCCGGCCACGTGGTAGCCGATCAACGCCGCGATCAGCGTGCTCGGCCCGGGCGCGGCGCGCGAGATCGCGAACAGGTCCGCGAACTCCTGGTTGGACAGGAAGCCGTAGACGTCGACGGTCTGATGCTGGATATCCGCGACGATCGCCTGCCCGCCGCCGAAGGAGAGCAGGGACAGCGGAGCGAAGACGGCGAACAGCGCGACAAGGCGGTTGTCCATCAGCGCACCCCGCGTTCGGAGACATAGACGAAGCCGATGCTCAGCGGCACGGCAACGAGCACGACCGGGACCATGGGCCATTTGAGAATGCCGACCGTCACAAAGATGGCCAGGGCGATGGCAATCAGGACAAGGTCTTTCGGCAGCTTGGCGGCCACCTTGGTGCCGACCGACAGCGTCGCGCCGACGCCCGCCGCGGCCACCCCGCCGAGCACGAAATGCGTCACCGGAAACCCGGATAATCTGCGATACGCAAAGCCCATCAGCATGATGATGCAGAATGCCGGGATCACCATGCCGAGCACGGCCGCGACCGCACCCGCCGTGCCGCGCACCTTCAGGCCGAGATAGAGCGCGAGATTGACTGGATTGGCGCCCGGCAGGACCTGCGCGATCGCCAGGCCTGCCATGAAGGCCGTGTCGTCGAGCCATTTGTGCCGCTCGACCACTTCGCGATGCATGAGCGCCTGCGCGCTGCCGCCGAACGACGTGAAACCGATTTTCAGGAACGAGCCGAACACGCTCCGCAGCGATCCGGTCCTTTCGACCGGCACATCTCCGACCTTGTCATGCATTGACGAGAATCTGCTCCCCCTGACTGCCCGGCCTTGCGCTTAATCGCGGGCGCGGCGCTTGTCCACCGCGCCGGGCGCAGGGACGAGGCAAGGGCCGAGCCCCGCCTTGCGCGATGCTGGGACGCTCGCGCCGCTCCAGCGGGCGCGCGTAGACCGATTTGATGTTGACGAACTCGCGGATGCCGAATGCGCCGCATTCGCGGCCGAAGCCGGACTGCTGACCCCGCCGAACCGCCTGCGCGGCTCGGAGCGCACGTTGTCGTTGCTGTGGCCGCGGGCGGCCGGCTTGCTGCTGCGTGGCGTCGCAGGCGGCGCCTGCGCATCGGAGCATGATCGCGCAAAGTGGATACCGCTTTGCCGAGAAGATCATGCGACACAACGGATCAGGACAGGATCGATTCAATCTGAATCAATCCTGCCTGGCGAGAGGGGTGGGGCGTGCGGGTGAAGGCGTGTCGGCAGGCGCGGCTTAGACCGTTGAAGCCGTCTTCATGAGACCGATCTCCGCGTTAGTGATACCGGCGCCGTTCGGCCGCCGAAGACTTCTCATGCCAGGCGATCAGGACGTGCGCGGCCATGCCGTCGTCGCCGAGGCGGCGGCTGAGACCGTCGTACAGCTCCTTGAGCCCTTCCAGCTCGGCCTCGTAAGCCTCGGTCGGCTCACCCGCGATCCGCGCGGCGGCCAGACGGTCGAAGGCCGCCGACATGTCCGCATAGCGCAGGGCTACGGCCGCCGTGCGGAAAACCTTGGTCTCGGCGTCCTCGACGACGCCCGTGTCGACGTCGCGCGCGTGGACCAGGTAGCCGTCGGTCCACTCGATCACCTCGTAGCGGAAGCCGTGTCCATCCGAAGCGCCGATCAACATGATACATCTCCGAGAACTGTATCCGCAGGATACGCGCTCGGGAGGGGGGCCGGTGTGCTTCGGCGCACATAGGAATGACGACACGGTCATTCGCGCCAACGGTGCAGCAGCCGCAATCAGGATTCCTGGTCGAAAGCACAAGGAGATCGATCTCGTGTTCAGCGAGATCCTCATGCCGGGCGACCTCAATGGCGACGGGCTCCAGGCTCGCCGCCGACGGAGGGGGCGCGTCACGGCAAGCATTCCGACATCCGCCGGCTCCGCGAAGCCATTGCCAGCGCCAACCCGTCGACGCGGATAAGATCGTCGCCTGGTGCCCGTTGTAGCGTCCGGACCGAGGCTCAGAACCGGATCGTGAGAGCCGGAATGTAGCTGATGGCCACCAGCAGCGCGAGCGCAACGAAGAAGAACGGCCAAAGCGCTTTGGTCGTCTCGCCCATGGTGCTGCCGGCGATCGTCGACGAGATGAACAGCGTGGTCCCGACCGGCGGGGTGTAGAGGCCGATGCCGAGATTCAGCACCATGATCAGGCCGAGCTGGAGAGGGTCCATGCCGATCTGCTGCGCGAGCGGCACGAAGATCGGCGCGAGCAGCAGGATCGCCGGCGCGAGGTCGAGCGGGCCGCCGATCACCAGCATGATCAGGTTCATCGCCAGGATCACAAGCCATGGCGCGTGCAGGGTCGCGGACACCCACTCGGCAAAGCGCTGCGGCACCTGGTCGTAGGTGAGTATCCAGCTCGCCGCCGCGCTGCCCATGATCACCATCATGACGATTCCGGTGGCGATGCCTGAATCGATCATCGCCTTGCGGAAGCGGGCCCAGGACATGTCGCGATAGAGCAGGAGGCCCGCCGCGAGGGCGTAGAGCACGGCCATTACCGCAATCTCGGTCGGCGTGGCGAAGCCGAAGCGCAGCGCCACCAGGATCAGCACCGGCAGCGCCAGCGCCGGAGTTGCCAGCACGGCGAGGCGGGCGACCCGGCGCATGTCGAGCGGCGGCGCCTCGGCGCCGAGGCCGAGGCGTCGCGCCTCCCACCAGCACACGCCGACAAAGCCGGCCGCCATGAGAAGGCCCGGCAACACGCCGGCCATGAACAGGTCGCCGATGCTGACGCCGCTGACGACGGCATACAGGATCATAGGGATCGAGGGCGGGATCAGGATGTCGATCACCGCGGAGGTTGCGTTGTTGGCGGCGCAGAGGCCCGCCGGATAGCCTTGGCGCTTCTGCCACGGGATCAGCACCGAGCCGAGCGCGCTGGCATTGGCGACGGCGCTGCCGGACACGCCGCCGAACACGACCGAACCGACCACCGTGGTCGACAGCGCGCCGCCGCGCAGCCGCTGCATCAGCTCCCCCGAAAAGCGCAGCAGCTCCTCGCCGAGCCGGCCCTCCATGATGAGCGTGCCGGCCAGGATGAAGAACGGCAGCGCCAGCATCGGGAAGGACTGCGTCTGCTGGAACATCTGCTGCACGACGAGCATCACCGGGAGCTGTCCGTCCCAGAGCAGCGCCAGCGCGGAGGCGATGACCAGCGCGTGCGCGACCGGCACGACCGCCACCATGAGCGCCACGAAGCCGAGGACCAGGACAAGGCTCATGTCGGAATCTCCTCGGGGCTGGGCCGCGGCATGGCCTCTGGGCCGATCAGCGCCAGGCGGATCGCAACCATCGATTTGGAGAGCGCGACGAGCGCGCAGCCGGCGGCGATCGCCCAGTAGCCGTAGGTCTTCGGCAGCCCGAGCGCCGGGCTGCGTTCGATCGAGACGATGTCGGCCACCTCGAGCGCCTGCCAGGACAGGAACGCGTAGGCGCAGATCACCAGCGCATGACCGAAGAGGAGAACGATGCGCGTTCCGGTGCGTGCGAGCCGGCCGAGGAGCCACTCCACGGCAATATGTCCACCATGCTGCACGGCGAGCGCGACGCCGGCCATGATGAACCACGGAAAGACCTGCTCCGGCACCTCTTCGGCCCAGTCGAAGCCGCCGGTCGCGAGCACGTAGCGGGCGATCACGTTGGCGGTGAGCACGCCCATCAGGACGATGCCGGTGACCAGGAGCACGCCCTGACAGACGAGGGCTACGCCGCGATCGATCCTGTCGGCGGCGACCAGCAGGGCGCTGCGCGGCGGCGGCTGGGGGAGGGCGACGGGCTCCCCGAGCGTGACCGGCGCGGTGTGGAACGATCGTTCCACGTTACACCACCGCGGCGCGCAGCCGCTTCACGAAGTCGCCGAACGGCCGTGCCTCCCAGCGGTCTGCCACGGCCGCGGTTGCGGCCCGGAAGGGGCCCTGGTCCACCTCGTTGATGGAGACCGCGGCATTGCCCTTGAACTCGGCGAGCAGGCGCGTGTCGATGTCCTCCGACAGGCTGCGCTGGAGCGCCGTCGCCTCGCGCGCGACCTCCTGCACGAGCGTCCGGTCCTCGGGCCGCAGCCGGCCCCAGGCGATGCGCGAGGCGAGGACGGGATTGCACTCCCACTTGTGGCCGGTGAGCGAGATGAAGCGGTTCACCTCGAACAGCTTCGACGAATGGATGTTGGCGAGCGGATTTTCCTGGCCGTCGACGACCCCCTGCTGGAGCGCAACGTAAAGCTCGTTGAAATTGAGCTGCTGCGTCGCCGCGCCGAGCGCCTGGAAGATGTCGATCGTCATCGGGTCGGGTGGGGTGCGGATTTTCAGGCCGCGAAGATCCTCGGGGCGGGTGATCGCGCGTTTGCTGTTGGTGACATGACGGATGCCGTTGTCCCACCAGCCGAGGGCGATCAGGCCAACCTTGTCGAAGCGCGCCGCGAGCTCCTCGCCGACCTTGCCGTCGACGACCTTGTAGGCGGCGGCGGCGTTCGGGAACAGGAAGGGAAGCCCGAGGGCCGCCAACTCGGGCAGCACGGCCGAGGACGCGCCCTGGCTGTTGGCCGACAGGTCGAGGGTGCCGGTGCGCAGCGCCGTGAGCATCGCCGCGTCATCGCCAAGCTGGGCCGAGCCGGCCACGCGCAGCTCGATGCGGCCGCTGCTGCGCTCACGCAGGAGCGTTGCCATGCGTTCGGCGGCGACGCTGCGCGGATTGCCGGGCGCGGCGCCGTGTCCCAGGGTGAGGCGCACCTGGCCCTGGGCGCGCAGGACCGACGGAGCTGCGAGCGTGCCGGCGGCGCCGAGCAGCACGGCGCGGCGCGTAGGTTTGAATGTATGTATCATCTCGTCCTCCCGATTCTTGATTGCTGGAACGCAGGTCAGAGCTGGCGCCGTATGTTCTGCGCCATCGCCGACGCCGAGATGCCGTAGCGATCGTGCAGGGTCGGCAGCGCACCGGCGTCGAGAAAGGCGTCGGGCAGCGCGATCTGGGTGAAGCGCCGCGGCGCCACGCCCGCGCGCAGCAGCGTGCCGGCCACCGCCTCGCCGAGACCGCCGATCACGGAATGGTTCTCGGCCACAACGACCAGGCGACCGCCGCGTCGCGCCTCGTATACGATCGTATCGACGTCGAGCGGCTTGATCGTCGGCACGTGCAGAACGGCGACGCCGACGCGGTCGGCCTCGAGCCGGCTCGCCGTCTCGAGCGCGCGCATGGTCATGAAACCGGACGAGATCACGAGCACGTCGGCGCCATCGCGGATCAGCTTCGCCTTGCCGAGCTCGAACCTGTAGTCGTATTCGTCGAGCACCAGTGGAACGTTGCCGCGCAGAAGGCGCATGTAGACGGGCCCGTCATGGGCGGCGATCGCATGCGTCGCCTGCTCGGTGTCGAGCGCGTCACAGGGGTCGACGACGGTCAGGTCGGGCATGGCGCGGAAGATCGCGATGTCCTCGGTCGCCTGGTGGCTCGGCCCGTAGCCCGTGGTCAGCCCGGGCAAGGCGCAGCAGACCTTCACGTTCAGGCCTTCCTCCGCGATCCCCTGGCTGATGAAATCGTAGGTCCGGCGCGAGGCGAAGACCGCGTAGGTCGTCACGAAGGGCACGAAACCCTCATGCGCCATGCCGGCGGCGGCCAGCATGAGCAGCTGCTCGGCCATGCCCATCTGGTAGAAGCGGTCGGGATGTTCCTTGGCAAAGACGTGCAGGTCCGTGTATTTGCTGAGGTCGGCCGTCATGCCGACGATGTCGGGGCGGCTCTGCGCGATCTCGGCGAGTACGCGTCCGAACGGCGCCGGGCTGGTCCGCTGGCCCTCGGCGGCAAGCGATGCGATCATCGCCGAGGTGGTGAGCCGCGGCCGCGATGGATCGTTCGCCCCGCGCGAGCTGTCTATGCGTGCGGCGCCGCCGCGCCAGGGTCCCCGCTTGCTCATGACGACCTCCCCGCATCGAGCGCGTCGATGGCGAGCGCCCATTCGTGTGGCTCCACCCGAAGGAAGTGCGATTTGTCGCGCGTCTCGAGGAAGGGCACGCCCTTCGCCATCTTGGTGTCGCAGATGATGACGCGCGGCTTCGTGTCCGCGAGCGCGCGCGCGGCATCGAAGGCTTTCACCAGCGCGTCGATGTCGTTGCCGTTGACGCGCTGCACGTGCCAGCCGAATGCCGCCCATTTCGCCGGCAAGGGCTCGAAGTTGAGCACGCCGGTGGAGGGACCGTCGGCCTGCATTTGGTTGACGTCGACGATGCAGATCAGGTTGCCGAGCTGCCAGTGCCCCGCCGACATCGCCGCTTCCCAGGTCGGGCCTTCGTTCAGCTCCCCGTCCGACATCAGATTGTAGACGAACGACCTGGAAGCCTTGCGCTTCAGCCCGAGGGCCATGCCGACGGCGATGCCGAGGCCAATTCCGAGCGAGCCGCCGCTGATCTCCATGCCGGGCGTGTAGCTGGCCATGCCCGACATCGGCAGGCGGCTGTCGTCGGTGCCGTAGGTCTCCAGCTCGCTTTCCGGGATGATGCCGGCCTCGATCAGGGCCGCGTAGAGGGCGATGGCGTAATGGCCGAT
Source organism: Beijerinckiaceae bacterium (assembly GCA_036556825.1). Taxonomy (GTDB): domain Bacteria; phylum Pseudomonadota; class Alphaproteobacteria; order Rhizobiales; family Beijerinckiaceae; genus JAJKJG01. The sequence goes on from DATBIR010000297.1 coordinate 67,066, forward strand.
CGACAGCAGGAAGCGGTCCCGCTCCTCCCAATACGGCTGCTCCGGCCGGTAAGTGAGCGCGTGGAAATAGGACACGGCCAGCACGTCGGCGATGCCGAGCGCCTGGGCGATGTAGCCCTGGCCCTGTACCTCGCCCATGCGCAGGGCATTGCGCCGGATGCGCCAGGCCCTGTCGGCGAGCGTCGGTGCGTTGGCCAGCATGATCGTCGGGGCTTCCATCCTGGTCTCCGTTGCGCGCGGTGGTGTCAGTGGATGAGCATGCCGCCATTGACGTCGATCACCGCGCCGGTGACGTAGGCGGACAGATCGGAGGCGAGGAACAGGTAGACGCCCGCCACGTCGCTGGCGTCACCGAGGCGGTCGAGCGGAATGCCTTTGAGGATGTCCCGCCGCATGTCGTCGGTGAGCTTGCCGCCGGTGATGTCGGTCTGGATCAGGCCGGGCGTGACGCAGTTGACGCGGATGCCGTCGGGCCCGAGCTCTCGCGCCATGGCTTTCGCCAGCCCCAGCACGCCGGCTTTCGCTGCCGAGTAGTGCGGACCGCCGAAGATGCCGCCGCCGCGCTGTGCCGAAACGGACGACATGCAGGCGATCGAGCCCGCGCGGCGGGAGCGCATGTGCGGGATGAAGGCCTGGCTCAGATACAAGACGCCGGTGAGGTTGACGTCGACAATGCGGCGCCAGCTCGCCTCGTCGATCTCCATCGTCTTGACGGGCTGCGTGATGCCGGCATTGTTGACGAGGATGTCGACATGCCCGAGCGCCTCGATGGCGATGTCGGCGGCGCGCCTGCAGGCATCGGCATCGGCGACGTTGCAGCCGATGCCGAGATGGCCGTTTCCGAGAGAAGATGCGGCCTGCTCTGCTCCTTGCTCGTCCAGGTCGAGGATGGCGACCCTGGCGCCGTGCTCCGCGAACAGACGGGCGGTCGTCAGTCCGATCCCGCGCGGGCTCGCCGCTCCGGAGATGACGGCAGTCTTGCCTTGAAGAAGCATCGTTCCTCCAAATCTGTTGTTGGTCTTGTTGGAGGGACTATTCGGCGGACGGCGCGCCCGCACAAACGCGATGTTTACAACGGGTGTTGAATCTAGTTCACTAATGTCATGCTTCAGCATGTGCCCCTTTCCTTCCTGCGGGCCTTCGAGGCCGCTGGCCGGACAGGTTCGTTCCGGTCGGCTGCCCTGGTGCTCAACCTCACGCCGAGCGCCGTCAGCCACGCGATCCGCAAGCTCGAACAGGCGCTCGGCATTCCGCTGTTCGAGCGCGACACGCGCCACATTCATCTGACCCACGAGGGCGAGGTGCTGATGCGCCACGTGAGCCGGGCCTTCGACGAGTTGCGGCGTGGCATGGACGTCGTCTCGACCCGCGGCCCCAAGCTCCTGCGTCTGCACTGCGCCCCGAGCTTTGCTGCGCAATGGCTGACGCCGCGACTCGCCGATTTCCTCAAGCGTCATCCCGGCTTCGAGGTTCGTCTCGCGGCTGGGACCGATTACACGCGCTTCAGCGCTGACGAGTTCGATGCCGATATCGTCTACGGGCCGCCGCGGGTGGAGGGGCTTGTCGTCGTGCCGCTCGGCGAAGAGACGATCGCGCCGATGTGCGCGCCCGATGTCGCCGCGACGATCGCCACGCCGTCGGACCTGCTGGGCCATGTGCTGATCCAGAGCGACAGCAAGCAGATCCAGTGGGCGGACTGGTTCGCCGCCAACGAACTGGTCGCGCCTCCGCCGAACGGGAGTCGTTTCGACCGCAGCTTCCTGGCCATCGCGGCGGCCATAGAGGGCCTCGGCGTCGCCCTGGAGTCGACGCGCCTCGCCGAGCGCGAGCTCGCCTCGGGACGCCTCGTGATGCCGTTGCAGCAGAATTCGGTGGCGGTCCGGTATGTCGGCCACAACCTCGTGTTTCCACGCTACGTCCGCCAGCGGCATGCGCTCAAGGTTTTCACCGAATGGCTTCTGACGGAGCTCGGACTCGAGGCGCAGAGCCTGCTCGGCAACCCCGCTGATGCGCCTCGTGCGGCCTGAGCGGTCTTTCGCCGAGGCGCCTTGCCGAGCGAAGACTGCGCCGCGGGTTTACGAAGCCGCATCGATCGGGCATCACCAGTCCCGCCTCCACCTGCGCCGCCCGGCTGAGAACGCACGACCGGCGCGACAACCCGATGCCTCATGAAGCCTGCCGCTTTCGTCCATCACGAGCCGCGCACCGTCGAGGAGGCGACCTCGCTCCTCGCCGAGGTCGGGCCGGACGACGGGCGCGTGCTTGCGGGAGGGCAGAGCCTGGTCCCGGCGATGGCGCTGCGGCTGGCGCGCCCGTCGCATCTCGTGGACATCAACCGCATCGGCGAGCTTGCGCGTCTCGGTTTCGCCGACGGCGCGCTTGCGATCGGAGCTTGCGTGCGCCACGCGGCATTTCACCGGCCGTCGGGACCAGGTCCTCTCGAGCAACTGCTCGGCGCCGTGGTGCGCCACATCGCGCATTATCCTATCCGTACGCGCGGCACCTTCTGCGGCAGTCTCGCCAACGCCGATCCTGCCTCCGAGTGGTGCCTGGTGGCGGCAACGCTCGACGCCATCCTCGTCGTCGACAGCAGCCGGGCGCGCCGCGCGATCGCGGCCGCGGATTTTTTCCACGGAATCATGACGACGGCGCTGCGGCCCGACGAGCTGCTGGTCGAAGCGCGTCTGCCGCTTCTGGCGCCCGCGACGCGGTTCGGCTTCTACGAGTTCAGCCGCCGCGCCGGCGATTTCGCGCAGGCCATGACGCTTGCCGCCTTCGAGCTGGCTGACGGCGTGATCGCCAACCCGCGAGTCGGCGTCGGCGCCGTCGAGGCCATGCCGCGCCGCCTGGCCGTGGTGGAGGAGTACCTCGCCGGCCGGGAACCGTCGCAGCGGACCTTCCGGGCGGCAGCCGAGCTCGCGCGCGGCGAGGTCGATCCGGCCGAGGACACCGCCGAGGCCGCGGACGACAAGCGGGACCTCGTCCGGGCCACGACCCTGCGGGCCCTCGAGCAGGCCAGCCCGCTTCATGACGCCGCAAATTGACATGGAGCGAGCCTTGCGTGCAGGTTCTGCACGGCCGCAGCCGCGCGTTCGCCTCACCGCAGAGTGCGCTGCGCCGGAGGCGAAACGATCAGGGCGACTGACGCCATGACGCACAACTCGGGGAGAGGAAAGTCAATGAGGATGCCTGGTATCAAAGGTCTCGTGATCGCCGCCGCATTGGTCGTCACCGCCTCGGCCGCGTCTGCCCAGGACTATCCGAGCAAGCCTGTCCGCCTCATCCTTCCCTACGCGCCTGGCGGGATCATCGACTATGTGGGCCGCACGCTGGCGCAGCGGCTGGGCGAGAATATGGGGCAGCCCGTGGTCGCCGAGAACCGGCCCGGCGCCGGAGGAATTGCGGGCACGGACTATGTCGCCAAGGCGCCCGCCGACGGCTACACGATTCTGCTGATGGACCCGGCGGTGGTGATCAATCCCACCCTGCAGCCGAGCATTCCCTACGATCTCTTCAAGGAGCTCAAGACCGTCTCGGTGGTCAGCTCGTCGCCCGAGGTGGTGGTGGTGTCGCCGTCGCTCCCGGTGCGCACCTTCAAGGAGCTGATCGATTACGGCAAGGCCAATCCCGGCAAGCTGAACTTCGCGTCGGCCGGCGTCGGCACGACGCCGCATCTCGCCGGTGAGCTGTTCAAGCTGCGCGCCGGCGTCGACGCGACGCACATCCCGTACAAGGGCATCGGCGCCTCCTTCACCGACATCATGTCCGGCAAGGTGCAGTTCGCCTTCAGCAGCATCGCCGGGGCGCAGCCCTTCACGTCCGACAACCGCGTGCGCGCCATCGCCACGACCGGCCCGAAGCGCACGCCCGCCTATCCGGACCTGCCGACCGTGAGCGAGGCCGGCCTGCCCGGCTTCGAGGTCGATCTCTGGCTCGGCATTTTCGCGCCGGCGGCGACCCCGCCGAACGTCGTCGCGCGCCTGAACGCAGAATTGAAGAAGGCGCTCGCCAATCCGGAGACCAAAGCTGCGCTCGCCAAGGTCGGCGTCGAGCCGCGCGGAACGAGCCCCGAGGAAGGCGTGCAGTTCATCCGCAACGAGTTCGAGACCTGGCGAAAGGTGATCCAGGACGCCAAGATCCAGTTGTGATCCGTTGACGTCATGCGCGAATCTGGCCGGCCGTCAGCCCGGTCGGCCGGAACGCGCCCGTTGTGAGCTGCGCGTGGCGGCGCTGCATGCCGTTTCGGAAAACCCGTTGTGACCTCATGATCCGCGCTCCCAAGGACTTTTGGTCCGGTGTGCTGTGCGTCGCCCTGGCAAGCGCGTTCTTTTTTCAGGCGCAGAATTACGCCATGGGCCGCGCCAACGCGATGGGGCCGGGCTATTTCCCGTCCCTGCTCGCGCTTGTCCTCGCCGGCGTCGGCGCCGTCCTGGTCATTCGCTCCTTCTACATCGAGGGCGCCCGCATCGCTGTCCTGCGCCTCGGCCCGCTCGCCATGCTGGTCACGGCCATCGTCCTGTTCGGGCTTCTGATCAACTGGCTCGGGCTCGTCGTCGCGGGAGCTCTGGCGGCGCTGATCGGCGCCCGCGCCGGACCCGACTTCCGCATCGGCGAGGGTATCGCGCTTTCCGTCGCCCTCGTCGCATTCTCGGTGATCGTATTCGTGTACGCGCTCGGGCTCCCCTTGAAGCTCTGGCCGGGCCTGTAGGCGCCGCATGGACGTGCTCGCCAACCTCTCGCTCGGCATGGGCGTCGCCCTGCGCCCCGAGAATCTGGGCTTCTGCTTCCTCGGCACGCTGCTCGGCACGCTGGTTGGCGTGCTCCCCGGAATCGGCCCCGTCACGACCGTCGCCATTCTCCTGCCGATCACGTTCGTGCTGTCGCCCGTCGCGGCGCTGATCATGCTGGCGGGCATCTATTACGGCGCCCAATACGGCGGCTCGACGACGGCGATCCTGATCCGCATCCCGGGCGAGGCGTCGTCGGTGGTCACCGCCATCGATGGTCACGAGATGGCCAGGCAGGGGAGGGCCGGTGCGGCCCTCGGCATCGCCGCCATCGCCTCTTTCTTCGCCGGGTGCATCGCCACCCTGCTGATCGCCTTCGCGGCGCCGGTTCTCGCCAACGTCGCGCTGCAATTCGGGCCCGCCGAATATTTTTCGCTGATGGTGTGCGGGCTGGTCGCTGCCGTCGTGCTGGCCCACGGCTCCCTCGTGAAGGCGATCGCCATGGTCCTCATCGGGCTGCTGCTCGGGCTCGTCGGCACCGACGTCAACTCGGGCGTGCGCCGGTTCACCATGGGCTTCCAGCCGCTCGCGGACGGCATCGAATTCGTCGCCCTGTCGATGGCCATCTACGGCATCGCCGACGTGGCGCACAATCTCGAGCAGCGCGAGAAGCTGACAACCCTGTCGGCACGCGTCGGCTCGATCTGGCCGACCTGGAGCGACATCAGGCATTGCACGGCGACGATCCTGCGCGGCACCGGGCTCGGATCGCTGCTCGGAGTCCTGCCTGGAGGAGGCGCGCTGCTTGCGGCCTTCGCCGCCTATACGGTGGAGAAGAAGCTGGCGCGCCCGCCGCGCCGGTTCGGCCAGGGCGACATCCGCGGCGTCGCCGGCCCGGAAGCGGCCAACAATGCCGGCGCGCAGACCTCCTTCGTGCCGATGCTGACCCTCGGCATCCCGTCCAATCCGACCATGGCGATGATGATCGGGGCCCTCATGATCCACGGCATCGCCCCGGGGCCGCGCGTCATGACCGACCGTCCCGACATGTTCTGGGGCCTGATCGCCAGCATGTGGGTCGGCAACCTGATGCTGGTCGTGCTCAACCTGCCGCTCGTCGGCCTCTGGGTGCGTCTCCTGCAGGTTCCGTATCGCTTCCTGTTCCCCTCGATCCTGGTGTTCTGCTGCATCGGCACCTTTGCGGTGAACAGCAGCGCCTTCGACCTCTACGTGCTCGGCGCCTTCGCGGTGTTCGGCTACATCTGCGTCAAGCTCGATTTCGAGCCGGCGCCGCTGATCCTCGGCTTCGTGCTCGGCCCGATGATGGAGGAGAATTTCCGCAGGGCCATGCTGATCTCGCGCGGCGACGCAACGGTGTTCCTGACGGAGCCGATCAGCGCCGCTTTCCTGGCGATCGCGGCCTTCCTGCTCGTGATCGTCGCGGCGCCCGCCGTGCGCGCGACGCGCCAGGAGGCGCTGCAGGAATGAGCGGGAGACGGAAGGAAGGTTCAGTGCAAGCACTGTTTCATAGGAGAGGAAGCATCATGATCGATATCAAGACGCCGATGCGCATGACGCGCGCATTGTTCGCGCTTGGACTTTTCGCGAGTTGCGCCGGCGCCGCTCGTGCCGATGCCGTGAGCGACTTCTACAAGGGCAAGACCGTCACGGTGATCGTCGGCTACAGCGCCGGCGGCGGCTATGACCTTTACGCGCGCGCTCTCGCCCGCCACATGGGCAGGCACATCCCGGGCCAGCCGACCATGGTCGTCAACAACATGCCCGGCGCCGGCAGTGTCGCGGCCGCGAACTACATCTACGGCGTCGCCGCCAAGGACGGCACCGTTTTCGGCACGTTCAGCCGCGGCATTCCCATGGAGCCGCTGATCGGCACGGCCAACACCCGCTACGAGGCCGACAAGTTCAGCTGGATCGGCAGCATCTCGAACGAGCTGAGCGTCTGTGCGCTGTCGGCCAAGGCGCCCGTCAAGACGTTCGACGAGGCCCAGACGAAGCCGTTCACGCTCGCCGGCGAAGCCTCCGGTTCCGACCCGGACACGTACGCCAAGCTCATCCGCAACCTGTTCGGCGCCAAGCTCAAGCTGGTCACCGGCTACCCCGGCGGCAACGACATGACGCTCGCCATCGAGCGCGGCGAGGTCGACGGGCGTTGCGGATGGTCGTGGGGATCGATCAAGGCGACGCGGC
>DATBIR010000298.1:0-3117 GCA_036556825.1 Beijerinckiaceae bacterium
GGTCCAGGCGAAATTCGCCTAGCGGTCCTGAAGTTGGAGCTGAAAGCGAGAAGAGACGGAGAGCCAGATGGCCAAGGCAAAATTCGAACGCACAAAGCCGCATGTGAACGTTGGCACGATCGGTCACGTCGATCACGGCAAGACGACCCTGACGGCTGCGATCACGAAGGTCCTCGCCGAGACCGGCGGCGCGACCTTCCAGGCCTACGACCAGATCGACAAGGCCCCCGAGGAGCGCGCCCGCGGCATCACCATCTCGACGGCTCACGTCGAATATGAGACGGCGAACCGGCACTATGCCCATGTCGACTGCCCCGGCCATGCCGACTATGTGAAGAACATGATCACCGGCGCGGCGCAGATGGACGGCGCGATCCTGGTGGTGAGCGCCGCCGACGGCCCGATGCCGCAGACCCGCGAGCACATTCTTCTGGCCCGCCAGGTCGGCGTTCCGGCCCTCGTCGTCTACCTCAACAAGGTCGACATGGTCGACGATCCGGAGCTGCTCGAGCTCGTCGAGCTGGAAGTGCGCGAGCTGCTCTCCTCCTACGAGTTCCCGGGCGACGATATTCCGATCGTCAAGGGCTCGGCTCTCGCCGCGCTCGAAGGCCGCGACGATCAGATCGGCCGTAGCTCGATCCTGGAGCTGATGACTGCCGTCGACAGCTATATCCCGCAGCCGGAGCGCCCGATCGACAAGCCGTTCCTGATGCCGATCGAGGACGTGTTCTCCATCTCCGGCCGCGGCACGGTGGTGACGGGCCGCATCGAGCGCGGCATCGTGAAGGTCGGCGAGGAAGTCGAGATCGTCGGCATCAAGCCGACGGCGAAGACGACGGTGACCGGCGTCGAAATGTTCCGCAAGCTGCTCGACCAGGGCCAGGCGGGCGACAATGTCGGCTGCCTGCTGCGCGGCGTCGACCGTGACGCCGTCGAGCGCGGCCAGGTGCTCTGCAAGCCCGGCAGCGTGACGCCGCACACCCAGTTCAAGGCCGAAGCCTACATCCTCACCAAAGAGGAAGGCGGACGTCATACGCCGTTCTTCACCAACTATCGGCCGCAATTCTACTTCCGCACCACGGACGTGACCGGCGTCGTCAAGCTGCCCGAGGGCACCGAGATGGTGATGCCGGGCGACAACGTCGCCATGGAGGTCGAGCTGATCGTGCCGATCGCCATGGAAGAAAAGCTTCGCTTCGCCATTCGCGAGGGCGGCCGCACCGTCGGTGCCGGCGTCGTCGCCAGCATTATGAAATAGATATCGACAGGGGCGCGGGGGGCTCTCTCCCCCGTGCTCCATCCTCGAGGCAATGGACATGCAAGGCCAGAATATCCGCATCCGGCTCAAGGCGTTCGACCACCGAATTCTCGACGCCTCGACCAAGGAGATCGTCAATACCGCGAAGCGGACCGGCGCCGAGGTGCGCGGGCCCATTCCATTACCGACCAGGATCGAGAAGTTCACCGTCAACCGCTCGCCGCACATCGACAAGAAGAGCCGCGAGCAGTTCGAAATGCGCACGCACAAGCGGCTGATCGACATTGTCGACCCGACCCCCCAGACCGTCGACGCTTTGATGAAGCTCGACCTGGCGGCCGGTGTCGATGTGGAGATTAAGCTCTAAAGATTTGGACTCCGAGGCAGCTCGATGCGGTCAGGAATAATAGCACAGAAGCTGGGGATGACCCGGATCTTCACCGATGGCGGCGAACATGTTCCCGTCACGGTTCTGAAGGTCGACCAATGCCGGGTCGTCGCTCATCGCACGGTGGAAAAGAACGGCTATACGGCGTTGCAGCTCGGCGCCGGTCTGGCGAAGGTGAAGAATGTGACGCGCGCCGAGCGCGGCCATTTCGCCGTCGCCAAGGTCGAGCCGGCCCGCCGGGTCGTCGAGTTCCGCGTCTCGCCGGACAATCTGATCGATGTCGGCGCCGAGATCACCGCGGATCACTTCATCGAAGGCCAGTATGTCGACGTGACCGGCACCTCGATCGGCCGCGGTTTCGCCGGCAGCATGAAGCGGCATAATTTCGGCGGCCTGCGCGCCTCGCACGGCGTCTCGATCTCGCATCGCAGCCACGGCTCGACCGGCCAGCGCCAGGACCCCGGCAGGGTGTTCAAAGGCAAGAAGATGGCCGGCCACATGGGCGACGTGCGGGTGACGACGCAGAACCTGAAGATCGTGAAGACGGACGCCGATCGCGGCCTGATCATGGTCCGCGGCTCGGTTCCGGGCGCCAAAGGCGGCTGGGTCATGCTGCGGGACGCGGTGAAATCCGGCATGCCCGAAGGGGCGCCGAAGCCGGGCGCCATCCGCGGCGGCAACGGGAAGGGCTGAGCCATGAAAGCCGATGTGACGACGCTCGACGCCAAGAAAGCCGGCACCGTCGACTTGCCCGACGAGGTGTTCGGGCTGGAGCCGCGCGCCGATATTCTGCAGCGCATGGTCCGCTATCAGCTCCTGAAGCGGCAGGCCGGCACGCATCACGCCAAGGACCGGTCGCTGGTGTCCGGCCGCCACCAGAAAATGTACAAGCAGAAGGGCACCGGCCGCGCCCGTCACGGCAACAAGCTCGCGCCGCAATTCCGCGGCGGCGGCAAGGCGTTCGGCCCGGTGCCGCGCAGCCACGCCATCGAGCTGCCGAAGAAGGTTCGCGCCCTCGCCCTGAAGCATGCTCTGTCGGCGAAGGTGAAGTCCGAGGAGCTGATCATTCTCGACAAGGCAGAGCTCGGCGAGCCCAAGACGCAGAAGCTGAAGGCGATGTTCCAGACCCTCGGCTTCGACTCCGCCCTGATCATCGGCGGCAGGGAGCTCGACAGCAATTTCAGCCTGGCCGCGCGCAACATTCCCAATATCGACGTTCTCGCCGTCGCCGGCCTCAACGTCTACGACATTCTGCGGCGCCGCAAGCTGGTGCTGACCAAAGCCGCCCTCGAGGCGATTGAGGAGCGCTTCAAATGAACGAGGCCGAGCTTTATGACGTGATCCTGGCGCCGGTGATTACCGAAAAGGCGACGATCGCGTCCGAACACAATCAGGTGATCTTCCGCGTGCGGAAGAAGGCGACCAAGCCGCAGATCCGCGAAGCCGTGGAGCGCCTCTTCAACGTCAAGGT
>DATBIR010000299.1:0-11725 GCA_036556825.1 Beijerinckiaceae bacterium
GAAGGCCATCACGTCCTGGCGCCTGGTCGAGCGGAAATAATGATACACAGGCATCGTCGGTCTCGTTCGGATTCAATGCGCGTACCGCCCGCGCATCTTAGAGCATGACCCGGGGAAGTGGCCACCATTTCGCCAGGACCGGCGGGGCGGGCCATGGCCCACCCCGCCGCGCCTATGATGCGACCGCGAGCTGGCCGTCGTCGTGGCGCGGATGCGGCACGAGGCCGGTTTCGCTCCACGTCTTGAGGCTCTCCCAGGCGCGCCGGTCGAGCCGGAAGCGGTCGACCGGGAAGACGCCGCCGCGGGCGGGAAACGGCATCAGGCCGGACCCGGTATGGGCGAAGCCGCACTTTTCCAGGACGCGCCGCGAGGCCGGATTGATCACCCGCGCCGAAGAGGCAAGCTCGGCCCCGTCCGTATAGGCGAAGAAGGCGTCGATGAGGGCGCGCGCCGCCTCGGTGGCGTAGCCGGCGCCCCAGAAGGGCGTGCCGAGCCAGTAGCCGAGGTCGGGCGGCGCGTCCTCGAGCCGCCTGATGCCGACCATGCCGATCAGGTGGTTGGGCCGCCCCTTCACGGTGATCGCCAGCCGCAGCTCGTCGCCGAGCGCGTTGGCCTTGCGCGAATCGAACACGAAGGCGGTCGCGGCATCGGGCGGATAGGGATGCGGAATCAAGGCCGTCATCTCGGCGACGGCTTTCTCACCGGCGAGACGGACGATGGCCTGGGTGTCGGCCTGGCGGAGCCAGCGCAGCCACAAACGCCGGGTTTCAAGCCGGAACACGTCGTCACGGGTGAGGTCGGGAAACATTGTTCTGCTCCGATCCGCGGGCCTCCTTGGCCCGAAAACGACGAAGGGGAGGTGGATCCCACCTCCCCTTCTGGACTGGAGCTTGGCCGTTTTGGCCTGGAGCTTTCATCCGCCGGTTCGGTTGGGACCCGGCGGAAGCTCCTTCGTCTTTAGCTTCTGCCGTTTACTCGGCCGCCTCTTGGGCGGAAATCACAGATACGAAGGCGCGGCCGGCTTTGGTGCCAAAGCGGACGCGACCGTCGGCGAGGGCGAACAAGGTGTGGTCCTTGCCCATGCCGACATTGACGCCCGGATGCCATTTCGTGCCGCGCTGACGCACGATGATGTTGCCGGCGAGAACGCTCTCATCGCCGAACTTCTTGACGCCGAGACGACGGCCGTCCGAGTCGCGCCCGTTGCGCGAGGAGCCGCCTGCTTTCTTGTGGGCCATGTTGCTGTCCCTTGAGTTCGTGGTCTGTGCCGTTACGCCGTCGGAGCCGGAGCTTCCTCGGCGGTCTTCCTGCTGCGGCGGGCCTTCGGCTTGTCGCCGGCGGCGCCGATCGCCGTGATGCGCACCACCGTGAGCTCGTCGCGGTGGCCGCGCTTGCGGCGCGAATTCTGGCGGCGGCGCTTCTTGAAGGCGATCACCTTCGGGCCGCGCGTCTGCTCGACCACCTCGCCGGTCACGGTCATGCCGGCCACGGTCGGCGTGCCGACCTGCGTGCCGTCATCGCCCGTCACCATCAGGACGGTGTCGAACGTGACCGCCTCGCCGGGCTCGCCCGGATGCTTGGCGATCGTAATCACGTCATCGGCGGCGACGCGGTATTGCTTGCCGCCGGTCTTGATCACTGCGAACATCGTTTTGTCCTCGTGTTCACCCCGGCGCTCGCCGCGGGGCGGCGGGCCGGCTTCTTGGCAGTTGGGTTGCGGGGCTCGCGGGCCAAAAGGGCCTACGAAAACAATTCGCGCGGGATTCCCCGCGCGTGAGGAGGCCCAGATACGCCCGAGGGGGGCTTCTGTCAAGGAAAACACCGCCGCCGCGACGCGCCCGTACCCTCTTCTCCGGCCCGCCGGGATGCGGCACATAGCCGGCAATCCGCCGGAAGGCGCGGCGGCGACAAGGCCCCTGCCCTGTCCGGCCCGTCGCGACAGACCAGAGACACAGATCGAGAGACCGGACATGGCCTTCCTTGAGCTGAGATTCCGCAGGCCGAGCCACGGCATCCCCGCCCGGGCCGTGGTCGTGCTCGACACGCATTCGATCGACGCGGAAACCGGCCTTGCGCAGGCCACCACCATGTGCGCCTCGATGACCGAACTCGACGGCCAGCTCCGGCTCCTGGAGAACCAGATCGCCGAGATCCGCGAAAAAGCCCGCGCCTCGTTCGCCGACGCCGGCGTCCCCTATTAGCCGGGCGGGGGCTGGCGCGGTCCCGCCCACTATTTTGCTGAAATTTGGCGAGCGCGGACGGGCCTCGCCTCGCGGCCGACAGCGCCGTGCGCCGCACTATTTTGCTGACATCTGGTGGACGCTGCCCGGCGCCCGCGTCGCCGGCGTGATTGCGGGGAGGCGCCGTCGGAAGGCGGGGAAAGCGGGAAAGGCGGGGAAAGCGGGCAAGGCGGGGACAAGCGGGCGCTCCCGCGCGCAGCGCTTCAAGCGGGCGATTGCGGCGGACGCTCGCGCAGGCTTGCTGACAGCCGAGGGCGCGTGTTAAGCGACCCCCGCCCTTAAGTTCCTCGGCATGCGGAGAGGTGGCTGAGTGGTTGAAAGCACCGCACTCGAAATGCGGCATACGGGCAACCGTATCGGGGGTTCGAATCCCCCCCTCTCCGCCAGTTCACAGCCCTGACCTCCTGCTGTCGCTACGCTTCTCGTGAGCATGGAGGCGTGTCGCGGCTCCTTCCGCGGGACGCCGTGCCGGTCACGGGCGAAGCAGGAGACGGCTCTCGTGCCGCAGGGAAAGACCGGCCGCGAACGTCACCTGGGGGCCGCGATCGGCGCGGCCAGCGTCGCCCGCGTGCCAGGCTTGTTGTCCTCGAATTCGAGCGTGCCGCCGAGCTGCCGCACGAGCGCATCCATCATCCTGCTGCCGAAGCCTTTGCGCGTCGACAGGTGGCCGACGCCCTCATCGGCGACGATCAGGCGAAACTGGTTGCGGTCCTCGACAAGCGTGACGTGCAGGGGGCCAGCGGCGCCGCCATAGGCATATTTGTTGGCGTTGATCACAAGCTCGGTGAGAACAAGCCCGAGTCCGACGGCGCGATCGGTGGGCAGCGTGACGGGCTGCAAGTCGCTCGCCACATGCGCACGCCAGTCCTCGCCCATCGACACCAGGAGATCTGCCAGCAGCTCGTCGATATAGCGCGCCGCATCGATGGCCTCGAGCTGATCAGCGCGATACAGGCGACGATGAACGAGAGAGACCGCCGTCAGGCGCCGTCGCGCTTCATCGATGGCGGCGCGCAGATTGGCATCGTCGGAGGCCCGCGCCTGCAGGGCCAGGAAGCTCGAGACAAGCTGCAGACTGTTCTGCACGCGATGGTTCACCTCGCCGATCAGGAACTCCTTCTGGCGGATCAGCAGTTCCTTTTCCTCGATGGTGTTCATGAGCTGGCGGTTGAGGTCGCGAATGCGCCGGTTCTGCCATACGCCGATCACGGCGGTCCGCAGCCGACCGGCCGCTTCGATCTCCGGGATGGTCCAGGGGCGGGAGCGACCGCGCACGGTTTCGCTCCACGCGTCGAAGCTGGCTCTTGGGGTGAGAACGCCGCGTGGGCCCTCGGTCACGCTCTTGTGCGGATTGCCGGCCCAATTGACGACTTCCAGCTGTTCGGCGCGGAACCAGAGAACAATCCACGGCTCACCCGGCGAAATCGTTATCGCGAGAACCCCGGCGACAACGCGCTGATCGTCCTCCGACATCCTGTAGAGGTCGCCAAGCCGGTCGGTGGCGAAGACCTTGTCGGTCGCTTCATTGATTGCCCATGACGCAAGTTTCCGCGTCTCCCCGTCGGGCGGACAACGGCCGCCCGTGACAAGATCCGAACCCCGGAGCACGGCGACGCCGTCGGCACCCAGCATCCGCATGATCTCACCCACGTGATTGGCAATGGCGTCGTTAAGCGAGCCTTCACGGGACAATAGCGCGACGATGTCGTCCTCAAAGGTCCTGAGACGCACGCGCTCGCGGTAAGCATCCGTCTCTTCGCGCGCCTTGATCTGGCGGGACAATCCACCTGCCAGAGCACGGCACGCAGAGCGAACATCCGGGGGGAGAGCCCGCGGACGATCGTGATGGCACGCGATCAGCCCCCAGAGGATCCCGTCTTTCACGATCGAGATCGAGGCCGAGGCTGCGACGCTCATATTCTTCAAGTATTGCAGGTGAACCGGCGAGACGCTGCGAAGGACGGAGTCGCTCATGTCGAGCGGCTCTGCCTCGCCCCAGGCCGGACGCAGCGGAGCCGGAATGTAGGTCACGTCCGGGATGACACGAACGAGATTGCGAATGTAGAGCGCCCGCGCCTGCTTCGGAATGTCGGTCGCGGGGAAATGGTGATTGAGAAACGATCTCTGCCCCGGCGCGGCGTCCTCCCCCACGACGACGCCAGCGTCATCCTCGAGGAAGCGGTAGACCATGACGCGATCAAAACCGCTCAGCCGGCGAAACTCGATCGCAGCGGTCTGGAACAGCTGCTGCAGACCAGGCGCGCGCTGGAACGCGGCGGCTGCCGCTTCGAGTTGAGGCAACAGAGCCCGCGACCGGGCGTCCGACCCACGTGGCTCGAGCTCGATCACGAGGCGTTTGCCAGACAGGTAAAAGTGGCTGTCGAACACGCCGCGCGCGGACGGGGGCGTCACGGGATCGAGCGCATGGCGCGCTTCGCCGCGCATGATGCCCTGCGCTTCCGCAGCTGCCGCCGATCCCAGGAGATCGGACACATGCGAGCCGAGCCAATCGCCCCTCCCAAGGTGGGCTTCGACATCGCCGGCGGCGTGCGTGACGTTCATTGCGGCGTCGACGACGAGCATGATGCCGTGCGGCTGGATCGAGCCCGGAACATGGATCGGCTCGCGATCGCACAGCGTGAGGTCGATCTCCTGCATGTTCACGCCGCGTCTCCACAGAGCACGTGTTCGGCATGGGCAAAAGCAAGCACCGCGCCTGTGCCCGCCTGCGAGACCCGAGCGTCGTCGTGATCGGTCTCGCGCGACAGCACCGAAAGAAAGCTCCTCCAGCGCAAGCCCGCGTCCGGTCCATATGGATCGAGGAATTCAAGGTCCGGGTCGTTGATCCCGCGCTCCGCGAGCATGCGCAGGATCAACCGCCCCCCGAGCGTGGAGCCCTCAAGCACATAAAGCATCCCGAGCGCCTGTGCCCGGCTGGCTGGCCGTGGAAACGTCGGCAGCGGATCGTTTCGCACGAATGCTTCAAGCAGGGGGGTTCGGCGACGGGCGCCGATATCAAGCCCGTCAATGCTCCCAAGATATCTGCCGAGCATTGCATCGGCCGGAATGTGCAAGTCGGCGTACCGCTCAAGAAGTCCGGGGCGTAAAACGGGATCGGCCAGGCGAGCGATAACATCCAGCCTTGCTTCCAGCCGCCGATGCGCTTCGCTCGTGACCGAGCGCAGGTGCTGGACAACGCGAGAGGGCGCCAATTGATTACTCCGACGAGGTGGTGGCCGCCACGTCTATATTTCCCGCGTCCTCACGGCTAGAGCCCTTTTCACTTACGGGGAATCGGCGTCAGCTTCTCCAGAGACGCATTTTCTTCGGCGAGCTGGACCCGCCCCGGATCGAGTCCGGGCACATGCTCTCAGTGCTTCGCCGGGTGGGCGCGGCGCATCACCGGCGACATGACGCGATCGGAAATATGGATGTCCAGCAAGGTGCCGCGCGGCTCTGCGGCAAATTCCGCAACGCGCTGCGGAAGCGCCGCGAGGTCGTCGACAACGCTGCCGGCAAGACCGAAGCCCCGGGCGATGCCGCCGAGATCTCCGCGCCCGAACACGGCGCCAGCGTCGCTGAGCCCGTCCGCCCGGAGCTTGTGGATCTCTGATCCATAAGCGCCGTCGTTCAGGATACACAGCAGGATCGGCAGGTTGTGCCGCCGCACCGTCTCGAGCTCCTGCGCATGCATGAGCAGCCCGCCGTCGCCGTCGAGGAGCACGACCGGCTGGTCCGGATACGTCGCCGCGACGCCGATCGCGTAGGACAGCCCGTTGCCGATCGCCCCGAACTCGCGGATGGCATGGAAGCGCTCCGCGCTGCGGCCATGCATGTGGGTCGTATAGTAGGAGCAATGCCCCGAGCTGTTGACGATGTGCCACTCCTTCGGGAGCGCCTCGTCCAGCGCGCGGACCGCATCGCGCGGGTCGACGACGCCCGGCTCGATGTCGAACGTGGCACCGTCCGCAGGCCGCGTGGCGATCTGATGCGCGAGTTCCGGCGTGCGCAGGCGTCCGGGAGAGGTAGACGCCCCCAGCGCCTTGATCACGGCCGCGAGACCGGCCTTTGCGTCCGCTCTGACATACACATCGGCGACGCGTCGCCCCTGGTGCACGCCGACCGGGCGGCTGTCGATCTGGACGACCCGGGCCTTGGGATAGAGCTTCCCGCCGTCGGTCGTGTGATGGCTCACGCTGGCGCCCACGGCGATGACGAGGTCGGCCTCGGCGAAGACCTCGCGCGCCACGTCGGAGGAGAAGCCGCCCGCCACCCCGAGCGAGAAAGGATGGTCGTGGAAGAGGCCGCGCACGGGCAGCGTCGTGGCGAGCACGGCTCCGACCTTGTCGGCCAGCTGCCGGCACTCGCCGGCTGCGCCGGAGCGGTAGGCGCCGCGGCCGGCGAGCAGCACGATGCGTTCCGACCGGCCGATTTCTTCCGCGCAGGCGACCACGTCTTCCGGGGCCGGCAGCATGCGCCCGACGCGCGGCATCACGGCGGTCGACGGCGTGTAATCCGCGGCCGCGGGCGCGGCTTGCGCCTGAAGATCGAACGGGACGCCGATCACCACGGGCCGCCGCTCCAGGCGCGCCGTCAGGAAAGCCTCCCGGACCTGGTCCAGCATGCGCGGCGGATGATGGGCCTGGATGTATCTGGCCCCGCAGGCGGTCACGTAAGGCGCCTGGTCCGCCGCCTGGTTGTACCAGGACGACGAGATCGGTGCCTCGCCGGCGAAGACGACGACCGGGATATTCGCGCGCGCCGCGGTGGTGAGCGCCGTCATGATCTGCGTCAGCCCGGGACCGCAGGTCACCGACGCGACCCCGGGCTCCCCTGTGGCGTTGGCGTGGGCCATGGCCATGGACACGGCGCAGTGCTCGTGCCGCGCATAGACCGGCCGGCAGCCGAGCCCTTCCAGGGCGAGCGCCCAATGCATGTTGCCGTCGCCGAGCAGCGCGAACAGCGTGCGCGTGCCCTCCGCGTGAAAGGCTTCTGCCAGCTTCTCGTAGAGCTTCGATCCGCGCATTTTGCTCTCTGTGACGTGTTCCGTGGTGTTTGCCGA
This sequence comes from Beijerinckiaceae bacterium, assembly GCA_036556825.1. Taxonomy (GTDB): domain Bacteria; phylum Pseudomonadota; class Alphaproteobacteria; order Rhizobiales; family Beijerinckiaceae; genus JAJKJG01. The sequence continues at coordinate 7,303 of DATBIR010000299.1, forward strand.
TGGATTGATTTTCGGCCGGAGGTCGAGGCGGACGCCCAGACGTCCCGGCCGCAGGTCGGGTCTGCCTACGATGCCATGGCGGCCCGCCTCGCCCGCAGCGCCGGCGCGATCATCGCCACGAGGATGCCGATCGTCACGACGATGAAGAACAGGCTGATCGGCCGCGTGAAGAATACGGAGGGGTCGCCGCGCGACATCAGCAAGGCGCGCCGCAGGTGCTCCTCCATCAACGGCCCGAGCACGAAGCCGAGCAGCATCGGCGCGGGGCTGCAGCCGAGTTTGACCCAGACGAAGCCGACGACGCCGAACAGGGCCGTCAGGTAGATGTCGAACGACGAGTTGCTGACGCTGTAAACGCCGATCGCCGAGAACGCCATGATGGCGGGGAACAACAGGCGGTAGGGCACCCGCAAGAGCCTCACCCAGATGCCGATCATCGGCAGGTTGAGCAGCACCAGGAGCGCGTTGCCGATCCACATGCTCGCGATCAGCCCCCAGAAGAGATCGGGTCGCGCGCTCATGACCTGCGGACCCGGCTGGATGCCCTGAATGGTGAGCGCGCCCAGCATGAGGGCCATCACCGCGCTCGACGGCAGGCCGAGCGTGAGCATGGGGATGAACTTGCATTGCGCGTCGGCATTGTTCGCCGATTCGGGGCCTGCAACCCCTTCGATCGCACCCTTGCCGAACCGGGACGGGTCCTTGGCCAGTTTCTTTTCGAGAATGTAGGACGAGAACGAGGCAATCGAGGGTCCGGTGCCGGGCAACACGCCGAAGAACGACCCGAGCAGGGTGCCACGGATGATCGGTTTCGCGGATTGTCTCAGGTCCTCCCTGGTCGGCATCAGATTCTTCACGCGGTCGGTGAATATCCGGCGATCCTCCGGGTCGCCGAGATTGGCCACGATCTCGCCGATCGCGAAGATGCCGACGGCGAGCACGATAAAGCTGATGCCATCCGACAATTCGTTGAAATCGAACGTGAACCGCCGCACGCCGGAATTCACGTCGGTGCCGACGAGGCCCAGCAACAGGCCCATCGCCACCATCGCCAGCGACTTGACCATGTCGCCCTGAGCCAGGACGGCAGCCGCAACCAGGCCCATCAGCATGAGCGAGAAATATTCGGGTGCGGCGAACTTCAGCGCCACGTCTGCAAGCGGGGGACCGGCCACGGCGATGAGCAGCGTGCCGAATGTCCCGGCGACGAACGAGCCGATGGCGGCGATGGAGAGGGCGGGCCCTGCGCGTCCCTCGCGCGCCATCTGGTAACCGTCGAGGCAGGTCACGACGGCCGAGGTCTCGCCCGGCAGGTTGACGAGGATGGCCGTGGTCGAGCCGCCGTATTGCGCGCCGTAATAGATGCCGGCGAGCATGATCATTGCGCTCACCGGACCGAGCGCAAAGGTGAGCGGCAACAGCATCGCGATCGTCGCCACCGGACCGATGCCGGGCAGCACGCCGATCAGCGTTCCGACCGAGACGCCGAGAGCGCAGTAAAGCAGATTCTCGAGCGACAGGGCGACGGCGAAGCCCAGGACGAGGTTGTCGAAGAGTTCCATCCGGGACTCACCAGCCAACGACGAGCGGGAACGGCAGCCCGAGGGCCCAGATGAAAACACCGACGGCGCAGACCGTGAGGACGACGGCAAGCATCAGTGCTTCCACGATGTTGAATTCCTTACCGGCGGCCGAAGAGCCGACGACGAGGACGAGCAGCGCAGGCACGAATCCGGCGTATTCCATCAGCACGCCGAACAGCACAAGCGACAGTGGCAGCAGGACGAGCGCGCGAAGCGACCAGCGGCCCACGATGGGCTGCCGGTCCTTGAGTCCCCTGGCGAGAACGACAAGGCCCAGAATGATCAGGATGCCGCCCAGCGCAGCCGGAAAATAGCCCGGGCCCATGCGGAGTGCGCTGCCCAGGCGGTAGTCCGCCGCAATGACGATTGCGGCCGCGCCCGTGCCGACGAGCATCAGCCCGGACCAGAAACCCGCATTGTCGCGCAGCTCGATCCGCATGTGACCGCCGACCGCCCCAATCAACCGCTAACGCGTGATGCGCTGGCGAAGAGGCATCGGACCGGAACTGTGCCGGCCCGATGGTCGTGCAATCGGGATGTGGTCACGTCACTCCGCCTTGATGCCGGCCGTTTTGACGACGTTCCCCCATGTCGCGATCTGCTTCTCGTAATAGGCCTGCAGTTCGGCCGGCCCCATCTTGACGACATCGGAGCCGCGCTTGAGGAACTCGTTCTTGACTTCCGGCAGGTCCTGGATTGCCGCGATTTCCTTGTGGAGCCTTTCGACGATCGCCTTCGGCGTACCGGCCGGGACCGCGAAGCCGATCCAATTGCCACCTTCGTATTCCGGCAATCCGGCCTCGGCGAAGGTCGGGATGTCCGGGAAGGCCGGGAGCCTTGCCTTTGCGCTGACCGCGAGCCCGCGCAGCCGCCCCGAGGAAAGCCCGGACGACAAGGTCGACGACGTTGCCACGATGGCCTTGGTGTTGCCGGCGATCGTGTCGATTGCAGCGGGTCCGCCCCCTTTGAAGGGGATGTGCAGCATCTTCGTTTGCGACAGCAAGAGGAACAGCTCCATGCCGAGATGCAGCGATCCCCCCACGCCGCCGGACGCGTAGGAAAAGTCGTCCGGCTTTGCCTTCAGAAGCGCGGTGAAATCCTTGAGCGTTTTCGCCGGAACCTCGGCGTTGACGGCCAGCACGTTGGGGCTGTCGATGAACATGGAAACCATGTCGAACGACTTCAGGGGATCATAGCGCAATTTGTAGAGCGCCGGATGAACCGCGTTGGCGACCGAGATGCATGTGAGCGTGTAGCCGTCGGGAGCCGCTTGCGCGCCAACCTCCGTCCCGACGATGCCGCCGGCGCCCGGCTTGTTTTCGACGATGACCTGTTTGCCGAGCCTCTGGGTCAGATGCGTGGCGGCCACGCGGGCGGCGAGGTCATTCAGGCCGCCAGGATCGAAGGGAACAATGATGCGGACCGTCTTGGTCGGATAATCCTGCGCCACCGCCGGGCCCGCGAAACCGACCAGCGCCGCGGCAACTCCCAATATGACTGACCGTCTGTCCAACATGTCTCCTCCCTTGGTTCTGTTCTCTCGGGTCGTTCGGCTTTATGCCCCAGCCCAGCACAATGCCCCAGCCCAGCACAATCTTCCACGAGAAGCACGGGGGGTGGAACAGAAACTTCGCGGGCATTCACGGCGCCAGCAAGCCCGCCGCATGCATGCGGCAGCGAATTGTGGTTGAGGCGGGCGCCGCCCGCAACCCGGGCCATCATCCCGTCGCGCAACGTCGAAGCTGACGGGCGTTGATGGCCGCGGGCAAGATCGACGCGTTCGCCACCAACAAGGCCACACTGCTCGAACTCGCCGAGGCGATTCCAGGCGCCAAGGTCCTGCCCGACCGCTCGGGTGAGGGAGCGTCACGCCATCGCGTTCCCACGCGCACGTGCATCAGCGCGCGGCGACCGAATCCGGCATCGCATGGAGCAGGATCTGATTGCGGCAGTTGGGGCGCGAGCCCTTTCGCCTTGACCTACGGCGCCACCGAAGCCGCGATGCTCGAGTCGAGGGCTTCGAACTGGTGATAGCCGATGGTCTGATAAAGCTCGGTGCGGGTCTGCATGCGCGGCAGCAGCGTCTCGGCGCTGCCCTCCTGGGCGAGGGTCGCATACAGGTCCTGCTGCGCACGCGCCGCCATGCGCAGCGCGCTGACCGGCCAGATCACCATCCTGCAGCCCATCGCCGCGAACTCGTCGCGGGTGAAATGCGGGGTTCGCCCGAACTCGGTCATGTTGGCGAGAATCGGCGCGCCGACGCGGCGCGCGAACTCGCGGAACATCTCGGCGCTCGTGAGCGCCTCGGGGAAGATGGCGTCCGCCCCGGCGGCAAGATAGGCCTGCGCCCGCGCAACGGCGCCGTCCATGCCCTCGCTCGCCACCGCATCGGTGCGCGCGATGATGTAGAGGTGGCGGCGGGCGCGGGCGGCGGCCGCGACTTTCGCGGCCATGTCGTCGCGGCTGGCGAGACGCTTGTCGTTGAGATGGCCGCATTTCTTGGGAAGGACCTGGTCCTCGATATGCACGGCGCCGGCGCCCGCATCCTCGAAAGCGCGGACCATGTGCATGACGTTCAGGGCTTCCCCGTATCCGGTATCGCCGTCGACCAGAACCGGGAGCGCCGAGGCGCGCACCACCTGGCGCACATGAAAGCTCATCTCGTCGACCGTCAGGATGCCGAGATCGGGCAAGCCCATCGACGCCGAGACGGCCGCACCGGACAGGTAAAGCGCCTCGAAGCCGGCCTGCCGCGCCTGTCTCGCGGCGAGGCCGTTGTGCGCTCCCGGTATGCCGAGGATGCCAGGGCGGTCGACGAGAGAACGGAAACGGCGTCCCGC
>DATBIR010000300.1:0-2405 GCA_036556825.1 Beijerinckiaceae bacterium
ACAAATCCACACAAATACCAAAAAAGACACAAATCACAACAGGCCATTCTCACAGGGTGCGCGAAGGCGATTCCCTCGGACCTGCGGACGACCACGTTCGCCCTGGCGACCGACCTCGCCCTGGCGGCCGGCCGCATCGGAGACAAGGAGAAGGCGTTCATCGATGAACTGCAGACCGTCCTGCAGATTGACGAGGCCACGGCCGTGAAAATCGTCGAAGTGCTCCTCATCAAGAATCGCGGGTGAGAGCTTATGGCAGGACCGTTGGCGAAGCCATCACCGCAGGATGCGTGCGCAACTTTACGCAGTCGGGATCTGCTCTCGATGCGCGACCTGACCCGCGACGAAGTGCTCGCGCTGCTTGCGCTCGCCGCCGCGGTCCGGGAGCAGCCTGCACGCTACGCCCGGGCGCTTGCCGGCAAGACCCTGTCCACGATCTTCGAGAAGCCGTCGCTCCGGACGCGTGTCTCGTTTCATGTGGCGGCCTATCAGCTCGGAGCGCAGGCGATGGATCTCGGCCCGCAGGAAATCGGCCTGCATGGGCGCGAATCACTCGAGGACGTGGCACGGACGCTCGACGGGATGGTCAGCGGCATCATGATCCGTACGTTCGCACACGACCTGGTCGAGCGGCTTGCCGCCAGTGCGTCGGTTCCCGTGATCAACGGCTTGACCGATTTCAGTCACCCGTGTCAGGCACTGGCCGACTACATGACGATGCACGACCTCAAGAAGCGCTTGACAGGACTGCGTCTCGCCTTCATCGGGGACGGCAACAACGTCGCCAATTCGCTGATCTTCGGCGCGGCTCTGCTTGGCGTGCGCATGACGATCGCCTCGCCGCCGGGGTACGAGCCGAGGCCGGAGGTGCTCGCCTGGGCGCGCCGGCACGAGCTGGTGCCCGGCACCGCGTGTCGCGTCGTGAGATCACCCGAGGAAGCCGTGAGCGAGGCGGACGTGGTGTACACGGACACCTGGATCAGCATGGGGCAGGAGGCTGAGGCCGAGGAGCGGCGTCAGGCATTTGCGGGGTTTCAGGTAACGGACGGCCTGCTCGACGGCGCCGCACCTGACGTGATCTTCATGCATTGCCTACCCGCCCATCGCGGGCAGGAAGTGGCGGCGGAGGTCATCGACTCGCCGCGCTCTGTCGTGTTCGCGCAGGCAAAGAACCGCCTGCACACCGAAGAGGCGTTGTTGCTGGCCCTTCTCGGCTGAATGAACGGGGACACCGATGCAGCGGACGGTGCTCGTGGCGATCGGCGGCAATTCCCTGATCCGGGCCGGCGAGCCGATGACGGTCGCCACGCAGCGGATGCATGTCAGGGACACGTGTCGAGCGCTGGCGGCCATCATCGCCGCGGGTTGGCGCGTGGTGGTCACGCACGGCAACGGTCCGCAGGTCGGGGCGGCCCTGAGGCGTTCCGAGCTCGGCGCCGGCGACGCGTATCCCCTTTCTCTCGACATGTGCGTGGCGAGCACGCAAGGCGAAATCGGCGTATTGCTGCAGCAGGCGCTGGGCGAGGCGCTTGAGGCGTTCGGCGCACGTCAGCCCATCGCAACGATCGTCACGCAAGCCGTGGTGTCGCCGGAGGACCCGGCATTCGCATCCCCGAGCAAGCCCGTTGGCCCGTTCTACTCGCTTGCTGAAGCCGAACAACGGCGTCAAGCGGGTTGGACGATGGTCGAGGAGGCACCGCATGGGTACCGCCGCGCGGTGGCATCGCCCGCACCGATGGAGATCGTGGAAGAGCCAGCGATCCGCGCCCTCATGAAGGCGCGCGTCGTGGTCATTGCTGCAGGTGGTGGCGGCGTTCCGGTCGCGCGCCGTGACGGACGACTCGAGGGAGTCGACGCGGTGGTCGACAAAGACCTCGCCTCCGCGCTGCTGGCCACCCGCCTGCGAGTGGATACGCTCGCCATGTGCACAGACGTCGACCGCATCTATCTGAATTTTGCGCGTGCCGATGCGCGCGGGCTGGGGCAGGTCACACCCGACGAGCTCCGTCGGCTCGCGGCGGATGGACATTTCCCCGCCGGTACGATGGGGCCGAAGGTCGACGCGTCGCTGCAGTTCATTGCTGCCGGCGGTTCCGAAGTGATTGTGACGTCTCCCGATCGACTTGTCGCAGCACTCGAGGGTCGCGACCAAGGGACGCACGTCATGAGCGCCGCGCGAGCCGCGCGCCGTCGCCGAGCCCGGGCCCTGGAGAGCACCGTGTTGGGATGAAGGGAGACGGTCATGGAGCGCATTCGGACCCTCATACTCGGAGCCGCCGGGCGTGACTTTCATAATTTCAATGTGGTGTACCGCGACGACACGCGTTACGACGTGGTCGGATTCACCGCGGCCCAGATTCCGAACATTGCCGATCGCCGCTATCCCGCCGATCTCGCCGGGCCGC
>DATBIR010000301.1:0-2004 GCA_036556825.1 Beijerinckiaceae bacterium
ATCAGGCTGAACAGCACGACGCTGAGCGCGTAGACGGGATGGCCGAGAAACACGCTCATCCGCTGCAGGAGCGCGATCTCGGCCATCATGAAGCCGACGCCGATCAGCGCGAAATAGAGCGTGCCCGCGCCCGCGAGCCGCCAGCCGGCTTTGCGGACGGTGGAGCGCAGCGGCAGGATGATGGTCAGCGCCACCAGCAGCGCCGAGATCACGATCAGCATGGCGAGCGTTACCGTGGCGGTGAGATTGCCGCCGAACACGCCGCCGTGCTGCCAATTGGAGAAGACGCTGACGGCGAAGAGCCGCCCGATCTTGAGCTGGTTGAAGAAGAACGGCCGGGCATCCGTCGGCGGCGTGAGGTCGAGATAGAAGCCGTTGGTCGCGGCGTCGAGCGCGGCGCGGTCGGGGGCCGAGACGATCCGCTCCAGCATCGGCGACGGCGCGGGCCGGTCCGGGCTCAGGATCGTGGTGAAGCCGAGCCGGTCGATCGTGCCGTTGAGGGCAGCGAGCGCGTCGGGGGTGAGCGGCGATCTCGCCATGACCAGCGTGGCGATATTGCCGGCAGAGGCGACATAGATGTGCTGGCGCGGAGCGGCCGATCCGCCCTGCAGCAAGGTCGCGATGGCGAGGCTGATCATGCGCCCGGTTTCGTTGACGTCGCCCGGCGCATACCAGCGGCTGACCGTGAAGACGCCCTGCGGCGTCAGCCGCTGCAGGAAGCGGCTCCACGCCTCGACCGTATAGAGGCCGTTCTCGGACAGGGTGAAAGCCCCGGCCCCGGTCGCCGCCCAGGTGTCGATCAGGCTCATCTGTATGACGTCGAAGCTCTGGGGGGTGCGGGCGAGCCAGCTCCGCGCCTCGTCGACCTCGAAGGACACGCCGCTCAGCTTGTTCAGCGTGTTGTAATCGGCGTAATGCTCCTTGAGCAGGCCGACGAACAGCGGATTGATCTCGACGCCGACTACATTTTCCAGGCCGAAGACGCGGGCCGAGAGCACGTCACGCCCGCCGCCGACGCCGATCACCGCGCCCTTCTTCATGCCGGGGATGGAATAGGCCAGATTGCTCAGATCGTAGCGCAGGAAATCCATCTTCTTCAGATCGCCGTCGAAGCGGTACATGCAGGTGCCGGCGGAGCCGTCGATGGTCAGCCAGCGCTGCTCGATCGTCCGCTCGGGCATCCGCGGGGACGCCGCCCACATAGCCGCAGGGCCCTGGTAGCTCGGCGCGACGGTGATGCGCGAGAAGGAATTCCAGCGGTCGTAAGAAAGGTTTTCCGGATGCTCGAAGCGGTCCTTCACCGTATGAGGCCGCGCGCCGTAAATGGTCAGCTCGTTGGCGAAGGCGAGCGCGGCGAGCGAAGCAAGGATGACCCAGCGGCGCTGGACGAGCCGGGCGCCGAACGAATTCGGCTCGGGGATGCTGCCGAGGCCCGATCCGGCGAAGAGAAGCGCCGCGAGCGCGATCAGCACGCTGACCCAGAGCATCGCGCCCGGTCCGCTCGTCACGTTCAGCAGCGCCAGCACGCCAAGGCATCCTGCCGCTGCGCCGACGAGGTCGACGCCGTAGACCCTGCCGATCGGATAGGGGCTGCGGGTCAATGCGAGGCTGACGACCACGCCGGAGAAAAAGAACGGCACCGACAGGCAGATCGCCAGCTCCAGCCATGCGGTGAACGCCACCAGCGACGGCGACGCGCCGGTCACCAGCGTAAGCTGCACCAGAATCGCGAGCGCCGTGGTCAGCGCGAAAGCCAGCGTCGCCACCGTCAGATGATAGGTGAGCCGGTCCGGCGTCAGCGAAGCGCTGCGCAGATAGACATAGACCGCACCGATCGTGAGGCCGAACATCGCCACGCTGATGACGAAGAAGGCGAGGTGATACCAGGATGTGACCGAGACGATGCGCGTCTCGATGATCTGCAGCATCAGCGTCGCTGCGGTGACGAGTCCGAGGCCGGCATAAAAGCGCAGCCGCGTCATAGTGCTATGGTCCAGCATTCGA
>DATBIR010000302.1:0-6985 GCA_036556825.1 Beijerinckiaceae bacterium
GTGCCGTAAACGCCAAGGGCGCGGATGACGAGCCCGGGCCTCGCTGCGCTCGCCCGGGATGACGTGGCAAGTCCGGGGCAAGCTCACGGATCCGTGGCAGGCATTCGCCGCAAAATGGTCTAGAATGGCGCATGCCCGATCTGACGCAGGAGCTCGCGCATCTGGCGCAGGCGGACGACCACATTGCGCATGCCGAGAGCTGCGTGACACGGCAAGAGATCCTGGTCGCACGCATGCGCAGCCATGGGCATTCGGGGCAGGCCGAAGAGGCAATGCTCGGCCGCTTCCAGGCGGCGCTCGCCACCTTCAACCGCCACCGCGCCGAGATCGTCGCGGCGATCAACAGGCTCGCCCCTGCGGCGGATGAATGATCCCGGACAGATGCGCCAGAGGAGCAATCGGATCGATCGCCGCCGCCGGAGCATCGCCTGCCCGGCGGAACGTTCCTCCGCTCACATAGGTTATCCCGAGGCGTCCGAGCTTGGGCGCGTTCGACGGCGAGCCAGCATGCCATTCCGAATCATCGCCCACCAGAATGGAGGCTCGCGGGTGCAGACCCGCGTGCTCGCGGCCAGCGCAGCGGTGCTGGCGATGGCATGGATCGATCAGGGCTTCCAGGGCGTCAAGATCGAGTTCGAGGGCCGCGCCTATGACCTCATCGCCTTCCGCAAGCGGTTCCTGAGCGCCGGCGACGCGCAAGGCTGGGCATATGTCTCCACGCGTCCGGCGCGTGCACAGGATCGGGGCTGAAGCACGCGGGCGCGCCTCGAAATCCGAGCCCTATCCGGCAGAGGAAGGCGGCGCGCGCGGCTGCTTCGGCCTGTCGCGCCATCCCCCGAACGGGCGCGAAGCCGCCGATGATGTCGACGCACCCGGCCACCGCCGTCCACGGGTTCGGCCGTGAAGGTGATGCCGGATCAACCCACCCCGCCGCCAAATCGTTGCGGTTGATCCATGTGAATGCAACAAAAGCGCGGGACCCTGCATCAGGCGGAATGTCCGACGACCCCCTTATCGCCCGCGCCGACGCCGCCATCGGCGAAGCCCGTTCGCTGCGCGCGGACCGGCGCGCCATCAGGGACGATGCCGACGCGTCCAGCGCGACGCTGCACGACACGCTGATCGGCAGCATGGTCACGACCGACAGGAGCATCACCGCCCGACTTTTGCGGCGCGAAGGTCAGGACTGGCAAACAGAGTGATGTGCGATCCGCGGCCGCGAAGGCATTCCTTCAGATGTCCAGGATCGTCTCGACCGTCAGGGCGAGCCTGGCCCTGAGGACCGGGCGCCCCGCCTCGTTCCTGACCTCGATCACGAAGTCACGCCGGGTTCCGTCCGGCAGGGCGTCCCTGGCGATCGTCGGCAGCGCCCTGACGGCTTCCTGCAGGGCGGCATGGGCGTCGTCCAGCTCCAGGCCGACCTGGTCGGGCGTGAATTTCTCGCCGTCGTGGACGTCGAAGTAAAAGCGCGGCAACGGCGCCGTTACCGCCGACGAGTGCGGCGGTCAATCACATGAGTGAAGTGATCAGTGACCGGTGATCGGTGATCAGATGGCGTGGGGCATGGCCGCGCCTGGTCGCCACATCGCGCGTCGTCATGGCCGGGCTTGTCCCGGCCACCCACGTCTTTGTCGCAGGCCCTACCAATTCAGCGTCTCGTAAAGGTCATTTCATTCGGGGTTCATGCCGTGAATCAGCCGGACCTTCCAGGCGCGCGGCCAATGCTTCATGTTGTGTTCGCGCTGGATCGCCTCGCGGATGTCCTCGAAGCGCTCGTAATAGACGAGGCGCTTGAGGCCGTATTGCTTCGTGAAGCCCTTGTACAACCCTTCGCGATGTTCCCAGAGGCGACGCGACAGATCTGCGGTCACGCCGGTGTAGAGCGTGCCATTGCGGCGGTTGCTCATGATGTAAACCCAGCCGCCCTTCATTGGAGAAGTGGTAAAGGCGTGGCTGGCCGGGACAAGCCCCGCCATGACGAGCGTGCGAGGGCCGTCCTCGGGAACACCAGGTCGCCGGGGGAACGACGCCGCCTCGCACCCCTCCCCTCACTCGGCAAACGGCGCAGGTCCGGCGAGGACCGGCGGGAGGAGGTCCGCTTCGGGCAGGACGGGACGGAAGCGCGAGGCGCCGTCGCGCGGGCGGCCGCGCGGGCGCACGACCTCGCGCTCGAAGGCGATGAAGCGGGCGACGGCGCCGTCGTCGCCGACGAGCGGGCGCGCGTCGATCTCGCAGAAATAGCGCTCGCCGCCCTTGCGGTAATTGACGAGGACGCCGTGGAAGCGGGCGCCGGCGCGGATGGCGCGCGAGAAGGCGCGCAGCGCCAGGGCCTGCGTCGCCGCGCCCTGGAGGCGGCGCGGGCTCGTGCCGATGAGCTCGCCGGCGGCGTAGCCGGTGATCCGGCAGAAGGCCGGGTTGACGTAGCGGATGAGCGGGCCGGGCGCGTCGAGCGCCGCGCCGGTCAGGACGACGCCGACCGGCAGAGGCTCAGAGAAGACGGTGACGAGCTCGTCCAGGGTCATGGCGGCGTGGCGCGGCAGGACCGGTCGGGACCGGCCCGTTCCGCGCGTTCTCTCCGGGTGGCAATGATCTCGATCAACGGGGCGGGCCGACGTCGGGCGCCGGCCGGCTTTCGCCGATTACAGGCGCAGACGCAACCGCAAATTTACGTTTCCTTAAAACCGCAATCGCCGCCGCGGAGCGTTGCGCAACAGCCGTTTGCGCAACCCGTGGGACGCAATCGTTAAAACATTCCGCACCTAATTAACGGGCCGCTAACCGGGGCTGTGGCAACACAGCGCAGGACGGATCGCCATTCTGCCGGAGAATAAAATGCTTCCCTTCACAGGCGCGGCGCGGGCCACGCGCGCGGCGAAAGCGACGCTCGCGGCGCTCGACAAGTCGCAGGCGACGATCGAGTTCAAGCCCGACGGCACGATCCTGACCGCCAACGGCAATTTCCTCGCGGCGATGGGCTACGCCCTCGCGGAGATCAGGGGCAGGCACCACAGCCTGTTCGTCGACGCGGCGACGCGCGACAGCGCCGACTACCGCGCCTTCTGGGCGTCGCTGGCGCGCGGCGAATACCACGCCGCCGAGTTCAGGCGCGTCGGCAAGGGCGGGCGCGAGGTGTGGATCCAGGCGACCTACAACCCGGTGCGGAACCGCGCGGGCAAGGTGTTCAAGGTGGTGAAATTCGCCACCGACATCACTGCCATCAAGCTGCGCAACGCCGATTTCGAGGGGCAGATCAGGGCCATCTCGCGCTCGCAGGCGGTCATCACCTTCGAGCTCGACGGGACGATCATCGACGCCAACGACAATTTCCTCAGCGCGACCGGCTACGGCCTCGACGAGATCAAGGGGAAGCACCACGGCCTGTTCGTCGACGCGGCGACGCGCGAGAGCGCCGACTACCGCGCCTTCTGGGCCTCGCTGGCGCGCGGCGAATTCCAGAGCGGCGAATACAAGCGCGTCGGCAAGGGCGGCCGCGAGGTGTGGATCCAGGCGACCTACAACCCGATCCTCGACATGAACGGACAGCCCTTCAAGGTGGTCAAGTTCGCGACCGACATCACCGCCACGGTGCAGAAGCGCATGCGCCGCGCCGCCGCGCAAAAGGCCATCGACGCCGACCTCTCCGAGATCAAGGAGGCGGTGTCGCAGACCTCGCGCCAGGCGGCCGAGGGCGCCGAGACGTCGACGGCCGTGTCGGCGAACGTGCAGTCGGTGGCGGCCGGCGCGGAAGAGCTGGCGACGTCGGTGCGCGAGATCAGCGAGCAGATGACGCAGGCGCGCACCATTTCCGTCGAAGCCGTGCAGCAGGCGAGCGAAACCAGCGCGGTCGTCGCCAGCCTCGAGACCGTGGCGCAGAAGATCGGCGACGTGGTCGGCCTGATCGAGCGCATCGCCGCGCAGACCAACCTCCTGGCGCTCAACGCCACCATCGAGGCGGCGCGCGCCGGCGAGGCGGGGCGCGGCTTCGCCGTGGTGGCGGCGGAGGTGAAAAGCCTCGCCACGCAGACCGCCAAGGCGACCGAGGAGATCGGCGCCCAGATCGCCGAGACGCAGGCGACCACGGAGAAGGCGGTGAGCGCCATCGAGACGATCGGCACGACCATCGCCAGGCTCAGCCAGATCTCGACCGCGGTCGCCGCCGCCGTCGAGGAGCAGAGCGCCGTGACCCAGGAAATGTCCAACAACATGCAGAGCGCCGCCGCCGGCGTCTCCTCGATCAGCCGCAGCGTCGGCGAGATCGCCACCTCGACGCGCCTGATCGACGAGGCCACCACCAAGGTGCGCGAGGCGTCCAGGTCGCTGGCGTGACCAGTGACCGGTGATCAGTGATCGGTGATCGGAGGGGCAGCGGCCGGTACCTCCTCGCATTTCAGCAGTCGTTGCTCGCGCCCCGTTCATTGTCATCACCGGGCTCGTCCCGGTGATCTCGAAACGAAAGGCGCCGCCTTTCCGATCGGGATGGCCGGCACAAGGCCGGCCATGACAGTTGGTGCTTGTGCCGAGCCCGCCATCGGCGATGGCGATGGGACGCATCAGTTTTATTCGCTTTGCGGGGCTCCTCCCCGGCCCTACCCTTAAGGGCGAAGCCGTAGCGTCCGGCGCGGGACGAGGCGAATGGATTCGGACGACCTGAAGGTTTTCGAGGCGGTGGCGCGGCTCGGCCGCATGAGCCTGGCCGCGGACGAACTGCATACGGTGCAGTCGAATGTCAGCACGCGCATCCGCCTCCTCGAAGCGCAGCTCGGCACGGCGCTGTTCGCGCGCCACAGCCGCGGCGTCACGCTGACCGAGGCCGGCGCCCGTCTCCTGCCGTATGCGGCGCAGGTCGTGCGGCTGGTCGACGAGGCGCGGCGCGCGGCGCGCGACGACGGCCGGCCGGGCGGGCCGCTGACGATCGGCACGCTCGAGACGACGATGGCGACGCGCCTGGCGCCGATCCTCGCCGCCTATGCCGCCGCGCATCCCGGCGTCGACCTGACGCTGCGCACCGGCAGCACGGGCGAGCTGGTCGAAGCGGTGCTCGAGCGCCGGCTCGACGGCGCCTACGTGACCGGTCCCGTCGCGCACCGCGACCTCGCGCACGAGCGCGTGCTCGAGGAGGAGCTGGTCGTGGTCACGGCGGCGTCGGTGCGCTCGCTCGAGGCGCTGCTCGGCCACGGCGACGTCAGGATCGTCGTCATGCGCGCCGGATGCTCGTACCGCAAGATCCTCGAGGCGATCCTGGCCCGGCGCGGCGTCGTCGGCCTGCGCCATCTCGAGTTCGGGACGTGGGAGTCGATCCTCGGCTCCGTGGCGGCGGGGCTCGGCGTCACGCTGCTGCCGGCGAGCATGATCGGCCCGGCCTGGCGCGACGGCCGCCTCGCCGTGCATCACCTGCCGGGCCGCGAAGGCCGCGTCGAGACGATCTTCATCCGCCGCCGCGACGCGCACCTGTCGAGCGCGCTCGCCGCCTTCCTCGACATGGCGCGGCCGAAGATCGTGCCGATGCAGGCGGCGGAGTGAAGCGCAAGATCGATTCAGATCGAAGCGATCACGCCCGTTCTATGGGCCGTAAGACCGGCGACTCCCGACCTTGTCATTGCCGGGCTTGACCCGCCATCGATTCCGCCCTGTCCTTGTCATCACGGGGCTTGTCCCGGTGATCTCGATAGGACGCGCTCCGCCTGTCCGATCGGGATGGCCGGCACAAGGCCGGCCATGACAACGTAACGGTTCCCGCGGAACCGAAAGCGAAGGCTGCGATCGCGGCTGGCGATATCGCGATCGGAGATGCGAGCCGCCACTTCTCTTCGTTTTTCACGGCGCGCGGCGGCGCGTATGCCATGCTTTTCCGCATGCGCATGGCGGCCGATCATGAATTCCCTCGTTCAACGCCGATACGTCACCGACCCCACCTCAGAGCCGCTTCCACCTGCGTGGAAGCGGCTCTGCCTTTCCTTCACGGCGCATCTTCCTCGGCGAAGCGAACCCGTTTCGCCGGAAAAGGCGCGAGCGCGCCCGCGCCGGTCCGCGGTGCGATCGCTGGCGCTGCTCTGCCTCGGCACGGCGGCGCTGGTCGTCGGCCTGCGCGGCCTCGGCTATGTCGAGCCGCATTATCTCGACCTGCTGCAGGACGTGGCGCTGCCGCCGCTGACTGTGACGCCGACGGGCGTCGATGTGGACGGCCGCATCCGCGCGAAGCATGCAGGTTGCGCAGCCGATTCCGGCGAGAGCCTCGCGACGCTCATCCCGCCTGTCGGCGTGCGCTGGGCCGATCCGCCCGAAAACGCCAAATCCTTCGTCGTCGTGACGATCGCGCGCGGCGGCCGCCACGCCGCGACCGCCATCGTGTTCGACATCCCGGCGCACGCGCGCGAGCTCACGCCGGGCGCGGCGAGCGGCATGCGCTTCGCCGCGCACAGCCGCGCGCGCGACGCCGGCGCGTCGGCGACGCGCGAAGCTCCGCACCCCTGCGGCACCGACATCCATGTCTACGCGACCAACACAGAACGGCTCGACGTCGTCAGCGGCGCGCCGCGCGTCGGCGACGTGCTGCGCGAATTGTACCTGCACGCAGTCGCGCATGGATCAGTGATCGGTGATCAGTGACCAGTGATCAGAGGCAGCGTGCTGCTTGCCGGCGAGCAACTGCCAACCTTCTACAAACCTCATTTGTCATCACCGGGCTTGTCCCGGTGATCTCGATGCGAAGGGCTCCGCCTTTGCGATCGGGATGGCCGGGACAAGCCCGGCCATGACAATGACATGGTCTGATCACCGGTCACCGATCACTGATGACTGACAAAGCCCGGCCATGACACGCGCGAGATGTTCTGATCACTGATCACCGATCACTGGTCACGCCAGCGACCGCGACGCCTCGCGCACCTTGGTGGTGGCCTCGTCGATCAGGCGCGTCGAGGTGGCGATCTCGCCGACGCTGCGGCTGATCGAGGAGACGCCGGCGGCGGCGCTCTGCATGTTGTTG
>DATBIR010000303.1:0-10878 GCA_036556825.1 Beijerinckiaceae bacterium
GTGCGGCTCACGCGCTGCGGCGCCGGCGTGCACACCTACAACAAGGCGGAAGAGGGCCTGCCGCTCGGCATCGTGCCGGCGGTCGCCGAGCTCTACCACGAAGGCATCACGGGCGGATATTTTCTGAGCCGGTGATGCGGCGACGACGCCGCGGCGGCGCTTTACTCGGCTGGGCGTCGCCCTATCCTGTAGCCATCACATAGCGTCTTGGGGGAAACCAATGCCGTCACGTCGTCAATTCACATTTTCCAGCCTTGCCGCGTGTGCGGCGCCCGCCGTGCTGGGGCTGACGAGCAAGACCGCGGCCGCGCAGACGGCCGAGGAATTCTTCCGCTCCAAGTCGGAGATGCGCATCATCACGAGCAGCCCGCCCGGGGGCGGCTACGACTCGTATTCGCGCCTGTTCGCCAAGCACATGAGCAAATACATCCCGGGCAACCCGACAATCATCGTCAACCACATGCCGGGCGCCGGCGGCATCCGCGCCGCCAACTTCCTCTACACCGTGGCGCCGAAGGACGGCACGACCATTTCGCTCATCGACCGGGCCGTCGCCACGGCGCCGCTGCTCTACGGCAGCGACTCGAAGGCGCAATACGACGCGGTCAAGTTCAACTGGCTCGGCAGCGCCATGCGCGAATCCGGGATGGGCGTCGTGTCGACGCGGTCGCCGGTGCGCAGCATCGAGGACGCCAGGAAGCAGGAGGTGGTGATCGGCGCAACGGCGCCCGAGCAGGATCCGTCGATGTATGCGCGCCTGCTCAACGAGCTGCTCGGCACGAAGTTCAAGACCATCCACGGCTATGCCGGCCAGCCGGAGCAGTTCCTGGCCATCGAGAAGGGCGAGGTCGACGGCCTCTTCATGAGCGGCTGGTCGGGCAACGGCCGCGCCTATGTGCGCGACAAGATGGCCAAGGGCGAGATGCGCCTGCTGGTGCAGATCTCGGCCCAGAAAGACCCGATGCATATGGAGACGCCGACGCTGATGGAGCTGGTCACCGATCCCGGCAGCCGGCAGATCGTCGAGCTCTTGCTGTCGCGTCTCTCTCTCGGCCGGCCCTTCCTGGCGCCGCCCGGCGTGCCGGCGGACCGCGTCGCGCTTCTGCGCACCGCCTTCCGCCGCGCCATCGAGGATCCGGAGCTGCGCGCCGAGGCCGCCGCGCAGCGCCTCGCCATCGACCCCATCTATGGAGAAGAGGCCGAGCAGATCATCAAGCAGATCTACCAGTCGCCCCCGGAGCTGGTCGAGCGCGCCCGCAAGATCATCCGCGTTTAGCAGCAAGTTGCGCGCCGGCGCTCGTCGACGCGAGCTTCGGCTCGACTTCCGATCGACCGGCGGGTCTGATCTCGCGAACCGCGCCGTCCTAACCAGGACGTCAACGCGTCACGAGCCGCGGCGCGACGCGTCGTGACTTGCGCCCGTGCAGTCTCCCCGACGAAGTTTATGGGAGCTGAACCGCGGCGTTCGCGCCGTGCGCAGACGTTAACGACTCGGAAACCATTTTCGGGCGCCCAATCCTTGCCGGTTTGGCCGCAGCACCGATGAACAGCGCCTTCATGTAACCAACAGGTATGATCCCAGATTTCATCAACGAAATGCACACCACGTCTTAACGGCGTAGTAGAAGCAATCCGCCGGATCGGATACTCTGTAGATTAAGAATGCGGAGTCCGCCCCATGTTGTCATGGTTCATGTCCGATCGACGAGGGAACGTGGCGATGATCTTCGCCCTGGCCCTTCCTGTGCTTCTCGGCATGGTCGGTGCGGCTATCGAATATGGGAGGTCAGCGGACGCCCAGACCAGACTGCAGGCGGCAACGGATGCGGCCGCGCTCGCGGCTGCCCGGCAGCCGCGTTCGCTGCCGGAGGGCGAGTTCGCCGCCCAGGCGCGCAAAGCCTTCGATTCGGTGCTCCCGCCCGAGGGCCGCATCACCACGACGGAATTCACCGCCTCTCGATCCGGCAACACCATCGAGGTCAAGGCGAAGGCATCGCTCTCCACCAAGCTGATCCAGCCGTTGGGCTTCGCCACGGTCGACATTGCTTCGGAAAGCCGTTCTCAGCTCGGGTCGAGAAAAGTCGAGGTGGTGCTGGCGCTCGACAATACGGGCTCGATGGCGAGCAACAACAAGATGCCGGAGCTCAAGAAGGCGGCAAAGCGTCTGATCGACATCCTTGAAGCATCCGTGTCGGAACCTGGCCAGGTGAAGATCGGGCTGGTCCCGTTCGCCACATCGGTGCGTGTGAATCCTGCGACCTATCGGACCGCCACCTGGATTGATTTCACCCGTGGCGATGGGTCGGCCACCGTGTGCATGCCGAACACCGGCGGGTGGGGATGGCTGCTCGGACAAATCTGCGTCGACCACTCTGACAACGACGTCAACAAATCGACCTGGCAAGGGTGCATTGAGGATCGCAAAGAGCCGAACAATGCCGGCGATGCCGCGGTGAACATCGGAAGCCAGCCGGCAAACCTGGCAACGATGTATCCGGCCTTGCAGAATTGTCGCCAGGACGAGCACAGGATGGTGTTCGTGCAGCCGCTGTCGACGTCGTATTCATCCTTGCGGACGGCAATCGACAACATGACCCCCGGCGGCAACACGAACGTGACGATCGGGGTGTCATGGGGCCTGGCGCTGCTGTCGCGGCAGGATCCCTTTCCGGAAGGCGTCGCCTATACGGACAAGGAGGTCGCCAAGTTCCTGATCGTCCTGACCGATGGCCAGAATACGCAGGATCGCTTCGACAATTGCGGCGGCACGCAGAGCTGCATCGCTCGCATGAACGCGCGCACCCTGGCGGCCTGCGAAGCGGCCAAGAGCGCCGTGACGGATGCGGACCTCAACCCGATCACCGTCTACACGATTCGGGTGATCGACGGAGACGCCGCGCTGCTGCGGCGGTGCGCCAGCGACCCGTTGAAGTTCTTCGATGTGCAGAACGCAGGCCAGCTTGAACCTGTATTCATGGGCATCGGCGATTCCATCGCGAGCCTTCGCTTGACGCATTGAGCCCCGGCATGGTCCGCTCAGATCACGTTACGAGCGGGCCGGAGCCGGAGGGAGCGGAAGGTCGTGAGGCATGAGCGTTTGAGCGGTGATCGCACGGCCTATGCAGTCCTCATCGCCATCAGCGTGTCGCACCTTCTCAACGACGTCATTCAATCGCTCCTGCCGGCCATCTACCCGATCCTGAAGGAGACCTATCGGCTCGACTTCGGCCAGATCGGCCTCCTGACCCTGACGTTCCAGGCCACCGCCTCGCTGCTGCAGCCGGTCGTCGGCTTGCAGACAGACCGACGACCGACCTCCCACTCGCTGCCGATCGGCATGGGGGTCAGTCTGGTCGGACTTCTGCTTCTGGCCACCACGTCCAGCTTCGAGATGCTGTTGCTGGCCGCCGCCATGGTCGGCATGGGGTCGGCGATTTTCCATCCCGAGGCCTCCCGCGTCGCGCGGCTGGGGTCGGGCGGCCGGCACGGCTTCGCCCAGTCCGTCTTTCAGGTCGGCGGCAGCAGCGGATCGGCCCTCGGGCCGCTGCTGGCGGCCTTCATCGTGGTGCCGCGCGGGCAGTCGAGCATCGCCTGGTTTTCGGTGGTGGCGCTCGCCGCCATGGTCATCCTCTGGAACGTCGGCCGCTGGTACCGGCGCCGCCTTTCCGAACTCCCGCGCAAGACGCCGCGCGCCATTCATGAACCTGCGGCGAAGCCGGCGCGAAGGAATGTCCTGCTCGCCCTCGGCATCCTCGTCGCCCTGATCTTCTCGAAGAACTTCTACACGGCGAGCATCAACAGCTACTACACCTTCTACCTCATCGAGAAATTTCACCTGCCTGTGCAGACGGCCCAGATATTCCTGTTCCTGTTCCTGGGCTCGGTCGCCGCGGGAACGCTCTTCGGCGGTCCGATCGGTGACCGCTTCGGTCGCAAATACGTCATCTGGTTTTCCGTCCTCGGCGTCCTGCCCTTCACGCTCGCACTGCCTTACATGGACCTCTTCTGGACCGGCGTCCTGACGGTGATCATCGGCCTGATCCTGGCGTCGTCATTTCCGGCCATCATCGTCTATGCCCAGGAGCTCGTGCCCGGACGGACGGGGATGATCTCGGGCCTCTTCTTCGGCCTGGGATTCGGCATGGGAGGCCTCGGCGCCGCCGTGCTCGGGCAGCTCGCCGACGCAACCAGCATCGGCCTCGTCTATCAGGTATGCGCGTTCCTTCCGGCCATCGGCCTGCTCGCGGCTTTTCTTCCGCATGTCGGCGGCAAACAAGCCGCACCGGGCACGACGCCTGCAGCCCGCCCTTGAAGCGAGCTCGCGGCGGAGCAGCTGCCGCGGCCGCGGCCGCCTGACGACAGCTTTGCCCGCAAAGGATGAGGAAGGCTCAGATCGGCTCGACGCGTTTGCTCGCAGCCGACCGGGCGATGGCCGCGAGGGCGGCCACGCCGTGAACTGCATCGCCGATGGGAACCGGAAACGTTGCGCGCCCGGCGATCGCGTCGGCGAAGGCCTCGACTTCCAGCAGCTCGGCATCGGCCCGGGGAAGATCCACGTCGATGGTGCGTCCGCCCGTCGTCTCGAGCCGGAACGTCGCATCGCCGCGCAGCTCGGCCCATCCTTTCGAGCCGAACACGTGGAAGCGGAAGAGCTCGGCCGTCGTGCCGATCCCCGTCAGCAAGGCCGAGGCGCCGCCTCGTGAGCGGGCGACGGCGGCGACGACGTCGGCGAGCCTGTTGGCGCTCACGTCGTGGCGCGCGACCGCGTAAACGTCGGCGAGAGGACCGAGCGTCGCGATGGTCAGATACAGAATATGGTCGGCAAGGCTGCCTGGCCGCGCGAGTTCCGGATCCGCCTTCCAGCCTTCGTTCTTCAGGTGGAAGTAGCGGTTCACGCAAAAATTTCCCTCCGTGTGCAGCAGCTCGCCGAGGGCGTCCGCGCCAAGCTCCTCCCGCAACGCCGTCACGTGCGGCATGAAGCATCGGTTGTAGCCAAGCGCGAGGAGCACGCCTTGCTCACGCGCGGCCGCCTCGAGCCTGGTTGCTTCCTCGGCGAACAGGCTCATCGGTTTCACGGCCAGCACGGGCTTTCCGGATTGCAGAGCCACGAGCGAATGTTCGCCATGCAGGTGCGCCGGCCCGCACGACACGATGCCGTCGACGGACGGATCGGCGAGCACGTCGCCATAATCCGGCGTCACCCTGATGTCCTTGGCGTCGGCGAAGTCCCTGATCTTGTCCGGCCGGGGGGTGACCGCGGCGACGAAGCGCACGCGGTCGGACCTGCCTTGTACGGCCTCGACAAGGCGTCTCCCCCAGCCGCCGAGGCCGACGATTGCAAGCTGGATCATCCCGAATTCCTTCCTCCGCGCCGGCAGCCTAAGCGGGCGGGCCGGCCGGCATGTCACACGTCTTCGCGATTTGCGCCGGCCCAGGCCGACTTCGCCGGCATGCATGCGGCGCCCGTCGCAGGGTTCACTATTTTGCTGAGATTTGCTGCTCTGTCGCGCCGCCGCTGCCGTCGCACGGTTCACTATTTTGCTGAAATTTGCTGGGCTGTCGCGCCGCCGCTGCCGTCGCACGGTGCACAATTTTTGCTGATATTTGCTGCGCTGTCGCGCCGCCGCCGCGGACCGGATGCCATGCCGCGCGGCTGTGCAAGGCGGGGAAGGTGGGGAAAGCGGGCAAGGCGGGCAAAGCGGGCAACGTGGGCAGCGCGGGGACAACGGCCGTCGGAACGGCAGCGGCGCGGCGCAACTGCTGCCATGATCGGCGCGAGCGCAACGGAAAGCCAAGGAGATGCTCATGACCAGTGCGGCAGGACGGCCCGGCACAGGCGGCAAGCGATCTGATGCTGGCGGCGGCCATGCGCGCGCGGCCAGGCCGCCGAATGCCGGCATGGGCCGCAAGCCCGGCGCGCACAACAAGGTCACGGTGGCCATGAAGGACGCCATCCTCGGCGCCCTGGATGAGGTCGGCGGCGAGGCCTATCTCGCCGACATTGCCCGCAAGGACCACAAGACGTTCTGTGCGCTCCTGGCGAAGCTCGTGCCGCGCGACGTCACGGACGAGGCCGGCGGCCCGGTCGTGGCGGAGATCGTCCGGCCCCTGCCGGCGCGGCCTTCGGGTGACGGCTGCCGCCCGCCCGCCGCCAGGGCGGATCAACGCGCCGGCTGACGCGCCTTGCGCCGCTCGCGGCCGCCTCAGACGGAGGCGAGCCACTGGCGGGCGGCGTCGCGGGTGTCGAAATGCTGGAGGATGAGCGCCTCGGGATCGAGCTTCTGCCCGACGCTGTCGACGGCGACGCGGTTGAAATAGAATACCGGCGTGATCATCGCCACCGTGCGCAGGCCCGCCTCGACGGCGCGCGGGATCCAGTTCGTCGACAGCCAGTGCTGGTCGTCGGCGCCGATCAGCACGAATTCCTTGATATCGCCGAGCAGTTTTGTGGCGCGCCGCTCCGTCAGCACGCCGAGGACGCGCTCGTTGGCCTCGCGGAACTCGCGGCTCGTCGCATATCCCTTCCAGGTCATGATCACGCAGGGCACCTCGGCGTCGTAGCCGACGGTGCATGCGAAGCTGGGGCCGATGCCTGCCGCCGTCATCGTCTTGCCACCTCCGGAGCATGATCCGACGAAGTGGATGCCGCTTCGCCGAAAAAAGATCATGCGGTTCAAGGACGAACGGATCAGGATCGATTCAATCTGAATCGATCCTGATCTGGACCGGACGGCTGCATTCTGTAATATCGATTACAGAATGACAAGGGGCAGCGCAGCATGAGCCCGGCATCACCCGGCAAGGAAACGCCGGCGCGAGGGGCGCGCCGTCGCGCCGCGATCCTCGAAGCCGCCACGGCGGTGTTCCTCGAAAGCGGCTACGAAGGCGCGCGGCTGGAGGAGGTGATCCGCCGCTCGGGCGGCTCGCTCGCCACCCTTTACGGACAGTTCGGCAGCAAGGAAGGGCTGTTCGCGGCCATCATCGCCGGCATCTGCGACGAGATCGTCGCGGGCTTGCCCGATCTCGACGGGCCGACGCCGCAAACGCCACAGCAGACTCTCGTCGCCTTCGGGCGCACCTATCTCCGCCTCCTTCTTACGCCCATGAGCCTTGCCCTTTACCGCATGGTGATCAGCGAGAGCGCGCGCTTTCCCGAGCTCGGCCGGGCCGTGTTCGCGGCCGGGCCCGCGGCGGCAGCCGACCGCCTTGCCGGCTATCTCCGGCGCGAGGCGCGGCGCGGCGGGCTGCGCGTGCCGAATCCGGCCCTGGCGGCGCGGCAGTTTCTCGAGATGGTCAAGGGCGACCTGCACGTGCGGGCGCTGTTCGGCGCGGGCGCCGCGCCGTCTGCCGCCGAGATCGACGCCTGCGTGCGCGCCGCGACGCGCATCTTCCTTGAAGGCGTTGCCCGTCGTCGCTCCGCTCCAAGGCGGTCATGAGCCTGGACATCGTTTTGCGTCAAAGCCTCGCGTTCCTGACACCGGGTCGCGCTCTATCGGCGCGAAGGCGTGTCGTCGCGCAGCTCCCGCGTCATCTCGACCATGGTGCGCCGAAAGCCGGCAGACGCGAAGAGGCGTTGTGCCGCCTCGTTCCGCTCGGCGGTCGAGATCACGACCCGCGCCGCGCCCCGTTCCGACAGCGCCGCCAGCGCCGCATCGAGCAGCACGCGCCCGATGCCCTTGCCGCGATGCGCAGGATCGACGACGAGATCGTACAGGACGCCGGCCGGGCCGCGTAAGGCCATGTAGTCGTTTCCCTCCAGACCCGCATAGGCGTAGCCGAGAACGACATCCGACCGCTCGGCGACCAGCACGATCGCGTCGGTCCGCCTGATCTCGGTGTCCAGGAAATCCGCGTAGGCGCGCGCGGTCGCCGGGGTTGCGGCGATGAAGCGCTCGGGGTCGAATTCATGGTGCAGCGACACGAGAAGCGCTCCAAGTCGCCCCAGGGCCGGAATGTCCGCGGAGCTTGCCGGCCGCACCTTCACCGTGTCCATCGTCGTCTTCCGCCTTGCTCGGCTGCGCGCCGGGTTCATCAGCCGCGTTCTGCTTCGGCGCCGCGACAGCCATCATCGCCGTCGAGCCGGAGCTGCGCAAATCCGCGATCGCCTCGCGCGCCGCCTCGACGCTGCGACCGAGGATCTGCAGGAAGGCCGGATACCGTCCGCGGCGGTGAAGCCCACGAACAGATCAGCCCGGAGCGCCGCCACGAACATGTTCCGGCACCGGACCTCGGGAACATGTCTTTATGCGGCGCTTATACCGCAGCCCAACCTTCGCCATCGACCTTTGATGCCGGTTCCTCGTAAGCTCCTCATGGCATCGCGGTGGACCCCTCTTGTCAGAGACCCTATCCTTGCCGCTGGTGAGAATTCGTTTGCTTCCCGGCTCTGCAGCCGCGCCGGACGCCGCGCGGCGCCGCAAGGCCGTGCAATATCTGTCCAGCTCGATGTGGTTGTCCTCGGATCGTCTGTGGCCTTACCTGTGGTCGGCGGTGGCCGTCGCGCTCGCCACCCTGGCGGGTGTTGCCATGAGCTCGGTCGTGCCGCTGCCGAACGTTTCGATGGTCTTTCTCCTGGCCGTCGTGTTTGCGGCGGCGCGGTTCGGCATCTGGCCGGCGCTTCTCGCCTCGGGCCTGTCGTTCCTCAGCTACAACTTCTTCTTCATCGAGCCGTTTCACACCTTCACCGTTGCGCAGCCGGAGGAACTGCTCGCACTCGTCAGCTTTCTCGCCATAGCGATTCTGACCTCGGCCCTTGCCGGGCGGGCCAAGGACGAGGCGACGAAGGCAGCCCGCCTCGCCGAGGAGATCGTCACCGCGAGGACCGCGGCCGAGACGGAGCGCGTGCGCAACACGTTGCTCGCCTCCATCAGCCACGACTTCCGGACGCCGCTCGCCTCGATCCTCGGCGCCGCGACCGGCCTGATCGAATACGGGGCCCGCCTGCCGAACGCCGCCCGGGCCGACCTTCTCGGGCAGATCAAGGACGAGGCGGAGCATCTCGACGGGATGGTGCGCAATCTCCTCGCCATCACGCGCGTCGAGGCCGGCGCGCTGGAGATCAACCGGGACTGGCTGGATGTCCGGGAGCTGCTGCATCGCGTCGTCGCGATGGCCAAGCGGCACGGCGCGTCACAGTCCTTCGATGTCGCGGTCGATTCCGACCTGCCCTTCATTGCCGCCGATCAAAACCTTCTCGACCAGGCGCTCACCAATATGGTGAGCAACGCGACGCGCCATGCCGGCGCCGCCGCGCATATCCTCATCGAAGCGCGGCGCCATGCCGATGAAATCGTCGTCTCCGTCACGGATGACGGACCCGGGATCGATGCGAAAGTTCTGCCGCACGTCTTCGAGCGGTTCGTGCGGGCGTCGTCGGGTGGTGATGCGGGCGAGGGAACGGGCCTCGGCCTGGCCATCGTCAAGGGCATCGTGGAGGCGCATGGCGGTTCCGTTGCCGCACAAAGCCCAGTGCGCGACGGACACGGGACGCGCATTCTCATGCGCCTCCGTCTCGAGAGGGAGCAACCGCAATGAGTGGCGCAATGCGCGTCCTCGTCGTTGACGACGAGCCTGCGATCCACCGCTTTCTCGCGCCTGCTCTCGCGGCCAACGACTACGAGATGTTGAAGGCCGAAACCGGCGGCGAGGCGCTCAAGCGCATCGCGGCGGAGGCGCCGGACGTGGTCGTTCTTGACCTCGGCCTGCCGGACATGGACGGCAAGGACATCATCGGACGCGTGCGCCAATGGTCCGACGTGCCCATCGTCGTGCTGTCGGCGCGCGAGCGCGAGGCGGAGAAGATCGCCGCTCTCGACAGGGGCGCGGATGATTTCGTCAACAAGCCGTTTGGCGTCGGCGAGCTGATGGCGCGCCTGCGCACGGCGTTGCGTCATCGCATGCAACGGGCCGGCGAGGTGCCCATCCTGCAGGTCGGCGGCCTGCACATCGACGTCCCGCGCCATCACGTGTCGCGAGACGGCAACGAGATCAGCCTCAGCCCCAGGGAATTCGATCTCCTCGCCTTCCTGGCGCGCTACGCCGGCAAGGTCCTGACCCATAAGCAGATCCTTACCGCCGTCTGGGGCCCCGCCCATGAGCATGATACGCAATACTTGCGGGTATACGTCGGGCAGCTGCGGCAGAAGATCGAACCCGATCCGTCGGATCCCCGCTTCCTGCTCACCGAGCCTGGCATCGGCTACCGTCTCGCGGACCTGTAAGGCGGGGACGGAGCGCTACGCTCTATCGGCATTTATACGGTCTTTACGTCGCCCCCCCCAGTTCCGGATCGAACCTTTATCCGGAAACGGGGCATGGTGATCCGGAGGGCCGGCGGCGACGTCGGTCGTTGACAACACCGGGTCACGCAACATGTCGTGCCGACAGCAACAGGACCGTGGCCTCGCCGCTCTCCTGGCCGAGATCGAGGCCGCGTCGATTCCGACGAGAGACCTGGTCGACAAGGTTCTCGAGAAGGCCTGCCCCCGCCTCAATTCGTGCCCGACACGTGGCGCGGTCGTTCGCCACATGACGCAGGCCGAAGCATGGGTGGATCTCGGCCTGTGGCTGATCGGGTGGGAACTGCCGGATTGGGGAGTCCACAGCCTCTCCTGCGACGAAAGCTGCTGGAACTGCACCATCGGACGGCAAGGCCTCGCCATCAATTGGGCCGAGGTTGCGGACTTCCAGCATGAGAGTGTCGCCCTGGCGGTCATCGGCGCCTTCGTCCAGGCGCAGCTCAACAAGGCTCAGGGTCTGGCCCGGAGCGTCGTCGTGCCCTTCACGGGCGCCCACATGCTCGCAGCCGCTTCCTGAACGCAAGGCGGGGCCATTCCATGGCAACCTCTTCGACAGCCACGCTTACGGCGCACGAGCCAG
>DATBIR010000304.1:0-48292 GCA_036556825.1 Beijerinckiaceae bacterium
GCGCGTTTGGCGACAAGAGCGGCGACCGTGCCTCCGGCCGCAACGATCACGTCGACGCGGCGACGAGCAGCTTCGTCCGCCAGGACGGGAAGCCGATCATACGATCCTTCGGCCCAGGAATATTCGATGGCGACGTCGCGGCCTTCGACATACCCTTCCTGCTCCAGGCCGCGCCGGAAGGCAGGTAGCAACGCCGGGCGCATGACTGTAGACGAAGCAATTCCAAGGAAGCCGATGACGGGAAGCCTGGATTGTTGTGCGCGGGCCATGAGCGGCGATCCGGCAGCGCCGCCGAGCCCGGCGAGGAATTCCCGCCGTCTCATTCAATCACCTCGTCGGCGCGGGCGAGAAATGTCGGGGGGATCGTCAAGCCGAGCCCTTTGGCCGTCTTGAGATTGATGGCGAGGTCAAACTTCGCCGGCCCTTGCACCGGCAGGGCGGCGGGCGCTTCGCCACGGAAGATGCGGTCGGCGTAGATGGCGGCGCGCCGATATTGATCGAACAGATCGATGCCGTAGGCGGCAAGCCCGCCATCCGCCACGAAGTATTTGTAAGGGTAGATGGCGGGCACGCGATGCGTCCCCGCGGCGACAATGATCCGTTCGCGGTTCACCACGGTGAACACGTCGGGCATCACGACCAGCCCGCTGGGCGGCTCGCCCGCCAGAGACGCGACGATGCGGTCAATCTCGGCCGTGTCGTGCGCAGGCCGTGCCACAGGCTCGATGCCCAGGGACGCGGCCGCGGCTTCGAACGGCAGCCCGTAATAGCCGCCCCGATCAGCCGAGGTCGGCGGGTTGTACAAGGCAGCTGCGCGCTTCAGCGACGGCACGATCTCCTTGAGAATCTCGACCCATTTGCCGCCGAGGGAACGTTCGAGATTCGTAAAGCCGGTGGCGTTGCCGCCGGGGCTCGCCAGGCTTGCGACAAAACCGCTGCCGACGGGGTCGCTCACCGAAAGAAACACGATCGGGATCGTCCGCGTGTGCCGCAGCAGCGCACGCAGCACGCCCGTGGTGGCACTCAGGATCAGGTCGGGGTTCCATCGCGCCAGCTCCGCGGCGGCGGCGTCCATGCGCTCGGTGCTGCCGGCGATCCATCGGGCTTCGACCTTCAGGTTGGCGCCCTCGCGCCAGCCAAGCTCGCCGAGCTGCTGCTTGAAGGCCGCGACGCGCGCCTGCGCCTCCGCGTCGCTCTCGTCGTAACCCATGAGAACGCCAACGCGCCGGTCACGCCGCGGTTGCTGCGCGGCCACCGAGAAAGGCGCTGCGGTCATCAGCGCGATGAACTCCCGGCGCTTCATTCGATCACCTCGTCGGCGCGGGCGAGCAGGGTCGGCGGGATCTCGAGGCCGAGCATTCTCGCGGTCTTGAGATTGATGATCAGCTCGAACTTTGCTGCCTGGATGACGGGAAGGTCGCCTGGCCTCGTTCCTTTGAGGACACGGCCGACATAGCGGCCGGTCAGACGGTAAGCATCACCGAGATCAGTGCCATAGCTGATCAGGCCTCCGGCCTCGGCAAATTCGCGGAACTCGTAGATTGTCGGAATGCGCAGGCGCATCACCAAAGCCACCAGCTGGCTGCGGCGGCTGTTAAAGAACGGATCGGCGCCGATCAGCAGGGCGTCCGGCCGCTCCTGCTCGAAACGCGAGAACGCAGGGTCAAAGTCACCCTCGCCCTGCGCTCTCACGACCACGGCGGCCAACCCCGCGCGTGCACTGGCGTTCTCGAGCTCCCGCAATTGCGGCCCGGAGTCCGGAAAGTCGGGATTGATCAGAACGCCGACCTTCTTCATCCGTGGCAGGAGCTCGTGCAGCAGCCCGAGTCGCTTCGCGGCGAGCTCGTTCGTGAGCTGGGTAATTCCGGAGACATTGCCGCCTGGCTGGTTCAGGCTGGCCACCAGGCCCGCTCGCACAGGATCGCCGCCCATGACGAAGATGATCGGCACCCGCGTCGTGGCCGGATTGTCCGTCAGGCGCGGCATGGCGCCGCCGGTAAGGGCCACGACGGCGACTTTCCTGTCCACGAATTCCTGCAGAAATGCCGGCAACCGTTCGTACCGGCCCTCGGCCCAGCGCGTGTCGATCGCGACGTTGCGGCCTTCCACGAAGCCCTCTTCGTCAAGTCCCTTCCGGAAACTGGCGGCAAGATGGGCAAAAGGGCCCGGCGAGGCGCCGTTGATAAAGCCGACAACCGGCACAGCGCCCGACTGGCCAAAGGCGGACAGGGGCCGCGCCGTCGCGCCGGCCAGAATGGCAATGAAGTGGCGCCGCCTCATTCGATCACCTCGTCGGCGCGGGTGAGGAGGGCTGGCGGGATCTCGAGGCCGAGGGTTTTCGCCGTCCTCAGGTTGATCACCAGCTCGAATGCCGTCGGCTGCTCGATCGGCAGCTCGGCGGGGCTCTCGCCGCCGAGAAGGCGGTCGGCGTAGGCCGCCAGGCGTTTGTAGGTTGCACGCTGGTTCGCTCCGTAGCTGGCAAGGCCGCCCGCGTCGCAGTATTCGCGCCAGCCGAACATCGAGGGCAGGCGATGGGCGCGGGCGAATGCGGCGATCCTGGCGCGATGCACCATCGTGACCCCCTCAGGGAACACCAGCACCGCGTCAGGGCTGGCGCCCCGCACGCGCGTGAGCGCGTCGTCGAGCTCCGGGCCGGAGCGGAACGGGACATAAGCGAGACGGATGGAGAGCGCGTCTGCGGCCTTTTGGGTCGCGTCATGTTCGGCCTGCTCGCCCGGATGTGTCGTGTTGGACAGGACTGCGAGCGTGCGAAGGCCCGGCAACAGCTCGCGCAAGAGCTGCACCCGCTTCTGCGCCAGGTCGAGCGACAGGAAGGTGCCGCCGGTGAAATTCCGTCCCGGGCGGGAGAGGCTTTGCGCGAGGCCGAGCTCGACCGGATCGCCGCTGATGGCGAACAGCACGGGCTTGCCGCTCGTCGTCCGCATCGCCTGGATGGCCGGGCCGCTCGATACGATCAGGTCGACCGGCACCGTCAAAAGCTCGGGCAGCATCGCCTGAACGGCGGCCGGATCGCCCGGCGCATAACGCAGGACGAATGCGAGGTTGCGGCCTTCCTCATAGCCGTGCTCTTTCATGCCCTCGCGAAACCCGGCAATGAAGGGATCCGGCTGGGCCTCCGTCGAGACCCACAGAATGACCCGCCTTCTCTCGGGATGCTGGGCGCGTACCATGCCGGAGCATGGGGCGAGGCTCCCCAAGAGGGCGATGAAGGTCCGCCGCTTCATGTGCCTCCTCCATTCCAGCCGTTCAGCGCCCACACATCAGGACAGGAGCTCGTTGATCTTGGCCAGGAGCTGGCGTGGGCTGAACGGCTTTGCGACATAGCCATCGCAGCCGGCGGCGCGGGTCTTGGCCTCGTCGCCCGAGAGGGCATACGACGTGACGGCGATGATCGGGATATGGCGCAGCGCCGGATCGGCCTTGATGCGGCGCGAGGCCTCGTAGCCGTCCATCACCGGCAGCTGGATGTCCATCAGGATGAGGTCGGGTCTTTCCGCCGCCGCCATGGCGACGCCCGCGGCGCCGTCCTCGGCCTCGAGCAGGTCGTAGCCGACGCTCGCCATCAGATCGCGCACGATCTGGCGGTTGTCCTCGGTGTCCTCGATCATCAGGATGCGCTTCGTCATGCTGCCTCCCTTTGTTCCTCGGCGCGCACGGGCACGACCATGCGGAACGTCGCCCCTTCGCCGAGCACTGATTGCACCTTGATGGTGCCGCCATGCATCTCGACGATGCGCCTGGAGATGGCGAGGCCCAACCCGGTTCCGCCTTTCTCGCGCGTCGACGAGCTGTCGATCTGCTGAAATTCCTCGAAGATGCGCTCCTGGTCCACGGGCGCGATGCCGGGTCCGGTGTCGCGCACAGCGAGCTCGAATGCGCCGTCGACCATCCTGGCCGAGATATCGACCGAGCCGGCGTCGGTGAACTTGATAGCGTTGCCGACGAGGTTGAACAGCACCTGCGTGAGCCGGCGCTCGTCCCCGCGGCCGATCGGCAGCCCGGGCGTGATCTCCGCCGTCAAAGTCAGGCCCTTGGCTCGTGCCAGCGACTCGGTGCTGGTCACGACGCTGTTGATGACCTGTGTGACCGAGTAATCGTCGAGCGCCAGCGTGAGCTGCCCGGCCTCGATCTTGGACAGGTCGAGCACGTCGTTGATCAGCCCGAGCAAATGGCGGCCGTTGCTTTGTACCTTGGCCAAGGCCCCCTTGGCGCGGTCCGGGAGCTCGCCGTAAAGCCCGTCCGCCAGCATTTCGGTGAAGCCCAGCACGGAATTGAGCGGCGTGCGCAACTCGTGGCTCATATTGGCGAGGAATTGCGACTTGTGGCGGCTGGCGATCTCGAGCTGGCGGCCCTTCTCCTCGATTTCTCCGAAGAGGCGCGCATTCTGGATGGCGAGGACCGACTGCTCGGCGAAGGTCATCAGCAGATCGATCGTCGCTTTCGAAAATTCGCCGGGTGCGCGCCGACGGACCACGAGCGCGCCCACCACCCTGTCCGGACGCAGCAAGGGAAGGATCAGGACGGCCCGATAGCCGGCCTCGAGAAGGATGGCGTTGACCGGCAAGGGCGGCTCCTTGCGCAGGTCCGCAACCTGCAGAGGCTGCCGCCTGGCGACCGCTTCGCCGAGCACAGTATCGGCGAGGTGGCTGGCCTGGGCGCGGATGGCGCTGATCAGCTCATCGCTCATGCCGTAGGTGGCGCGCAGCCGGAACTGCTGGCGCCGGCCACTGTACACGTAGATGGCGCCGGCTTCCGTCTCCGAGAGCTGGACCGCCTTGGCGACGATGGTCGACAGGACCGTCTCCAGGTCCAGAGTGGAGTTGACCGTCTGGCTGACCTCGCCGAGCGCGCGCAGCTCCCCGACCGAGCGCGCCAGCTCCTGCGTGCGGGTCTGCAGCTCGTTGAGGAGACGCGTGTTCTCGATGGCGATCACTGCCTGGCTGGCGAACGTTCTCAGCGTTGCCAGCTCCTTGTCCGAGAGCGGGCCGGGTGCGACGCGCACCACGCTGATGGCGCCGATCGCGACGGCGCCTCGCATCATGGGCATGATCGTGACCGCCCGGTAGCCGCTCTCGAGGAAATTCTGCTTGCCGATGGCCAGATCGGGTGGCGCGCCCTCGACGTCGGGAATGTCGACCATGCGCCCCTCGAGGATGGCGAGGCTGTGCATGTAGTCGCGCGTGAGCGGGAACGGAAACCGGCGCCACCACGCCTCGGCGCGGACAGGGTCGGCCTCCGCGACGGCCACGGCCTTGACTTGCCCGGCCTCGGGAAGGGCAATGCTGACCGCCGCGCCCGGGAACAGCTTGAGCCCGCTCTGCACGATCGCATCGAACACCGGTTGCGTATCGGTCAGCGAGTTGCTGATCACCTTCAATACGTCCGCCGTGGCGGTCTGCTGCTGAAGCGTCTCGCTCAGCTCCTCGGTGCGCGCCTGGACTTCGTCGAACAGCCGCACGTTGTTGATGGCGATGACCGCCTGGTCGGCGAAGATCGTCACAAGGTCGATCTGTTTTTCGTTGAACGGCGCCGGAGCCGTCCTGGCAAGGATCATGACACCGAGCAGGTGGCCCTCTCTAAGGAGGGGCACACCGAGTACTGCTCGCTGCCTGCCGACTTCCTGCCAGTCCGCGCGCCTGAATTCGGGGTCTGCCAGTACGTCGGGGACATGAACTGTCCGGCGTTCGATCGCTGTCCGCCCGGTGACCGAATCCCGGTTGATCGGCACCGGATTCCTGGAGAGAAACTGGATATGGGCGAGTTCCACGTTATTGGCAGCGGCAAGATGACAGGCTTCATCGTTGCACCTGACGATGAATGCGTATTCCGCCGAGCAAAGGCGGGCCGCGGTCTGGACGATAGAGTCGAGCACCGGCTGAAGCTCGGACGGTGAGCGGCTGATGACATTGAGCACCTCGCTGGTTGCCGTCTGGTATTCGAGTGTTTCCTGGAGCTCGCGCGTGCGCGCCTGCACTTCCTCAAACAGGCGCACATTCTCGATGGCGATGACGGCTTGATCGGCGAACGTCGTGACCAGATCGATCTGCTTGTCTGTGAACGGCTTGACGACGCTGCGCATGAGCGCGATCACGCCGATCGTTGCTCCATCGCGGAGGAGCGGGACGCCAAGGACGGAGCGGTATTTGCCGATCCTCTGGCGCTCCAGCATGTCGTATTCCGGATCGGCGAGGCAATCCGGCAAGTGAATGGTGCGGTTCTCCAGGGCCGTGCGCCCCGTCAGCGAGCCGCGGCCCGCGGGGAGCGGATGCTCGACCGCGTATCTGATGAACTCCGCCTCGACGTTGTTCGCGGCGGCGACATGATAATATCCTTCCTGCAGCCGGTAGACGAGGGTATATTCCGCGTCGCACAGTCGCGCGGCGGTTTCCACGATGGCGTCGAAGACAGGCTGCAGCTGAGACGGCGAGCGGCTGATGACGTTGAGGACCTCGCTTGTCGCCGTCTGGTAATCGAGTGCCTCTTGCAGCTCGCGCGTGCGCGCCTGCACTTCCTCGAACAGACGGGTGTTCTCGATGGCAATCACGGCCTGGTCGGCAAAGGTCTGAAGAACGGCGATCTGCTTGTCGGAGAAAGGCCGTACCTCGGTGCGGCGGACCATGATTGCACCGATCGCTATATCCTCTCGCAGGAGAGGGGTCGCGAGAGTTGTGCGAAAGCCAAGCCGCTGGGCGATTGGCCGACCTACCGGGAACTCATCGCCGGCAACGGAGAGATCGCGGACGTGGACCGGCTCGCGATCGACGACGGCTCGTCCGGTGACCCAGCCGCGCCCGATCGGCTTTGTATGAAAATCGATGGGGATAGGGCCGCGATGCGCCGCGACCTCGAGCTGGTCGCCCCGCCGCAGGAGAATGGCCGCGTCATATCCCTCGCACAGCCGGCCCGCGGTCTCTACGATCGTGTCAAGGACCGGCTGAATCTGGGCCGGCGAGCGGCTGATCACGTTGAGAACGTCACTCGTTGCAGTCTGGTATTCGAGAGACTCCTGCAACTCGAGTGTGCGCAGCTCCACCTTGTTCTCGAGATCGGCATAGGATTCCTGAAGCCGCCCCGCCATGTCGTTGAACTGCTCGGCGAGCGCCTCGAGCTCGTCGCCGGTCCCGACGGCGATGCGTTGCGCCAGGTCGCCGCCGCCGATGCGCTCGGCGCCGGCGCGCAGCGTGCGGATCGGCACGACCATCTTGCGCGCCAGGAAGAACCCGGCGAGCACGGCCAAGGCGAGGGCCCCGAGCATCAGCACGCCGGTGCGCCGGATCGAGCCGTAAAGCGGGGCATAGGCCTCGTCGAGCGGCATTTCGACGAAGACCAGCCAACCGAGCGGCGCGACGGGCGCGTGCGCCGTGAGAATGGACCGGCCTTGCGCGTTCTCAGCCACCTGCAGCTGCGCGGGCGCGCCCGCCTCGCCGGCGCGGGCGGCTTTCACCTGCTGCAATCCCGACAGGTCGGTGTTGCGCAGGACGAGGCTGATGTCCGGATGCGCGATCAGACGCCCTTGTGCGTCGACCACGTAGGCGTAGCCGCGTTCGCCAACCTTGATCCTGGAGACCACTTCCCAGATCAGCTTGAGATTGACCTCGGCGATGCTCACGCCGGCATCGCGCCGCGTGCCGGCGAGCGCCAGGGTGATATATGGCTCAGACTCGCGCCGGAAATACACCGGCCCGTAATAGACCTTGCGTGCCATTGCCTCGGCGAATTTGGGGTCGTTCGACAGGTCGATGCCGCTGCCGACGACGTCCATGGCGAGCCGCGACACGCGCAGCTGCTCCTTGCCTCTCGCGTCGACCATCGACAGCTCGGTGATGGCCGGCACTTGCCGCAGCAGGCGCAGCCCGTCGAAGCGACGCTGCTCGACCGTGCTCGCCGACCACGGCAGCTGCGTGGTCCAGCCGAGCTGGTTCTCGATCTCCTTGACGAACTGGCCGATCTTGCCGGCGGCGGCTTCGGCCTGCTCGCGCTGGATGCGCACCAGCGACACCTTGTGCTCCTGATACGAGAACCAGATCTCGAGCGCTCCGTTGGCGACGAGCGCCACCGTGACCACGGCGACGAACAGCCCGACATATTTGCGGAAGAGGGGCGTCCGTACGGTCGATGCCGGCGGCCTCATTCGATGACCTCGTCGGCGCGGGTAATCAGAGATTCCGGCACGGTGAGGCCGAGCCCTCGCGCCGTCTTGAGATTAATCATCAGCTCGACCTCGGTCGACTGCTGCACCGGCAGGTCGGCCGGCTTGCTTCCCTTGAGGATGCGGCCGACATAAAGGCCGGCGTGATGGTAGGCGGCCGCGAGGCTGCTGCCGTAGCTCATCAGGCCGCCGGCGGCGACGAACTCCCGATACTGGTAGATCGACGGCATGGCGTGCTTCACGCTCAACCCCGCGAGCTTCCTGCTACGTGTCGTGAAGAACGGGTCCGGGCCGATGAGAAGCGCGCCCGCCCGCAACTTTCTGACCGTATCGAAGGCCGCCGCGAGGTCG
Source organism: Beijerinckiaceae bacterium (assembly GCA_036556825.1). Taxonomy (GTDB): domain Bacteria; phylum Pseudomonadota; class Alphaproteobacteria; order Rhizobiales; family Beijerinckiaceae; genus JAJKJG01. Next base: position 8,522 of record DATBIR010000304.1, read on the forward strand.
CCGTCGCCGCGCGCGTGCAGGACGAGCACCTGTTGCCCGAGCCGGCGCGCCGCGGTCTGCATCTCGCGCATCTGCCCGGGGACATTGGGATTGTCCGGATTAAGGAGCAGGGCCATCGTTTCCGTCTTGACCAGCTCGTGCAGGAGCTCGAGCCGCTTCGGCCCGAGTTCCACATTCATGACGGTGACACCGGTAACGTTGCCGCCGGGCTGCTTCAGGTTGGGGACGAGCCCGAGCTCGATCGGGTCGAAGCCGGCGGTGAAGACGATCGGGATGGTCGCCGTCGCCGCCTTCGCCAGGGGCGCCGCAGGTCCCGCCGCAACCAGGACGTCGACCTGCGCCTGCACCAGCTCGGCTGTCAGCGCCGGCAGGCGGCGATAGTCGCCCTCCGCCCAGCGATACTCGATCGCGACGTTGCGGCCTTCGGCGAAACCTGCTTCGGCCAGGCCGCGATGGAAGGCAGCGGTGAATTCGGAGTATCCAGACGCCGACGCGCTGTTGAGAAAGCCGATGACGGGCATGCCCGCCTGTTGGGCACGGGCGGCCAGCGGCGCGGCGCCAGCGCCGATCATAGCGGCGATGAAGTCGCGCCGCTGCATCAACCCTCCGCGCCGCGGCAGGGCTGAGCGGCCTGCGGGTCTTGCCTTCGGCAAGCCCGGGCACAGGTTCCGCGCGCCGGGGTGGAATGGCAGCAAGGGCAGCTCCGCCGCCTCATTCGATCACCTCGTCGGCGCGGGCGAGGAGGGTGGGCGGCAGCGTGAGGCCGAGCGTCTTGGCGGTCCTCAGATTGACGATGAGCTCGAACCGCGTTGGTTGCTGAACCGGAAGCTCGGCCGGCTTCGCGCCGTTCAGGATGCGGACAGCGAGGCTGGCGGTCTGACGCATCATCTCGCTGAGGTTCGGACCGTAGGTCAGGAGGCCGCCGGCTTGCGCCCACGCGCCCCAGCCGCCCGCCAGCGGCAGCCGTTGATCCGTGGCGAAAGACACGAATCTTGGAATGTTGCGCACCGTCTGCCGCGAGGAGACAAGGTAGAGGGCGTCCGGTCGTGCGCCCCGGGCAGCGGCCAGCACGCTGTCGAGTTCATCCGGCCCATGCAGCGCCACCGGCAGGATCTCGATCCCGAGCGGCCCGGCGGCTTGCTCGGCCTGACGCAACTCGTTGTCGGCGTGGTCCGGGTTCCACACGAACGCCACCCGCGCGATGTGGGGCGCTGCCTCTTTAAGGAATTCCAGGCGCTTGGAGGCAAGGTCGTCGAGGAGAAGCGTGGTGCCCGTCGCGTTTCCACCGGGCCTGACCAAACTCGCGACAAAGCCGAGCTGCACCGGATCGGCGCTCGAGGTGAACAGCACGGGCAGGGTGCGGGCCGCCGGCAATGCGAGCAGGGTGACGTCGCCGCCGAGGGTGAACAGCAGGTCAGGCTTCAGGCGAACCAGCTCCTCGGCGAGCGTGGCAAGCCGCTCCGGCCGGCCTTCGGCGTAACGGTGTTCGATCGTAAGGTTCCGGCCTTCGACGTAGCCGAGGTCGCCAAGCGCGCGCAGGAAGGCGGCCAGGTTGGGGTCGCCCTTCGGCGTGCTGTAGAGCAGGACGCCCAGCCGCGCGGGCTTCGCCGCGGGTTGCGCACCGACCTCCCGCGGCCACACGGCTGGGCCGCCGAGCATAGCACCAAGCACAGCAAAAACGTCGCGCCGCCTGATGCGACGGGTGTCGGCGGGCCGTCGCGGCCGCGCAGCCTGCGTTGGGACCCGGGATGGAATGACGCTCCTCCGGACCGCTGCCAAGGCTGACCGGGTCGCCTGGTTCGCGGCCCGCGTCAGGAAGGCTACGCTAGATTACCGCCACCCGGAAGATGTGTGATCGGGCTCACATATGCCGCGTGAATTGGGCCGGCATGACGGATTGAGTCCCCAAAAGGTCGGTGCCAGACTGCCGGAGCTGATGCGGCCAAAGGGACTTGCGGTGCGAAGCGGGCAGTGCGCCATCGAGGTGCAGGATCTTCATGTCGGCTACGGCGCGTTGCCGGTGCTGCATGGCATCGACCTGGCGGTCGCGCCGGGCGAGTTCGTCGCCATCCTCGGCTCGTCCGGCTGCGGCAAGACCACGCTTCTGCGCACCGTCGCCGGTTTCCAGAAGTCCTCGCGCGGCGCCATCCGCCTGTTCGGCCAGGATGTCGCGGGGCTGCCACCGGAAAAGCGCAACATCGCCATGGTGTTCCAGTCCTACGCCCTGTGGCCGCACATGACGGTGCTCGGGAATGTCGGCTACGGATTGCGGGTGCGCGGCCTGAAGCGCGACGCCGTGCGCCGACGGGTCGCCGAGGTGCTGAAGCTGCTCGGACTGTCCGGGCTCGAGGAGCGCAAGGTGACCAACCTGTCCGGCGGTCAGCGCCAGCGCGTGGCCCTCGGGCGCGCGCTCGCCATCGATCCGTCGCTGCTGCTCCTCGACGAGCCGCTGTCGAACCTCGACGCCAAGGTCCGGGTGCAACTGCGCTACGAGATCAAGGCGTTGCAGAACCGGCTCGGCTTCACGGCGATCCACGTCACGCATGATCGCGAGGAAGCCATGACCATGGCCGACCGCATCGTCGTGATGGATGCCGGACGCATCGCTCAGGTCGGTCCGCCGAAGGAGGTCTACGACCACCCCGCCTCGCCGTTCGTGGCGAGCTTCATGGGGGCTGACAACACCATCGACCTGCAGGTCAGCCCGAGCGGCGCCGGCGTCGACATCAGGGCGGCGCCGGACCAGCCGCCGGTGCGCTGGCACGGATCGGCACCGCCGGGCGCCGTGCGTGCCTATTTTCGCGACGACGTCGCCAGACTCGACGCGCCGGATGCGCGCGCCGACGATGCCATCGTTCTGCCCGGCCGCATCGCGCAGCGCGCCTATCCCGGCGGCTACTACCGCTACGGCGTCGCCATCGGCGAGCGTCATTTCACCGTGACGGACGCGCGCTATCTCGATCTCGACACGCCCGTCGGCCTGCGCTTGCCGCTGGCGGCCCTGCACCTGTTCCCAAGCGCCAGTCACCAGGGAGGAAACAATGGATAGAAGGAGCCTGATCATTGCCGCCATCGCGGCGACCTCGCTCGTTGCTCCGGCGAGCGCACAGCAGACGCTCAACGTGGCCACGGCGGGCGACCAGAACATGGTCGACTACGTCAAGGATTATCTCGGGCCGATGTTCGAGAAGACGAACCCGGGCGTGAAAGTCAACGCGGTGGGTACCGGGCCGGGAGACGCCGGCTCGCAGAAGATCTACGAGAAGCTCGACGCGCAGAAGAAGGGCGGCGCGCAAAAATCCGATTTCGACGTGGTCGTAATTCACCAGAAGGCCGCCGGCACCATGGTGCAGGAAGGCCTGCTGGAAAAATACACTGATCATATCGCGACCGGCCAGCTGGCCACGCGTGACACCGCCAAGAACGCCCTCGGCGCCGAGGTGTCCGGTTACGTCATGCCGATGTTCCACTCGCAGACGGCGATCGCCTACAACCCCGACCTCGTGAAGGACGTGCCGAACAGCTATCCCGAGCTGATCGACTGGGCCAAGAAGAACCCGCGCAAATTCGGCTACAACGGCATCAAGGGCGGCATGTCGGGCGTCGCCTTCGTATCGGGCTGGGTGGCGGCATTCGGCGGCGACGCGGCCAAGCTCGAGAAGGGGCCGTATGATCCGAACGCCAAGACGCAGTGGGACAAGGCGCTCGCCGATCTCAAGGAGTTCAACAAGAACGTCGTCATCACGCCGGGCAATGCCGGCACGCTCGACATGCTCAACCGCGGCGAGATCGCCATGGGCCCGGTATGGGTCGACATGTTCTACACCTGGATGGCGGACGGCAAGCTGCCGCCCAACATGCGGCTGAAGCTGGTGTCGCCGGGGATGCCCGGCCAGCCGATGTATTACGCCATTCCGGCCCGGGCCAACGCCAAGCTGGCGCAGGACTTCATCGCCCTCGCCACCAGTCCCGAGGTGCAGGCGGAAGGCATCGTCAAGCGCTTCAACTGGTATCCCGGCATCGACGCCAAGAACCTCGAAGGCAAGCTCGATCAGGCGGCCTGGCAGAAGCTGTTCGCCGACATCAAGCCGGAAGACCTGTCGACGAAGGGCAAGCCGTTCCCGATCGCGCCTTACTTCAACGACATCCTCGAGGCCTACGAACGCAAGGTGGCCAACTGACCATGTGCCGCGTCACCCTCTCCCGAACGGGAGAGGGTGACGCCAACGACATGCCCCGCCCGTCTCTCCTCGCTCTGACTCTCGTCGCGCCGGCGCTGACGCTGGTGGCGGCGCTGTTCCTGTACCCTCTCAGCTATTCGCTAGTTGCCGCGTTCACGGCCGATGGCGCGTTGACGCTGAAGCACTTCGAGAAGGCCTTCGAGCTCTATTCCGGCGACATCATGTTCACGCTGTTCATCGTGATCGTCGCAACGATCCTGATCGCGCTGATCTCGATCGCGATCGCCGGCATCCTGACCCTGAGCGAGACCCCGTGGCTGATCGCGGGCTTGCGCTGGCTCTACCGCTGGCCACTATTCATCCCCTTCATCGTCGCGGCGCAATGCATGCGCACGTTCCTTGCCAAGAACGGGCTGATGAATAATTCCTTCGTCGCGCTGGGGGTGCTCGATCCCTCGCAGACCACGAGCCTGCTCGACTGGCGCGGCATCGTCATCACCTTCGTGTGGAAGCAGGTGCCGTTCGTGACGCTGATGCTCGCCGGCGCCATGGCCTCCCTCGACCGGGCAACGATCGAAGCGGGGCGCAACCTGGGTGCGGGGCGCTTGCGCATCCTGGTCGAGATCGTCCTGCCGCAGGTCGCGCAGACGCTGCTCGTCGGTCTCGTGCTGTCCTTCGTGACCATGCTGTCGGTGCTGTCGGTGCCGATGATGGTGGCAGGTTCGCAGCCGACCATGCTCACGGTCGACATGGCGTTCCGCATCAACGCCTACGGCGACTACGCCACCGCCAACGCGCTCGGCGTGATCTCCTATGCCATGACGGCGGTCGCCGCCTGGATCTACCTGCGCCACCAGGTGCGGCGGGAGGCGGCGGCATGAGCGATGTGGGTGCACAACCCTCCTCCTTGCGGGGAGGGTGGTCGAGAGAGCGTCGGGACCGAGACCAGGTCGGGGGCGATGGCTCAACCGCCGCCCCGGACGAGACTCCCCCCCACCTGGGCTCGGCTTCGTCTCGCCGACCCTCCCCGCTATGGGGAGGGTTAAGCGTCCGCGGCATCGCCGGCACGCTCGCAAAGGTCGCGCTGCTGGCCGCGTTCGCGTTCCTGCTGTTCGGGCCGCTCGCCAACCTGATCCTGTGGTCCGTCGCGGAGCGCTGGTACACGCCGTTCAAGCTGCCGGTGTCCTACGGGCTGCGCTACTGGGAAGTTGTGTTCCGCCCGACCGGGGACGCCATGGCGTCGCTCACGACGAGCATCTGGATCGCCCTTGCGACCGTCATCGTGGCGCTGCTCGTCTCGGTACCGGCCGGCTATGCGCTGGCCCGGCTCAAGCTGCCGGCGCGCACGCTGATCATGATCGCCTTCCTGCTGCCGCAGGCCTTCCCTTCGGTCGCCATCTACATCAATGTGGCGCGCATTTTCTACCAGCTCGGGCTCGCCGGCACGGTGACCGGCGTCGTGCTGGTGCACGCGACGCACGGCCTTGTCTACTCAGTCTGGATTGCGGCTGCGGCCTTCGCCGCCGTTGACCGGGAGCTCGAGCTCGCCGCGCGCAACCTCGGAGCATCGCCGCTCAGGACATTCGCGACCGTCACGTTGCCACTTGCGGCGCCCGGCATCATGGCGAGCGCCATCTTCGTCTTCCTCGAGTCGCTCGACGAATTCACCGGCACCTTCTTCGTCGGCGTGCCGCAGGTTACGACGCTGCCGCTGCTGCTCTACAACGCCAGCATGGGCGGCAATTACCAGATCGCCTCGATCACGGCGCTGATCCTGCTGGTGCCATCGGTCACGTTCATGATCGTGATCGAACGCTTCCTGCGCGCCGACGTGCTCAGCAAGGTCGGCCAGTAGCCGACGCCGCGATGCCGCCGTAAGACCTGGCGGCCGCGACGTGTCCTGCTTGTCGTGGCCGGGCTCGTCCCGGCATCCCGATCGGACGGGTAGCGCGTTTCCAATCGGGATCACCGGCGCGAGGCCGGTGATGACCAGGTGATGAGATCGGCAGCCCCGAATTAGCGCACGGTTTTGCGGGCGAGGACGAGGTTGTCGTAGACGAGATTCAGGGTCCAGATCCAGCGCGCGCCCTCGAAGGCTGCCGGATAGCGCGTGTAGGCGGTGAGCGTGGTCACGCCGATGTCCTCGTCGGTGTATTCGTAGGCGCGTGGCCAGGCGCGGTCGTCGAAGGTCGCCGACGTCCAGTCGTCCGGGATCGGGTAGTGCACCGCATAGCAGCGCTCCTGGCAGGTTGGCTTGTTGCGCAGCGGGTGCACGCGGCCGAGCTTGGTCGTGTCGTGCACGCTGCCTTTCTCGACCACGTCGTCGGCGCTGGCCAGGGGAGCGATGTAGAACGACTGCGCCTTCCAGCTGCTGTCGGTGACCGTGCCGTCGCTGAAGCGGGCGATCACGCCGCCGTCGCCGGGGTGCCAGTCGTTGTCGGGCATCTTCTCCATGCCGACGCCGAGCTTCTCCTCCCAGTCGACCAGTTTCAGTGCGTAGGTATACGGGCGCTTGGCCTTGAATTTGACGACAGCCGAATTGAAGGGCGTGAATGGCACCGCGTCGACGCCGATGAGCTTGCCGTTGACGTAAAGCTCGTAATAGTTGTCGGCGACGATGTAGCCGGTGACCACCTCGCCGTCGGGATCGACCTCGACCACCGGGATATCAGCGTCGCGCACATCGGCGAAGCGCTCCGGCGTCACCTTGTTGCACTCGTTGAAGAGGTCGGCGAGCTTCGGCCCCTTCTGGAAATCGGTTGCCGCCGGAACGGTCAGCGTCGTGCCGTCGCTCGCGGTGATCGTTCCCACCCCGCTGATGCGATGGTTGCTGACCTTGACCTCGCAGCGAAAGAGATTGTCGATGAGCGTCGTGGCGAGGCCCTGCGTCACGAGACGCTTTTGCGGCTGCGCTGTGCCGGAAGGGGCCGCGCCGGACGGCGTGGCCTGGGCAAAGGCGGCGCCCGGGGGCGCAGCCAGAAGTGCGGCGAGCACCACTCCTGCGGTGCGCGTCGCGGCGCTTTTGTCGATGATCATGGCGTCCTCCCCTCGTTGCTTGTGCGTGAACGAGCGCGCGCCCGTCACGTCAGGTTTCCTCCTGAAACACCTCTTCGCGCTTGACGCGGATCGCCGGCAGCATGATCACGATCAGCAGCGCCAGCGCGGCGATGAGGAGCGCGAGGCTGATCGGCCGCTCGACGAAGATCATCGGATCGCCGCTCGAGATGCGCATGGCACGGCGCAGATTCTCTTCCATCATCGGCCCCAGCACGAAGCCGAGCAGCATCGGCGCCGGCTCGCATTCGAGCCGGATGAAGATGTAGCCGAGCACGCCGAACAGCGCCGCCAGCAGCACCTCGAAGCCGCTGTTGTTGACCGTGTAGACACCGATGGCGCACGACATCAGGATAACGAGGTAGAGCAGCCGGTAGGGCACCTTCAGGAACTGCACCCAGACGCCGATCAGGGGCAGGTTGATGATCACCAGCATCAGGTTGCCGATCCACATGCTCGCGACCATGCCCCAGAACAGTTCGGGCCGCTCGTTCATCACCTGCGGCCCGGGCTGGATGCCATGGATCGTGAGCGCTCCGATCATGAGCGCCATCACGGCGTTACCGGGAATGCCGAGCGTGAGCATCGGGATGAACGAGGTCTGGGCGCCGGCGTTGTTGGCCGATTCCGGCCCGGCGACGCCCTCGATGGCGCCCTTGCCGAAGCGCCCCGGATTTTTCGCCACCTTCTTCTCGAGCACGTAGGCGGCGAAGGCGCTGAGCGTTGCGCCGCCCCCCGGCAGGATGCCGAGCATGGAACCAAGCGCGGTGCCGCGCACCGCTGCCGGCCAAGCCAGGCGAAAGTCCTCGCGCGTCGGCCAGAGCTGCGCGATCTTCGAGGACACGAGGCTCACGCCGTGCTGCGGCGAGCGCAGGTTGGCGATCACCTCGCCGATGCCGAACACCCCGATGGCCAGCGGCACGAAGCCGATCCCGTCGGCCAGAAGCGGCATGCCGAAGGTGAAGCGCGTGCCGCCGGTGTTGCCGTCGACGCCAACGAGGCCGAGCAGCAGGCCGAGGACGATCATGGCGACGGCCTTGAGCACCGAGCCGTGCGCCAGGACGACGGCGGCGATCAGTCCGACCACCATCAGGGAAAAATATTCCGGCGCCCCGAACGACAGGCCAACGCGCGCAAGCGGCGGCGCGAAGAGCGCGATCACGGCGGTCGCCACCGTGCCGGCGAACAGCGAGGCGAGCGCCGCCGTGGCCAGCGCCGGGCCGGCGCGGCCCTGGCGCGCCATCTGATGGCCGTCGATGCAGGTCACGACGGAGGACGTCTCGCCCGGCATGTTGACGAGGATGGCTGTCGTCGAGCCGCCGTATTGGGCGCCGTAAAAGATTCCGGCCAGCATGATCAGCCCGGATACCGGATCGAGATAGAAGGTGAGGGGAAGCAGAATCGCGACAGTGGGTACCGGGCCGATGCCTGGCAGCACGCCGATCAGGGTGCCGACCAGGCAGCCGACGAGCGCGAAGCCGAGATTGGCCGGGGTGAGCGCGACTGAAAAACCCGTTGCAAGGGCCGAGAGAAGGTCCACCTCACCACTCCGGCCAGACGGGGATGGTGAGGCCGAGGCCCCATACGAAAATTGCCCAGGTCGCGAAGATCAGGACGATCGCGGCGGGCACGATCTCGAAGGGGCGCAGGTCGCGGCTGGCGAGGCTGCTGATGCCGATCAACAGAATGCCGGCAGCGACGATGCCGAGCCGCTCGATGGTCAGCCCGAAGGCGACGAGGGCCGCCGGGATCAGGACCAGCGGGCGCCAGCGCGCATCCTGCTCGCGGTCCTGCCCGGTTTCCGCGCTGCGGATGCCGGAGATCAGAACCGCGCCGCCGAGCAGCAGCAGCACCCAGCAGAGCAGGCGCGGCACGTAGCCTGTGCTCATGCGCAGCGCCGTGCCGATCGGATAGTTGCGCGACATCCACAGCCCGAGGACCGCAATCGCCATGAACATGAGCCCGGCCAGCACGTCCTTGCGCGCCAGCAGGCCGACGAGGGAGCGTGCGGTCGGGCTGCGCAGGTTCGGGGTCGCCATTGCGCGTCCGTTCGCTCAGGCCGGGGGGATGATCGGCAGGAGCAGATAGGACGGCTTGTCGCCGCCCGCGTAGATCGTGTTGCTGCCGCTGTTGTAGTCGGCGTGATAATGCGTGTAGTGCACGCTGCCGACGCCGTCGCGCGGCTGCACGTCGAGCCGGATGCGGTGGCCCTTCCTGAACACCATCGAGGTCGGCCAGATCTCGACCTGCACCTCCACCGGCTCGCCGGGCGTCACGTAAAGTCGCCGCTGGTGCTTGTGGTAGGGCCGGCAAGGCAGGGACAGGTCCGGATCGAGCTCGCGATGGGAGACGCGCAGCCAGCCCTTGGCGACCGGCACCTGCTGGCCCTGCTGACCGGTCTCCCAGACGTCGTTGCCGTCCGGGTCGATGTTCCGGATCGTGAGGAACAGGTCCATGTCCTCGGTCGAGCTCGACACCCACAGCACCGCCGCCACCGGGCCGGTAATTTCGGTGTCCTCTTCGAGCGGCGGCGTCTCGAGCGAAATGCCCATGCCGGCCTGCATCGCGCCCGACGCAAGAAACGTCGACGAGGCGGATGCGGAGCCGCCCTTGCTGAGGCCGCTCGCGAAATACGTGCGAGAGCCGGTCTCGCCGGGATTGTCGCCGGCCAGCCGGCCGCTATTCGCGGCCTCGCCGGCAGCCGGCGGCGACAGGTCGAAATAGAACTTCGTCCATCGCGTGCGCGCCAGCGGCCATTCGTTCTCGAAGCGCCACGCGACCTCGCCGCCGCCCTGGCGGATGGCCAGCTTCACCGGCGGCTCGTCCATGACGCCGTTGTCGATGCCCTTGAGCCAGTAGTCGAAAAAGCGCAGCTGCTCGCGGCGACCGTCGGCGGTGTAGAACGGGTGGACATGCGTGCCGGCATGGATGCGCAGCTTCTTGTGCGGCGACGCGGCGCGCATGAAGGCTTCCGTGTTGCCGCGCAGATGCAGGCCCATCCCCGACCAGTTGCCGGCCGTCAGCAGCGGCACGGTGATCTTGTCCCACTGTGCCTGCTCGCCCCGGAAGGTGCCGTTGTCGAGGTTGTTGCGCAGCCACTTCCATAAGGTGTTGGTCTGCCACGTGTCGGGATTGTCCCGGTAGGCGCGCCCGATCAGGTGATGCGAAAGATGCGTGACGAACCAGTTGGTCATGAACTGGTTCAGGATGCCGCCATGGAACAGCGCGTCGCGGTAAAGGTCGGCGAAACCCTCCCAGGGAATCATCGCCTTGAGGGAGGGCGGCTGGTGGTTGGCGACGAACCATTGGTTGATCGCGAAATATGAAATGCCAGAGAGGCCGACGGCGCCCGAGCACCAGGGCTGCTGCGCCGCCCATTCGATCGCGTCGTAGAAATCGAGCGATTCCTGATACGACCAGGGATCGCCCTGACCGGGAGACTTACCGGTCCCCCGCGCATCCACCCTTACCGCCGCGTAGCCTTTGGGCACCCACCACTGCGGGTTGATGGTTTCCCAGTTCATCAGCGGGTTCGGCTTTTCCTCCAGGTTGTCCGGCGGGATCCAGACCTTGTCCTTCTGGTACGGGCCGAGATTCATGATCGCCGGAAAGCGGCCGCCGTCGTCGGGCCGCAGGATGTCGGCCCGGAGCCTGGCGCCGTCGCGCATCGGGATCTCGACATCCTTCTCGACGACGATGCCATAGGCCGGCACCTTCGGCGTCGGTTCCATCTTCATGCGGTCGGCTCTCGTTGTGCTCGATCTTGTTCAGGCGCCGCACGGACACGTCATTCGGTGAGGTCGATCTTCACCTCGTCGGTGATCTTCCTCCAGCTGTCGATCTCACCCTTGAGCCAAGTCTTCGCTTCGTCCGAGGACTTGCTCGGCACAATGTTGAAGCCCTGCTTGTTGAAGGCTTCCTTGACGGCCGGCGCGTTCATGGCCTCGAGGATCGCCTTGTTGAGCGTGTCGACGACCTCCTTCGGCGTAGCGGCTGGTGCGAACAGCGCCTGCCACGCCATCGTGCCGACGCCGGGATAGCCGACTTCCGCCACGGTCGGCACGTCGGGGTAGTCGGCCAGGCGCTTGTCGTTGACCAGCGCGATGGGCCGCAGCTGCCCGGCTTTGATCAGCGCCGCCGTGCTGGCGACGTTGAGGAAGGCAGCCTGCACGTCGCCGATTGCCATGTCCTTCACGACGCCCGAGGCGCCGGCCTTGTTGGGGATATGGATCATGTCGAGCCCGGCCTTGCTCGCGAAAAAGGCCATGTCGTAATGCGGGTAGCTGCCGACGCCGACGCTCCCATAGCGGACCTTGCCCTTGTTCGCCTTGGCGTGAGCGACGAATTCGGCGACGGTCTTTGGCGCAAAGTCCTTCGTCGTGACGAGGAGAAATTCCGGGATGTCGACGAGGCGCGCTACCGGGATCACCTCCCTGTCGTAGTTGATCGCGAATTTTTTCGGGAACACCACCGGCGTGATGGCATTCGTGGAGACGTTGCCGATCATCAGCGTGTAGCCGTCCGGCCTGGCGCGCGCCATTTCCTCGATCGCCAGGATGCCAAAGGCGCCAGGCTTGTTCTCGGTCACGAAGGACTGTCCGAGCTGGTGGCGCAACTGCTCGCCGAGCACCCGCGAGACGATGTCGGTGGCGCCGCCCGGGGCATAGGGCACGAGGATCTTGACCGGCTTGCTCGGATACTTGTCCTGGGCGGCGGTCGGAGCTGCGGCGAGGGCGAGGCACAGGGCCGATACCACGGTAACGAAGCGCTTCATCGGGTTTTTCCTCCTGTTTTGATTGGCTGTCTCAGGCAGCCTTGATGCCGTGCAGGCTATGCGAGGTGTCCTTGGCGGTAAAGAACACCACCTCGGTCACGGCCTCGGCCGAATGGACCACATTGGACGGGATGTAGATGACCGAGCCAGGTTTCGCCTCGACCTCCTTGCCGCCGACATCCATCCTGAATGTCCCCTCGAGGATGAAGATCCATTGCTCGTTCGGGTGGGAGTGCGGCTCGGCGCCGGTGCCCGCGGGCATGCGCATCAGGGCCACCATCATGCGGTCGCCCTCGACGCATCCTCCGACCGCGCTCGAGTAGTCCGGCCCGCCCTTGATCGGATTGATTCCGGCGAGCTCGAACAGATGCTCGCCGGGAGCGGCGCGCTTGGCGCCCGGCGTTCGCGCGGCTTCCGCCTGTTTGGTCATGTCTCGCCTCCCTGACGTGTTTGCTTCGCACGCTGGCGTTTTGCGGGAGGCTAGGCCGCGTCGCAGCGCTCGTGCAAATGCGATCATCTGATCGGCGCGATCACAAACCGTAATGTGGCAATCGCCGCGGTCTGGGCGTAGCATTCGCGCCGGATCGCCGCCCGGCCCACCTTGCCGCTGCCGGCCCGCATCACCAGGGAGCCGAAGCGCCATGACGTTACGCATCGCCGTCGTCCAGCCCATCTCGCACCGGCCGGGACAAGACGAGGCCAACGTCGCCGAGGCGGTGACCTATGTCGAGCGGGCTGCCCGCGATGGAGCGACCTTCGTTTGCTTCCCCGAAACCTATCCGGGGCCGTGGCGGATGCCGGCGCTGTTCGATCCGACCACGGCCATGGCGGAGGCCGCCGCCAGGCACCGCGTCCATGCGGTCTTCGGCACGATCGAGCCGATCGACGACAAGGCCGCGACCGCCCACAACCTGATCTGCATGGCCTATCCCGACGGCCGCGTCGTCAAATACCGGCGCACGCATCCGAACGGCCCCTGGATCTACACCGGCGGCCCGGCCTGGGAGTTCCAATACGTTCCCGGTGACGATTTCCCGGTCTTCGACACGGCGTACGGCAAGGTCGGCCTCGCCATGTGCAGCGAGGTCTATGTGCCGGAGGTGGCGCGGGCGCTCGCCTTGCGCGGCGCCGAGATCATCTTCATGCCGGCCGGCAAGGACAAGAAGCAGCTGTGGGCGACGTGGCGCACGCTGATCTGGGCGCGCGCCATCGAAAATCTGGCGCTGGTGGTCACGACGCAGAACCTGTTCGACCACGGCGAGCGCGGCCTCGCCATGGTGGCCGGGCCGGAAGAGATCCTGTTCGAGAGCACCGCCGCCGGCCTCGCCATCGTCGACGTGAGCCTGGAGCGGCTGCGCTGGCTGCGGGCGACGCGCGACGAGGTCGGCTCGTCGCAGCAATGCGCCGTCAAGCAAGGCCTGCTCGGCCCGCAATGGCAGCGGCCCGAGCTTTACGACGCCATCCACCCGCGCCCGCTGCGGGAGGCGGCGGAGTAGGCAATCCCTCCCCGTGGATCTCGGGTGTTCCCGAGATCCGCCACTATAAGTGCGCAAGTTGGGAGCACCCGACTTGCGGTGGGGAGGGCCGAGTTGCAAAGCAACCGGGGTGGGACGGCAACGCCAAGCTTTCAGAACTTGGCGCTGCCGCCCCATCCGACGCGCATGCTGCGCATGCGCGCCATCTTCCCCTCACGGGGAAGGAATGTTCGCGTCGGGCCGCGAATAATCCATGGTCACGAAGGCGCCGCCCTGGAACTGCTGGGCGATGGGGTCGAGCGGATTCTTCTGGCGCAAAATCTCCTCGGCGTAGTCCTCGGCATTCTGCACCGGCCTGTAGCCGAGCCGCTCGGCGCCGGCGCTGTTCCAGTAGCTGCGGGTGTTGTTGGAGACGCCCCAGACGGCCAGATAACCGATATCTCGCGCCTCGATGCAGCGCATGATCAGCTGCGTGAGATCGTCGGGACCGAGCCACGTGCTGAGGTGGCGGAACTCGGTCGGCTTCTCGATGGCCGTGCCGATGCGCAGCGAGACGCCCTCGATCGCGTGCTTGTCCCAGTACATGCGCGCCATGGCCTCGCCCCAAACCTTGCTGAGGCCGTAAAAGCCGTCGGGGCGGAATGGCGCGTCGAGCGGCAGCTTGCTCTTCACCGAATGCATGCCGAAGGCGTGGTTGGAACTCGCGAAAACGACGCGCCTGACGCCATTGCGGCGCGCCCCCTCATAGACCTCGTAAAGGCCACGCAAGTTGTTCTCGATGATCTCCGGCAGGGGCCGCTCGACGCTGGTCCCCGCCATGTGGATCAGCACCTCGACGCCGTTCAGCAGGCGGTCGACGACGGCGGGCTCGCGCAAATCCCCGTGCATCACCTCCTCGCGGCCGGAGAGCGGCGTCAGCGGCTTGGTGCCGCCGGCCGATCGCAGGTCGACGCCGCGCTCGAGCAGCCGCGGCCGCAGGACCCGGCCGATGTTTCCGCTGGCGCCGGAGAGCGCGACTTTGGCCATGACAGGCTCCCTTGCAAGACGATGTGAACGCGGTGGCCGCGGCTGGCGTCACGGGGCCCGGCGGGGCAGGGACGTGCCGGCGACCTGCGCCTGCGCCTTGATGAGGCTCGGGACCAGTTCCGAACCATAGCCCAGCGCCGACGCCTGGATGAAGGCCTGATGCACTGCCGCGCCGAGCATCGAGGGCACGCCGAGGCTCTCGGTGAGATGCGTGTAGTAGCGGACGTCCTTGCGGGCGAGGTCGAGGCCGAATTGCAGGCCGTCATAAGTGCCGGCGAGCACCGACGACACCAGCATCTGGAAGATGCCGGAATTGGGCGCGCCGACGCTCACGATCTTGAACAGGGTCTCGACGTCGAGACCGGCCTTGGTTGTCGCCACCACCGCCTCGGCGATCAAGGCCGCCTGGCCCATGGCGAAGAAATTGTTGATCAGCTTGAAGGTGTGGCCGGCGCCGGGACCGCCGACATGGAAGATGTTCTCGGCAAAGGCGCGCAGCACGGGTTCGATCCTCGCGAACACGTCCGGCTCCGCCCCGACCATGACGTTGAGCCGGCCCTCCTCGGCTTCCTTCGGCGTGCGCGCCAGCGGCGCGTCGACGAACGGCACGTTCCGGGCGGCGAAGTCCGCATGGATCTTCCTGGTCGAGTCGGGCTCGCTGGTCGAGCAGTCGACGACGATCAGCCCGGCACGCGCGGCGGCGAGGAGGCCGTCGGTGCCATAGACGATCTGCTCCACCTGCGGTGATGCGGTGACGCACAGGATGACGATATCCGAGCGTGCGGCGACATCGGCGGGATTGCGTCCCTCGGCGGCGCCACGCTTGATGAGGTCCTCGACCGGAGCACGGCTGCGGTGGCCGAGAACCGTCGTGGCGAAGCCTTTGGCGACGAGGTTCTTGGCCATGCCGTGCCCCATCTTGCCGACCCCGATAAACCCGATGCGCGGCCTGTCCATGCGCGGTGCTCCATTTCAGTAAAATAGTGAAATCTACTGGCCCGCCCCGGGTCCTATTGCCCCGGGCAAAAGTGAGGCTATACTCACTTGAATGCACTAGTATGGTAGCGCCGCGCTGCGCTGCCAGCAAGCCGGGAAGTCACGAGATGAACTTCCAGTCGGTGACGTCGTCGAGTTCAGCGGCGCTGCGCGTCGAGCGCGAGCTTCGCCGGGCGATCATCGACCTCGAGCTGCCGCCCGGCACGCGCCTTTCGGAACAGGATCTGGCACGGCGGCTGGGCGTCTCGCGGCAGCCGGTGCGCGAGGCGCTGATCACCCTTTCGAAAATGCGGCTTGTCGAGATCCTGCCGCAGCGCGGCACGTCGGTCGTCAAGATCTCGGTCGACAAGATGATGGAGGCGCGCTTTGTGCGCGAGGCGATCGAGGTCGCGGTCGTGCGGCGCGCCTGCGAGGCGTTCGATCCGGAGGCGCGCACACGCATCGATCACCTTCTGGACACGCAGCAGTCGGCCGCAACGCAGAGCGATCATCACAGCTTCCGGCGCTACGACGAGATGTTCCACATGGTCCTCGCGACAGGGTCGGCCTGCGCCCTGGCCTGGCAAACGATCGAAGACATCAAGGCGCATATGGATCGCGTCTGCGTGCTGACGCTGCCGGGCGCGGATGCGATGCTGCCGCTTGTCGCACAGCACCGCACCATCATCGCCGCCGTCGACGACCGCGATCCCGACCGGGCGGAAAGGGCCATGCGCCATCACCTGTCGACGATCCTGGACGCCTTGCCGCGCGTCGAGGCGGAGCACCCTGAACTATTCGAATAACTGGCCGCGGCCGCCCGGCACAACCGGGCGCCTCGGCATGAGATGTAAGAAAAACAGCCGGACCAACGGCGCCAACAGCGGAGGGAAACGATGAAACTGAGCAAACCACTTGCGGCTCTGGCGCTACTCGCCGGTGCCGCCATTGCGGCGCCCGAGGCGATGGCGCAGCAGAAAATGGTGCTGAAGGCGACCGACGTGCACCCCCTGGGCTATCCCACGGTGGAAGCCGTCGTGCGCATGGGCAAGAAGCTCGAACAGGCGACCAACGGCCGCCTCAGCGTGCAAATGTATCCGTCGATGCAGCTCGGCGGCGAGAAGGAGATGATCGAGCAGGCCCAGGTCGGCGCGCTTGCCATGGCGCGCATCAGCGTCGGGCCCATGGGCCCGCTCGTGCCCGAGCTCAACGTCTTCAATTTGCCCTTCATGTTCCGCGACAACGCGCACATGGAGAAGGTGATCGACGGGCCGATCGGCGAGGAGATGCTCAAGAAGCTGACCGATCATCCGACGGCCAACCTCGTCGGCCTGTGCTGGATGAACGCCGGGACGCGCAACGTCTACAACTCGAAAAAGCCCGTGCGCTCGATGGAGGACCTGAAAGGCCTCAAGATCCGCATGATGGGCAACCCGGTCTTCGTCGACACCATGAACTCGCTCGGCGGCAACGGCGTGTCGATGGGCTTTGACCAGCTCATCAACGCCATGCAGACCGGCGTCGTCGACGGGGCCGAGAACAACTACCCGACCTACGCGTCGGGGCAGCACTACCGCTACGCCAAATACTTCTCGCTCACCGAGCACCTGATGATCCCCGAGATCCTCGTCTTCTCGAAGCGCGTCTGGAACACGCTGTCGAAGGAGGACCAGGCGCTGATCATGAAGACCGCCAAGGAGGCGCAACAGGAGCAGCGCAAGCTCTGGTACGAGATGGAAGAAAAATCCATCAAGGAGATGAAGGACGCGGGCGTGGAGATCGTGCCTGTCGCCGACAAGAAGAAGTTCCAGGACGCCGTGAAGCCGGTCTGGGACAAGCACGGCGCGCAGCACGCCGACCTGATCAAGCGCATTCAGGACGTGAAGTAGGCTCAAGGCCGCGGGATGGTCGAGGCCGGTCGATCCAGGAGTGATCGCGCCGGCCTCTTTTGCATCGGGGCGGAGGGGTCATGAAAGCGCATTACAGCCGCGCGATGGAGCTGGTGCACCGGCTCTGCATGCTGATCGCCGGCGCATGTCTGATCGTCATCACGCTGATCATCCCCTGGGGGGTGTTCACCCGCTATGTGCTGAACTCGGCGTCGTCGTGGCCCGAGCCGATGGCCGTGCTGCTGATGGTGTGGTTCTCGTTCCTGTCGGCGGCGATCTGCTACCGCGAGAACCTGCATATCGGCGTTGCCGTGATTCCGATGATGCTGCAGGGCGCGGCACGGACCGCGGTCGGCTGGGTGATCCAGATCGGCCTGATGGGCACCAACCTGTTCATGCTCCATTACGGCACGAAGCTGGTGCAGGCGACGTGGTACCAGTCGATTTCCGACTTTCCGGGCTATTCCGTCGGCGCCGCCTACCTGCCGGTGCCGCTCGGCGGCGCCATCGTGACCCTGTTCGTGATCGAGCGGCTGTGGGAAGGCAACCTGTTCGCCGAGCCGCCCGAGGACAGCCTCAGCCCCGTCAGCACCGAATAGCCGGGGCGCTCCATGGATATCCTGATCCTGATCGGTGGCTTCACGGTCTTGTGCCTGCTCGGCATGCCGGTCGCCTACGCCCTCGGACTTGCCGCGATTTTCGCGGCGCTGTGGATCGACCTGCCGCTCGAAGCGGTGATGCTGAAGACCTCCGACGGGATGGACGATTTCGCGCTCCTGGCGATCCCGTTCTTCATCCTGGCGGGCGGCATCATGGCCGAAGGCGGCATGGCGGAGCGGCTCGTCAACCTGGCCAAGGTGTTCGTCGGCTTCATCCGCGGCGGGCTTGCGCTGGTCAACATTCTTGCCTCGACCATGTTCGGCTGCATCTCGGGATCGTCGGTCGCCGACACGGCCTCGATCGGCTCGGTCATGATTCCGCAGATGATCCGCAACGGCTACCCGCGCCTGTTCGCGGTCAATGTGACCGTCTCGGGCTCGCTGCAGCCGCTGCTGCTCCCTCCGTCGCACAACGCGGTGATCTACTCGCTGGCGGCCGGCGGCACCATCTCGGTCGCGGATCTGTTCCTGGCCGGCGTGATTCCAGGTTTCCTGCTCGGGCTGTCGCTGATGGCATTGTGCCTGATCATCGCGCATCGCCAGAAATTTCCGAAAGGCGAGGTCGTACCTCCGCAGCGGGCCGTCAAGATCGCGCTCGAGGCGTTCTGGGGCCTGTTGACCGTCTTCATCATCCTCGGCGGCATCCTCAGCGGCGTGTTCACGCCGACCGAGTCGGCCGCGGTGGCGTGCGTCTACTCGTTCCTGGTCACGATGTTCATCTACCGGGACTACAAGTGGCGCGACCTGCCGCTCCTGGTCGGGCGCGTGGTGCGCACCGTCGGCATGGTGATGATCATGATCGGCTTCTCGATCGCCTTCGGCTACATGATGGCGATCATGCAGGTGCCGGCCAAGGTCACCCAGTTCTTCCTCACCATCGCCAACGACAAATACACCTTCCTTCTCCTGGTCAACATCCTGCTTCTGGTCCTCGGCACGTTCATGGACCTGGCCCCGATGCTCCTGATCTGCACGCCGATCTTCCTGCCGGTGATCAAGACCTTCGGTATCGACCCGGTGCATTTCGGGATGATCATGATCCTCAACCTCGGCATCGGCCTGCTGACGCCGCCGGTCGGGCCGACGCTCGTCGTGGGCTGCGCCATCGGCAAGGTGACCATGGAGGCGGTCTCGAAGAGCATCATGGTCTTCTACGTGCCGATGCTCGTCGTCCTGATGCTGGTGACCTACATCCCGGCGCTTTCGTTGTGGCTGCCGAGCCTTTTCAAGTAGGGGCCGAACAGGTGTTGGTCCCCGATTGCCCCGAATGACAGCTTCCGACAACTTTGCCATACTGGCCAAAACGCCTCGCCAAGAAGGTGTCACAAGGAGGAAACCATGAACCGACGCGAAATACTCCGTGGCGGCGCGGCCCTGGGCGCCGCAGCCGTTGCCGCTCCCTATGTCAAGGCCCAGGCGGGCATCACACTTCAGGGTGCATCCCAGTTCAACGACGACCACGCCTTCACCAAGGCGATGGTCAAGTTCGAGGAGCTGGTGAAGCAGTATTACGGCAAGCCCATCAGCTTCGTCCTGCACAAGAACTCGTCCCTGGGGCTCGAGAAGCAGTATTTCGAATACATGGCGCAGGGCAGGGCGGTGGACTATGCCATCGTCTCGCCGGCGCACATGTCGACCTTCTCGCGGGCGGCGCCTTTCATCGACGCGCCGTTCCTGTTCCGCGACCTCAGCCACTGGAACAAGGTGCTCGACCAGGATCTCCTGAAGCCGGTCGCCGACGAGATCGCCCAGAAGGCCGAGGTCATGCTGATCGGCTATGCCGGGGGAGGGGTGCGCAACATCTTCTCCAACAAGCCCGCCACAACGCTGGCCGAGCTGAAGGGACTCAAGGTGCGCGTGCAGGGCGCGCCGATCTGGAGCCGCACCTTCCAGGCGATCGGCATGTCGCCGACCGTGATCGCCTACAACGAAGTCTACAACGCCATCCAGAACGGCGTCATCAACGCCGGCGAGAACGAGGCGGCCGGCGTCGAATCGATGAAATTCTACGAGGTCGGACCGCACCTGATCATGACCGAGCATGCCATCACGATCCGGCCGCTCTGCTTCTCGACCAAGACCTTCAAGACGCTGCCGCCGGAACTGCAGCAGGCAATCATCAAGGCCGGAAAGGAAGCCGGCGCCCATGGCCGCGAGATCGAGTCGTCGGAAGACAGCTCCAAGCTCGATGCGCTCGAGAAGGCCGGCAAGCTCAAGCGCGTCGCCTTCAAGGAACGCGCCGAGATGAAGAAGCTCGTCGACCCGGTGATGACGGCCTACGCCAAGGAGATTGGCGCCGACGCGATCCTCGAGAAGATGAACGCGATCGCGTGAGCGATTCATCTACCGGCGGCCCGGCGCCGGGCCGGGCCGCTGGTGACCTTGCACGAACATCCAGCGGAGAGCTCATGCCCATCGCCAAACCAGGCGTCTGGCGCCGGCTGACGGCGTCGTATTCCGAGTTCCTGTCGTGGCTCCTCGTGTTCTCTGTCGGCATCCTGGTCATTCCGGTCTCGCTGCAGATCTTCTCGCGCTACACCGCGCTGATCCCGCCTTACATCTGGACCGAGGAGATGGCGCGGTTCCTGTTCGTCTGGACGATCATGATCGGCGCCATGATCGGCGTGCGCGAGAGCACCCATTTCGAGGTCGACGTGTGGCCGAAAGTGTCACGCCGGGTCGAGGCCGCCGTGAAGCTGATTGCCCGTCTCGGCGTTCTTGTCGTTGCCCTCGTCTTCGTGTGGTCTGGAATCGAATTCACGCGCTTCGCCTGGTACCGGATCTCCGAGCTCGCCGAGCTGCCTCTCTGGCTGATCCACATCGCCTGGCCGATCACCGGGCTCACCTGGCTCATGTTCCTGGGCGAGCAGATGTGGGACGAGCTCAACGTCCTCGTCGGGAGGCGGGCATGACGGTGCTCAGTCCCAGCGAGGCAGCGCTGATCCTGTTCGGTCTGTTTTTCCTGTTCCTGTTCCTGCGTGTGCCGGTGGCATTTGCGCTGGCGCTGGCGTGCCTGCCCGTGCTGGCCATCGAGCCGCGCCTGTCGGCCATGGGGCTCGTGCAGGAGACCTTCAACGCCTACAACTCGTTCATCCTGCTGGCGGTGCCGTTCTTTCTCCTGACCGCCAACCTGATGAATGTCGGCGGCATCACGGACCGTCTCGTGCGCCTGTCGCGGGCCATGGTCGGGCACTGGCCGGGCGGCCTCGCCCAGATCAACGTGGTGCTGTCGATCTTCTTCGCCGGCATATCCGGCTCCTCGACCGCCGACGCCGCCAGCCAGTCGAAGATCTTCATCGAGGCGCAGCGCAAGGAGGGCTACGACGACAGCTTTTCGGTCGCCATCACGGCCGTGTCGGCCGTGCTGGCGGTGATCATCCCGCCGTCGATCCTGATGATCGTATGGGGTGGCATCCTGACGGTGTCGATCGGGGCGCTGTTCCTGGCCGGCATCATCCCCGGGCTGCTGATCGGCTTCGTGCAGATGGCGACTGTGCATGCCTACGCCAAGAAGCGCGGATATCCGACCTACCCACGCTCAACCTGGAAGGAACTCGGCTACTGGCTGCTCGTGTCGATCCCTGCGCTCACCACGCCGGCGATCATCGTCGGCGGCAAGATCTTTGGCTGGTTCACGGCCACGGAATCGGCCTGTATCGCCGTGCTCTATGCAGCCGTGCTTTCGCTGCTGGTATATCGAGAAATGGACCTGAAAGGGCTCCATTTCGCGCTGCTCGACACCGGCAAGCTGGCCGCCATCGCGCTGTTCTGCGTCGGCACGGCGAGCGCCTTCGGCTGGCTGCTCGCCTATTACCAGATTCCCAAGGCAATCCTCGCGGGGGTATCGAGCTGGGGCATGGGCATGACCGCGACCGGCTTCTTCATCTCATTCGTGTTCCTCGTGGTCGGGTGCTTCCTCGACGCCATCCCGGCGATCATCATCGTCGGCACGATCCTCGATCCGCTCGCCAAGGCGGTCGGCATGGACCCGGTCCATTTCGCCATGATCGGCATCGTTTCACTCGCCTTTGGGCTGGTAACGCCGCCTTACGGCCTGTGTCTGATGATCTCCTGTGCCGTGGCGGGCATCCGCATCGGGGACGCGATCAAGGACACGCTGATCATGCTGCTGCCCATGCTTGGGGTTCTGGCGCTGCTGATCGTCTGGCCTGATCTGGCCCTGTTCCTGCCGAGGCTGATCTCGCCGGAGTTCCTGCGCTAATTCGATCTGTCATTCCCGGCTATACCTTCGCCCGCCCCGGAGTGACGAAAGTGCTATGCGTGCTCCTCGCTCGGGATCGACACCGCGCGCCCTTCCGCGGAGGAGCGCAGCAGCGCCTCGATCAGCACCTGGACCCTGACGGCTTCGCGGCCGCTCACCATCGGCTCGCGACGATGCCTGACGGCGTCGACGAAATCGCCGATCAGCGCCTTGTGCGCTTCGTGCGAGAAGGCCATCGGGTCGGCGCCGCCACCGCCGGAGGAGCTGCCCGCGAGCTGGTCGTGGCGGCCGTCTTTCCAGAACACGTCGAGCCGCTCGGCAGCGAGCACGGCGGTGGCGTTTACGCAGGCGAGCTCGATCCGCTCCGGAAATCCCGGATAGGCAACGGTGGTCGCGTCGATGGTGCCGACGGCGCCGTTGCGGAATTCGATCGCCGCGGCGGCGATGTCCTCCGTGTCGATACGCCGAAGGGGCGAAGTCTTCGCCATGGCGGCGATGCGGGTGACCGGTCCGGTGAGGCTCTGGAACAAGTCGAGGGTGTGGATCGCCTGGGTCAGCAGTACGCCGCCGCCGTCACGGGCCTTCATGCCGCGCCCCGCTTGTGCGAAATACTCAGGCGGACGCCACCAGCGGATCGAGGCGGAGGCCGAGACCAATTCGCCCAGATCGCCGGTCTCGACGAGGTCGTGCAGCCGGCGAGCGGCGGCGCGGAAGCGGTGCTGCAGCACGACACCGAAGACGAGCCCGGCGCGCGCCATGATCGCGACTGCCTGCCTCGCGCGCTCGACCGATACGTCGACCGGCTTTTCCAGGAGGACATGTTTGCCGGCGGCGGCGCAGCGCCCGACCAGCTCGAGATGTGTGGTCGGCGGCGTCAGCAGGATGACGGCGCCGATCGAGCCGTCACGCAAGATCTCGTCGAGATCGGCGGCGAGCGGCAGGTCCGGATTGGCCTGCCCGAAAGCCTCGCGGCGCGCCGCGCTCGGAGCATGACAGGCGGCGATCCCGATCACGTCGCCGAGCTCGCGCAGGCTCTGCAGATGCGGCTTGTGGGCCATGCCGAGCCCGACGACGGCAACGCGCAGACGATCGCTCATTGGCAGGAGGGGCCCCCATGGACGGTTCCTGTCGACTGTGTCGATAATGCCGGTGAGGTCAAGGACCGCAGTCAGGAATTGGGGGGCAGTCATGGCGTAGGCTTGCAAGCGGGCGGGAGGAAAACATGAACCTGACGAAGCGGACCTTTTTGACTGGAGCAGCTGCGATGTCGTCTGTCCTTGCCTCGGAGGCGCTCGGCCAATGGCGCCCGAGCCAGCGCTATCCCGATCCGGCCGTGGAATCGCTCGACCCGGCCTTCAACAAATACCGCATCGCCACGGCGGCGGTGGAACGCATCGCCACCGGCCTGCGCTGGGCCGAAGGGCCGGTCTGGATCGGCGACGCCCGCTGCCTGTTGTGGAGCGACATCCCGAACAACCGGATCATGAAATGGGACGAGGAGACCGGCCGCGTCAGCATCTTCCGCAAGCCGTCCGGATACGCTAACGGCCATACGCGCGACCGCCAGGGCCGGCTGATCACCTGCGAGCACGAGGGCCGGCGTGTGACCCGCACGGAATACGACGGGCGCGTCACCGTGGTCATCGACCGCTACGACGGCAAGCGCCTCAACTCGCCCAACGACGTCGTCGTGAAATCGGATGGCTCGATCTGGTTCACAGACCCGCCGTTCGGCATTTCCGGCACCTATGAAGGCTACCGCGCCGATCCGGAGGTGCCGCAGAATGTCTATCGCGTCGGCGCGGGCGGCGAGGCCAGCGTCGTCATCGGCGACCTGCGTGGGCCGAACGGCCTGTGCTTCTCGCCTGACGAGAGCAAGCTCTACGTGGTCGAGTCGCGCGCCACTCCCAACCGACTGATCCACGTCTACGACGTCGAAGGCGCGAAGCTGTCCAACAAGCGCCTGTTCGTCGACTGCGGGCCCGGCACCGCCGACGGCATCAAGTGCGACACCGACGGAAACCTGTGGTGCGGCTGGGGCATGGGCAGCGACGAGCTCGACGGCGTCGTCGTCTTCTCGCCCGAGGGCAAGATGATCGGGCGCATCCGGTTGCCCGAGCGTTGCGCCAACCTGTGCTTCGGCGGCACGAAGCGCGACCGGCTGTTCATGGCCGCGAGCCAGTCCGTCTATTCGCTGTACGTGCATGCCCAGGGCGTGCCGCTCGCGTGAACCGGCCATGCGCCCGAAGCTTCTGCTGAGCCATCCGCCCGAGATCCTCGCGCAGTATTTTGGCGAGGCGCCGCTTGCCGCGCTGCGCGAGGTGGCCGATGTGACCCTCAACGAGGCCGGGCGCACCATGACGGAACCCGAGCTCCTGGCCGCCGCGCGCGGCCAGGAGATCATCGTGCTCGACCGCACCACCCCGGGACCGCCCGCTTTGTTCGAAACCTCGCCGGCTCTTGCGGCCGTCTGCCGCGTCGCGGTCGATATCCGCAACATCGATGTCGCCGCGGCGAGCGCTGCCGGGGTGCTGGTCACCCAGGCCACGCCGGGCTTCGTCGAGGCGGTCGCCGAGTGGATCGTCGGAGCGATGATCGATCTGGCGCGCGGACTGACGCGCTGCTCGATGACATATCGCGCCGGCGAGGAGCCGGCCACGCATACCGGACGGCAGCTGAGCACTGCCGTCGTCGGCATCGTCGGCTACGGCCGGATCGCCCGACGGCTGCATGCGCTGCTGACGCCATTCGGCAGCCGCATCCTCGCCAGCGATCCATATCTGATGGCCGAACCCGACGGGCCGGAGCTGGTCGGGCTCGACGACCTGCTTGCGCGATCCGACTTCGTCGTCTGCCTCGCCGTCGCGACGGAGGAGACCGAGAGCCTGTTCGATGCGTCGCGTTTCGGGCGCATGAAGCGGGGCGCTTTTTTCGTCAACGCCTCGCGCGGCAATCTCGTCGAGGAGTCTGCCCTCGCGAACGCACTCGCGACCGGTCGTCTCGCCGGGGCGGCGCTCGACGTCGGGCGCGCGCCCGATCAGCGGCCGAGCCCGTGGCTGGCGGCGCGGCCGGACGTGATCGCCACGCCGCACACCGCCGGCAACACGCCGGAAGCCGTCGCCCACCAGGCCTGGGACGTCGTGCGCCAGGTGAGCGCGCTTGCGCGCGGCGAGATTCCGGAGGGAGCCGTCAACGCCGACAGCTGGATGCGCCGTTCATTCCTCGCCGGCGCCCGCTTGCGGCGATGAAGGCGCTGGCGAGCCGGCCGCTCGGGAGCGAGCCCGCCAGCTCTTGAGGATCAGTTCTTGCTGCCCGGGGCGTTCTGCACCTTGCCCGGCTCGATGGCGGCCTTGACCTTGCTGCGGATCTCAGCCGGCGTGCTGATTAGCTTGTCGATGAGCGCGGCCAGCTCGGTGCCCGTCATCGGGTCGATCTCGGCGCGCTGGGTCTCCGCGTCCTTCAGGAACTCGGGGTCCTTGAGGGTTTTCTCGAAGGCCTGCCGCAGCGCGGCGACGCGTTCCTTCGGCACGCCGGCCGTGGTCGCGATCGGGCGGCCGACCACGACCGCCTCGGAAATGAAATCGAGGATCGGCTGGTGCTCAGGCTTCTGCGCGAGCTCACGCAACAGCGGCACGTCCGGCAGGTCGTGCTCCTTGCGCATTCCGATCTGCACGAGCGGCCGGATCAGCTTCTCGCTGACGAGGCGCGGCTCCGTCGCCTTGTAGCTCACCCAGGGATTGGTGGCGCGGCCTTCGAGCTCGCCGCGCTCCATGGCGAGGTTGATCTCCTCGCCGCCCGGATAGCCCTGCACGATCTTGAACCTGGTGCCAAGGAGGTTATTGAGCAGCGCCGGGACCTGCACCGAAATCGACCCGGCGCCGGTGGCGCCGATCACCGTCTCGCGCGCCATGGCGTCCTTGAGGGTCTTGGTCGGCGAGGTATGCCAGGCGACGAGGACCTGGTTGGTGGCGCTCAGGTTGCCGATCCAGTTGAACTCACGCAGGTCCGCCTTGAACGAATCGTTCAATCCGAGCGCCTGGTCGACCACGAGGCCCTGGCCGACGATGCTCAGCACGGTGCCGTCCTTGGGCGCCTTGTAGGCGAGATAATTGGCGGCCACGATGCCGCCGCCGCCGGGCATGTTCACGGGCACGACGTGCGGGTTGCCCGGGATATGCTTGCGAATGTGGCGGGCGAGAAGGCGGGAGTATGAGTCGTAGCCGCCGCCAACACCCGAGCGGATCACGAAATCGATGCGCTTTCCTGCGTAGAAATCGGCGATCGGGTCGGCCCATGCGGGCATCGACCCGAGAATGGCCGCCGCGGCCACGGCGAATCTGCAAAGCCTCATGACGTCCTCCCCGCGAGGTGTTTTTGACCCGTTCCGGCCGGGCCTTGCGCGCAGCCAAGACGGTGGCTTGCCCGGAGTCAACCTTGCACATCCGGGCCGGGGCCGGTTATGCGGAAGCGAATGGTCGACAATGACGAACAGTCGAAGGAATGGGCGAGGTGAGGGAACTGAAAGGCTGCTACAATATCGCCGACTTGCGCGAGGCGGGACGGCGCAAGCTGCCCAGGGGAATATTCGAATACGTCGATCGCGGCACCGAGGACGAGGTGGCCACCGCGAATAACCGGGCGGCCTTCGAACGGCTCAAGATGCGCAACCGCGTTCTCGTCGACGTGTCCAAGATCGATCTCGGCACGACGCTGTTCGGCAAACCGGTGAATCTGCCGCTCGCCATCGCTCCGACCGGCATCGCCGGCCTGTGCTGGCATGAGGGCGAGCTCGAGCTCGCCAAGGCCGCCGCCGCGACCGGCATCCCCTTCGCGCTGGCCACGGGGTCGAACACGTCGATGGAGAAGGTCGCGCGCGAAGCCGGCGGGCGCCTCTGGTTCCAGCTCTACATGTGGGAAAAACGGGAGCTTTCGCTCGAGCTCGTGGCGCGGGCGCGCGACGCGGGATTCGAGGCACTGATCCTCACCGTCGATCCGGCGCTCGGCGCCAATCGCGAATACAACCAGCGCAACGGCTTCAGCCAGCCGTTCAGAATCACGCCGCGCAACGTCGCCGACGTGATGCTGCATCCAGGCTGGCTGCGGCACGTGCTGCTGCGCTACGTCAGGGAAGGCGGCATGCCGCGCCACGAGAACTACCCGAAGCAGTACCAGCTGCGCATCACGGACGATGCCGGAGCCAAGAAAGACCTGCGCGCCCACTCGATGAACTGGAACGACGTCGACAGGTTGCGCCAGGCGTGGCCGGGAACGCTGATCCTCAAGGGCATCCTGCACCCCGAGGATGCCGTGCGCGCCGTGGCCAGCGGCGTCGACGGGATCGTGGTGTCGAACCACGGCGGGCGCAACATGGACAGCGCCGCCGCGACCATCGACGTGCTGCCCGAAATCGTCGAGGCGGTGGGCGAGCGTACGACCGTCATGCTCGACAGCGGCGTCCGGCGCGGCAGCGACATCGTCAAGGCGCTCGCCCTCGGAGCCAAGGCGGTGCTGATCGGTCGCGCCACGCTGTACGGCGTCATGGTCGGGGGCCAGGCCGGAGCCGAGCACGCGCTTTCGATCCTGCAGACCGAGCTGAAGCGCACCATGGCCTATGTGGCGTGCCGAAGCATCGGCGAGGTCAACGGCGGCGTGCTGGCGCCGCGTACATGAGCCGCAACTCCCGAAACCGTCTAATCACGCGAGGCGCATGATGCTCGACCGATTGACCCCGAAAGCGCTTGCCGTGGCCGCGGCCCTCATGGCCGGAATATCGGCAACACGGGCCGACCCGGTTGCGGATTTCTACCGAGGCAAGACGGTCAACGTACTGATCGGCGTCGCGGTCGGCGGCGAATACGACCTGCACGCCCGGCTCGTCGCGCGCTACATCGGCAAATACATTCCGGGCAATCCCACGGTGGTGCCGCAGAACATGACCGGCGGCGGCGGCCTCAGGATGGCCAACTACCTTTACGAGGTCGCGCCCAGGGACGGCAGCGCCATCGGCATGATCGCCAATACGTTCCCGGCCATGCAGGCAGTGGGCATCGGCGGCATCCGGTTCGACGCGGCGAAACTCAACTGGATCGGCTCGATCTCACCGACGGTCGAGACCATGGCGGTCTGGAAGACGGCCGGCGTGACGACGCTCGAGGAGGTGCGCACCAAGGAGGTGGTGGCGGGCGCAACCGGTCGCGGCGCCATCACCTACATGCTGCCCGCCATGCTTAACGACGTGCTCGGGACGAAATTCAAGATCGTGACCGGATATCCCGGCGGCAGCGACGTCAACCTCGCCATGGAACGCGGCGAAGTGGGCGCGCGCAACAACACCTGGTCGAGCTGGAAGGTCACCAAGCCCGACTGGCTGCGCAACAAGGACATCGTCATCCTCGTGCAGGCCGGCCCGCGCGCCAAGGATCTGGCCGGCGTGCCGTCCGTCGAGGATCTCGTCAAGAACGACGACGAGCGCCAGCTCGTCGACCTGATCGTCTCCGGCACGCGCCTCGGCCGGCCGCTGGCCACGACGCCGGGCGTGCCGCCCGAACGTGTGCAGGCGCTGCGCGCCGCTTTCGACGCGGTGATGACGGACCCTGCCTTCCTCAAGGAGGCTCAGGCCGCGAATATCGAGGTCGACCCGGTCCGCGGCGAGGACATGCAGAAGGTGGTCGATCAGGTGCTCGCCACCCCGAAACACGTGCGCGATCGCGCCAAGCCGATCTTCGAATAGTCACGCAAACGCCCGGGGGAAGTTTATGTCCAAGCCCAAAATCCTGATCTTCGCGCCGCGCGAAGAGCCCGTCGCGATCCGGCGCAAGCTCGAGGATGCCGGCTGCGCGATCGCCGTCGGGGATCGCGCCTGGCAGCGGCCGCGCGAGGATCATGAAGACGATCTCGTCAGCGCCGCGCGTGATGCCGTGGCGCTGATGGGCACGTCGATCCGCCACACGCCGATCAGCCGCCGGGTGATGGAAGCGTCGCAGCGGCTGCGCATCATCGCCAAATACACGGTCGGGGTCGACGATATCGACGTCGACGCGGCGACCGATCTCGGCATCCTGGTCTGCCACTCGCCGACCGAATCCAACTGTTTCGGCGTCGCCGAGACGACCATGGCGATGATGCTGACGATCCTCAAGAAGGTGCGGGAGCGCGATGCCGACGTGCGCGCCGGCAAATGGCGCGAGCCGCACCACGCCACCACGTTCATCGGCAGCCGCCTCTCGGACGACCATCCGGGCGTCACCGTGGGCCTGGTCGGGCTCGGCCGAATCGGCACGCGCGTGGCGCAACTGCTGGCGCCCTGGCGCGTGCGCATCCTCGCCTACGACCCCTATATCGAGCCGTCACGATTCCTGCTCGCCGGGGCGAGACAGGTCGATTACGAGACGCTGCTGCGCGAGTCGGACGTGGTCTCGTTCCACGTCGTCCTCACGAGCGGGACGCGCTACATGCTGTCGGATGCCCAGATCGGGCTGATGAAGGCAAATGCAATCGTGATCAACACGGCCCGCGGCAAGGTCGTGGACGAGGCGGCCCTGGCGCGCGCCATCGAGGCCGGTCGCCTGCGCGGCGCCGGCATCGACGCCTTCGAGGAAGAGCCGCTCCCGGCCGATTCTCCGCTGCGGCATCTCGGCGACAAGGTCCTGCTGTCACCTCATTCCGCGGCGTTCAACGAAGGCGGCGAGTTGCGGCCGGGGATCGTCTGGGCGACGCGCTCGGTGCTGACGGCGCTGTCCGGCAAGGTGCCCGACAATGTCTACAACAAGGCCGTGATCCCACGCTGGAAAGAGCGCTTCGGCGACGCCCCCGTGACGGGCTAGAGATTTCCGTCATGTCGGGACGCGCCGCCGAACCCGGCTGTTCCCGGGTTCGGCGCTGTGGCCGTGCCCCCGGATACCCGCATAGCGCTGCCCGTTGGTGCCGAAGCCCTGTTTCGCACAGCCCCGGAATGATGGTCGCGCCGTCTTGTCTCCACACGCCCCGCGATCCCATCTAACATGCCTCGAAAGAGCAGGCGGGGGCCGCGCGCGAGAGGAAGGCCTTGTCATGAAGGCACTGACCGAGGAGCACCTCGCCATTCTGCGTCGGCACATGGTCGAGATGATCGCCATCCATGCGGACATCGCAAGCGATGAGCTTGGCAAAGCGGCGCTGGACGAGCGTGTGATGTCGGCGATGCAGCGCGTTCCGCGCCATCAGTTCGTGCTGGCGCCGTTTGCGCCGCACGCCTACCAGGACATGCCGCTGCCGATCGGCTTCGACAAGACCATCTCGCAGCCGTTCATCGTCGCCCTGATGACCGATCTCCTCGCGCCGATGCCGGATGACCTGATCCTCGAGGTTGGCACCGGGCTCGGCTACCAGGCGGCCGTGTTCGCCGAGCTCGTGCGCCGGGTGTGGAGTGTCGAGATCGTCGAGGAGTTCGCGATCGAGGCGGAATCGCGCCTCAAGCGGCTCGGCTATGCGAATGTCGCCATCCGGGCCGGCGACGGTACGCGTGGCTGGGCCGAGCACGCCCCGTTCGACAAGATCCTTGTGGCGGCTGCCGCTGAGGAACCGCCGTCGGCCCTGATCGACCAGCTCAAACCGGGCGGGCGTCTCGTCATGCCCATGGGTCCGGCCGAAGCGCAGCGGCTTGCGGTCATTGACAAGACGCCCGAGGGCGACATCGAGATCACGGAGTCGATCCCGGTGCGCTTCGGCCAGCTCGAAACCGTGGTCTGAGGCCGTCTGGCCCCCCTCATCGAGGGTTATCGCTCCTGCGTCAGCACCAGGGCGCTGTACCGTCCGATGCCGATATTGCCATTGCAGGCGAGCCCGTCGCGCGGGCCCGGATGAGCCTCGGTGTCGTAACCCCGGTGGCTTCCGAAGTCGGGGCTGTAGCCCGACCAGTCGCTGTTGAAACGGACACGCCAGCGGCCTTCGCGCGGCAGGCCGATGGTATAGCTGTCGTAGCTGCGGTTGGAAAAATTCATCGCCACCACGACGTCGTCGCCGGGGCCGCCGCGGTCCCAGCGGTGGAAGGCGATCACCTTGTCGGTGTCGTTGACGTGAAACACGTTGACATTGTGTCCGATGAGGCCGCGTGTCCGGTCATCCCAGTTGCGCCGCAGCCGGATGAGGTCCTGGTACATGCGGAAGATCCCGGCGAAGCGCTCCTTTTTGCCCCAGTCGAGAGGGTCCGTGTCGCGGAACCACTCGTCTTCGAGAAACTCCTGTCCCTGAAACAGCATCGGGATGCCGGGCGCCGTGAACACCAGCACGGCGCCAAGGGTGGAGCGCTTGCGCGCAAGCCAGCCTCCCGCCTCCTCGGGTGAAATCTCGAATGGCACGCGCGCCTTGCCGTTGGCGACCTCGTCGTGCGACTCGGTGTAGATCACGCGGGCGAAGGCGCTCGCGCCGTAGCGGCCGAGGATGGCGTCGCGGACTGCGCTCATGCTGCGCTGATCGTCCCAGGACGCGATCACCGCCCTGCGCACCGGGTGCACGAAATCCGCTGCCCATTGCGCGTCGAAACCGGCGCCGCCGTCGTCCGCGTCGGCCGTGAGCCACGGGTTGTCCTGCAGGTCTTCGGCGATGCTGATCTTCCACGGCGAGCGGCGATTGATCTCGCTGTTGACCCACTGCATGAGCCCCCAGCCGTCCGGCAGGCTTTGGCCGCCGTCGTCCTCGTTACCCTCGACCGTGCGGATGTAGAGGGTCATGTCCCAGCGCAGCCCGTCGGCGCGAAACGCGTCCAGCCAGAACAGGGCATTGTCGCGCAGATATTGCCGGACCTCGGGGCGTCCGTAATCGGGCCGCCCGCTGTCGGTCCACGGCGTGCGCGAACGCCAGTCGCTGTAGAAATAGATGCCGCCCTTGCCGTCCTGCTGCCAGCCGTCGAACTGCCAGGTGTCGAGATCGTCGGGGCCGAGATGGTTGTAAACGACGTCGATGATCACCGCGATGCCGAGGCGGTGGGCGGCCTGGATGAGCGCGACGAGACCGCGCGGGCCCGCATACTCGCTCTCGACAGCAAAAATGTCGGCGGGGTTGTAGCCCCAGGAGAAGCCGCCGGGGAACTCGGCGAGCGGCATGATCTGGATGGCGTTCGCCCCGAGCTCGGCAACGTGCGCGAGCCGGCTGATGGCGGTGTCGAGCGTGCCGGGCGGACCGCCCGGCTGATCGTTGAACGTGCCGATATGCATCTCGTAGATGACGAGCTCGTTCCACGGCGGCATCGCGAATGCAGGCTCGCCGCTCCAGTCGAACACGGCCGGGTCGAGGATCACCGTGTGGCCATTGGAGTTGTCGACGTCGTAGCCGTAGGGGTCGTGCCGTTCGAGGCGCTGGCCCTGATATGTGATCACATACTGGTATTGCTGTCCCGGCTGCGCCGCGCGCACCTCGCCCGACCAGTAGCCGTTACGCTCGTGGGCAAGCGGGTCGCTCGTCTCTGACCAGCCGTTGAAGTCGCCCGCGACGGCGACCGCTTGCGCGTTCGGCGCCCAGACGCGAAACGCCGTGCCGCCGGCGAACGGAATCGCCCCCATCCCAGGGCGCGCGGTCGCGCGGCTATGCGAAGCGTCTCGTGAGCTCGCTGCGCCAGAGGCATCGATGTCGGGCATCGCCGCCTTCTACGTCAGGTTGAACGCGGGATTACACTAGAGCTTTTTCCACTCACGTGGAACCGGCTCCAGCTTTTCCAAAGGCGCATTTCCGTCGGCGAAGCGTACACATGTCGGCGGGAAACGCTGCCGCCCTGAGGCGCTGCGGCTGTCTACCCGGGCTTGGAAGTGGCCCGGGCGCGGCGGGGGCCGTACGGTCCTCGCCGCGCGTTCAAACGGCGCACGGGATGCGCCTACTTGCGCGACTTCCCGCGCGTCGTGCGGCCGCGCGCGCCTGTCTTCCGGGCGCCGCCTTTGGCGCTCTTCTGCGAGCGGCTCGCGGCGCTGCCACGTTTGGCTGCGCCCTTCTTGGCGGCGCCAGTCTTCGCGCTGCCGCGTTTCGTCGCCCCGCCGCTCTTGGCCGCGCCACTCTTGGCCGCGCCGCGCTTCGCCGCGCCCGCGCTTCTGGCGGGGCCGCGCTTCGTCGCGCCCGCGCTCTTGCCGCTGCTGCGCTTCGTGGCACCGGTCTTGGTGGTCCGCTTTGCGGCCGTCCGGGAGGTCCTGGCGCCTGCTCCGCCGCGCGCTTTGGATGCGGCACTCCTGGCGCCTGCTCCACCTCGCGCTTTGGATGCGGCGCTCTTGGCGCCGGCGCGGCCGCCCCGCTTCGAGGCGCCCGCGCCTTTCGCCGAACGCTTGGCGCCGCCTCTCGCGGCGGCACGTTTCGCTGCACCCGCGGCGCTGCGCCGCCGGCCGCCCGCCGCGCGTTTCGATGCCGCGCCGCGCCGCCCGCGCTGCGCGCCGGCGCGCTCGCCGGTGTCGCGCTCCTCCGCGCTGCGGTCGACGAACTTGAAGAAGCGGCTGGTCTCGCCGGACTCCACCGTTTCCTGGTGCAGGAGTGCGAGATTGTTTTCCTCGAAGATCCGGAAGAATTCTTCCCACGCAATTTCCTCGAGCTGCGGGTCGTCCTCGCCGAAATCGAAGCGCAGGATGCCGTCGCCGCCGCGCCCGGTGCGCACGACGGCGGGCCTGCCGCCCCGCTCCTCGGCCCAGCGGCGGATTTCATCTTGATCGGTCGTGGTCGTAGCTTCGCTCATTGCACCCTCCGATGAGGCCGGTGCGCATTCAAAACGCCCACCTTGGCACTCTGCTCCTGTGCTGCGTCTCAACAAGCGCCGGTCGCGCGAGTTCGTCAAGCACCGCTGCAAGACGAAAGCGCCCGCATGCGCAAAAACCAGGTACATGCGCGTGACGCGACGCGACCGCGCGCAACGCGCAGAAAACGACGTCGGCGGCGTTGACACCGTCTCCTTCAGCGCCCTAGCCTCCGCGGCACCAACGATAGGCATCCAGAAACGATATCAGGGAGGATTTGTTGCATGACCAGGGTGACACTGATTGCCTGCGCGCTGACGGCGGGGGCGCTGGCGCTGACGACCGCGGCAACGGCCCAGACGGGCAACACGCGGGCGCCGAAGGGGCCGATTGAGATCACGGTCGGGACGAGCCCGGGGGGCACGCCCGACGTGATCATGCGGCGCATGGCCAAGATCCTCAACGACGAGAAGATCGTCGAGAACCCGCTCGTCGTCACCAACCGCACCGGTGGATCGTGGGCGGTGTCCAACAACTGGGTTCTCGGCAAGAAGGGTGACGAGAATACCGTCTACGGCGTCGCCCAGCCGGTCTTCACGACGCCGATCACGCAAGGCCAGAAGCCCGTCTACAACCAGCTTACGCCGATCGCCATGTTCATCCAGGGCGATCTGATCGTGTGCGCGCAGCCGAACGCGCCGGCGACGTTGGCCGAGATCGTGAAGCAGGCGAAAGACAAGCCGCGCAGCGTCAAGCTGGCCGGCGCCCAGGCCGGCTCCACCGACCACATGGTGACCGGCCTGATCGAGAAGGCGGGAGACGCGAAGTTCAACTACATCCCGTTCGACGGCGGCGGCGCGGTGCAGGCCGCCTTCCTCGGCGGCAATGTCGACCTGATGGTGCTGACCATCGACGAGATGCTGCCCCTCATGCAAAGCAAGAAGCTCAAGCCGGTTGCCATCCTCAGCGAGCAGCGCCGGCCGGAGCCGGAGCTGAAGGACATCCCGACCGCGAAGGAGCAAGGCCTCGCGGTGGTGTGGGGGCAGGCCTGGGGCCTCGCGGCCCCGCCCGAGACCGATCCGGCGCTCGTCAAATGGTGGGACGACAAGATTGCCCGGCTCGTCAAGACCGAGGGCTGGAAGAACTTCATCAAGGAAACCTACCGGCGCAGCGATTATGTCGACAGCTCGCGCGTCAAGCAGCATTTCGAGCAGCTCCATCAGGAGCATCTCGCCGTGCTGAAGGACCTTGGCCTGGCCAAGACCGCGGCGCAGTGAGCCGGGCCTCATGCGAGGCGTGAACATCGCGACAGCGCTGGTCTTCCTGGCGCTGTCGGCCGTTCTGGTGACCGGTACATGGAACCTGCCGTACTGGTCGGATTTCGCCCCGGGACCGGCCTTCGCGGCGATCTGGACCGCGGCGGCAGCGAGCCTGCTGGCCCTGATGCTGCTCATTCAGGAGCGGCGCATGCCGAGCCTGGAGCCCGCCGACTGGCCCGGACGATCCGCATTCATGCGTGTCGTGATAACGACGGCAGCGCTGTGCGTGACGCTGGTTCTGGCGCCGACGCTCGGCTTTCCGGTCACCGTCGCGCTGCTCACATTCTTCGTTTTGACAGTTGTCGAACGCCGCCGGCTCGTCCCGAGCCTCATCGTCACCGCGCTGACGACGGCCCTCATCCACGGCGTCTTCGTGGCCTGGCTCAACGTCGCCCTGCCGAAGGGCATTCTCGGCATCTAGGGCAGGATCGCTTCAGATTGAATCGATCCTGCTCGCGTGTTTGTTGTGCGGCATGATCTTACCCGGCGGAGCGTGGCCACTTCGCCGGATCATGCGCTGAAGATCGTGGCTGGAAGCTGAGAATGGACGTCTTCAACTCGCTCGCCCAGGGTTTCGGCATCGCGCTGACGCCGACCAACCTGTTCTTCACCCTGATCGGCGTGGTGATCGGGCAAGTGATCGGGGCGCTGCCAGGCATCGGCCCGTCGGCCGGAATGGCGCTGCTGCTGCCCATGACCTTCGGGCTGCCGCCGGTCACGGCAACCGTGATGCTGGCCGGCATCATGTACGGCGGCATGTACGGCGGAACGCTGACATCCGTGCTCATCAACGTCCCGGGCGAGGCCGCGAGCGTGATGACGGCGGTCGACGGCCACCAGCTGGCCCGGCAGGGGCGCGCCGGATCGGCCCTGAGCGTCGCGGCCGTCGGTTCGTTCCTCGCCGGAATTGCGGCCGTCGCCGCCCTGGCGGTCGCGGCGCCGGCGCTGAGCGCCTTCGCGCTGCGCTTCAACGCGCCCGAATACTTCCTGCTGGCGGCCCTCGGCATCACGGCCACCGCGAGTCTCGGCAGCAGTTCCGCCGTCAAGGCGCTGCTCACGGCCCTGTTCGGACTGATGATCGCGCTCGTCGGCACCGATCCCATCCTCGGAGTGGACCGTCTCACCTTCGGCGTCCAGAGCCTGGTCGACGGCTTCGATTTCCTTCCCGTGGCGATCGGCGTCTTCGGCATCGCCGAAGTTCTCGTGTCGCTCGAGACGATCCACGACGCCAAGCCCCTGACGACGCGTCTGCGCGACCTGTGGCCCCGGCTCAGCGACTGGGCCGAGACGCGCATGGCCATCCTGCGCGGCGGGCTGATCGGGTTCCTGATCGGCGTCATGCCCGGCGCCGGCCCGACTGTGGCGGCCCTGATGGCATATGTCACCGAGCGCAAGTTCAGCCCGCATCCGGAGCGCTTCGGGCGCGGCGCGCTCGACGGGGTTGCCGCTGCCGAATCGGCCAACAACTCGGCGGTCCACGGCGCCCTCGTGCCGATGCTCGCGCTCGGCATTCCTGGCTCGGCGAGCACGGCCGTGCTTCTTGCCGCGCTGGTGCTGCAAGGCATCCGACCCGGCCCCATGCTGATGCAGCAGCAGCCCGACCTCGTCTGGGGCCTGATCGCCAGCATGTTCGTTGGCAACGTCATCCTGCTGGTCATGAACCTGCCGCTGGCCCCGGTCTTCGCGTCGCTGCTGCGCATTCCCTACGCGTATCTTGCGCCCGGCATTCTCGCCCTGTCGCTGGTCGGGGCGTTCGCGACGACGCTCAACATGTATACGGCCATAGTCGCGCTCGCCTTCGGGGTGATCGGCTACCTGATGATCAAGGCGGACCTGCCGCGCGCACCGCTCGTGCTTGCGCTGGTGCTGGCGCCGCTGATGGAGAGCTCCCTCCGCCAGTCCCTGATGCTGTCCGACGGCAGCCTGTTGATCTTCATTCAGCGCCCCCTGGCCGCCGTCCTCCTCGTGGCGGTGCTCGTCTCCCTGCTGTGGCCGCTCGCGCAAAGCCTCCGCCAGCGCCGGTCCCGGCTTCCCCTGGCCACCCTCTGATCATACAAGCTGCCGGCAGCGTACCGGCCTCGAGGAAAGCAGACCAGCACATGACCAAACAGCGGACCATCGACATCCACGCCCACGTCCTCAGCGAGGACACGATGCAGCGCATGCGCAGGGAGGCGCCGGCCATCGGCCCGACGCTCAGCGAGGTGGACAAGGATGGCGCCACGCTCAAGGTGGCCGACATCGTCCAGCGCCCGTTCCCGCGCGGCGGCTGGGACATGGAGGTCCGCCTGCGCGACATGGATGCCTACGGCATCGACATGCAGGTTCTGTCGGTGCTGCCGCAGACCTTCCTCTACGAGCAGGACCCGTCGCTCACGGCGACCTTGTGCATGATCCAGAACGAGGCGATCGCCGGCCTGGTCGCCGCACGGCCGGACCGGTTCATGGGCATCGCGGGGTTGCCCTTGCAGGCCGGGCAGCGCGCCGCCGACGAGCTCCGCCGCAGCATGCAGGAGCTCGGCCTCAAGGGCGCCCTGATCGGCTCGCATGTCGAAGGACGCAACCTCGACGATCCGGACCTCGAGCCGCTATGGGCGACGGCTGCGGAGCTCGGCGCGCTGATCCTCATCCACCCGCAGAAGGTCGCGGCAGGCGAACGGCTCGGCGGCTACTATTTCAAGAACCTGATCGGCAATCCGCTCGAGACCACCATTGCGGCCGCTTCGCTCGTGTTCGGCGGCGTGCTCGAGCGCTATCCCGACCTGAGGGTCTGCCTGTCGCACGGCGGCGGCTACACGCCCTATCAGCTCGGCCGCTTCGTGCATGGCTGGAACGTGCGTCCGGAGGGCAAGAAGCATCTCAAGACGTCGCCCGAGGCGTCCATCCGGCGGCTGTATTTCGACACCATCCTGCATTTCGACCCGGCCCTGAAATGGCTCGTCGAAACCTACGGCGCCGGGCATGTCATGCTCGGCAGCGACTACCCGTTCGACATGGGGATGTTCGACTGCGTCGGGGCGGTGCGCGAGCTTGCGGTGTCCGAGGCCGACCGCGATACCATCCTGGGACGCGGCGTCGACGCGATGTTCCGCGAGCAGAAGGTCCCGGCGAAAGCGGCGGCACGGTCGGCATGAGCAGCCCGGGGCGAGGGCAGGGGAGAGAAGCGTCATGACTGCACAGACATCTGCTGCCGCCGGCGGGGGAGGCGCGCCGGGCCCGGCCGTGCTGCGGCCGGACGAGCTTCCGGTCACCGAACGGGGCGGCGGCGCGCGCACGGTGCAACTCGTCACCGCGGCGCTCGGCTCCAAGGAGATGCTGAACGGCATCACGAGCTTCCAGGGCGGCGCGGCGATCCCGTTGCACTCGCATAATTGCGAGGAGAGCGTGATCGTGCTCGAGGGCAGCGCCGTGTTCGAGATCGACGGCGTCGAGCATGAGCTGCACCGCTACGACACCACCTGGATTCCGCCCGAGGTGCCGCACCGCTTCCGCAACGCCTCGGCGAGCGAGCCGCTGCGCATCTTCTGGACCTACGCGTCGGTGGCGGCGACGCGCACATTGATCGCCACCGGCGAGACGCGCTCGATCGCGTCCGAACACGCGGGAGCCGCGCATGGCCGCTGACGTCAAGGCAGGCGCTGCGGCGGCGGCCGCGTCGACGGAGCCGTCGCCCGTCCGCGCCACCGCCACGGACCTCTCCCGCTTCATTGCCGACGCCCTGGAGCGCGTCGGCATGCCCGCCGCAGATGCCGCCGAAGTGGCGGAGCTGATGGCCGAAGCCGATCTGACGGGCGCCGACGCGCACGGCGTCTTCCGCCTGCCGCAATATGTGCGCCGCATCGAGGCGGGCGGCGTCAATCCCAGGGCGCGCATCGAGGTGCGCAAGACCGGGCCGGCGACCGCGCTGGTCGACGGCGACAACGGCATGGGCCATCTCGTGATGTCGCGCGCCGCCGAGACGGCGGTCGCGCTGGCGCGCGACACTGGCATCGGCTGGGTGGGCGCGCGCCGCTCCAACCATGCCGGCACGGCCGGGCTCTATGCGGAAATGCCGGTCAGGCATGGCATGGTCGGCATCTATGCGGCCGTCGCCAATGCCAACCACATGGCGCCGTGGGGCGGCAGCGAGCTCCTGCTCGGCACCAATCCGCTCGGCATCGGCATCCCGTGCGGCGACGCGCCGCCGCTCATTCTCGACATGGCCACCACGGTGGTGTCCTACGGCACGGTCAAGAATTACGCGCTCAAAGGGCTGACCATGCCGCCCGACTGGCTGGTGAGCCGCACCGACGGCAAGCCGCTGACCGACCCGAAGCGCTCCGGCGAAGGCCTGCTGCTGCCGATCGGCGGATACAAGGGCAGCGGCCTCGCTCTCATGCTGGGCCTGATCGCCGGGACGCTCAACGGCGCGGTCTTCGGGCGCGACGTGATCGATTTCAACGCCGACCAGTCGAGCGAAACGAATACGGGACATTTCATCGTGGCGCTCGACGTGGCGCGCTTCCTGCCGCTCGAG
>DATBIR010000305.1:0-2606 GCA_036556825.1 Beijerinckiaceae bacterium
CTTCGGCAAGCGCCAGGCATTCCTCGGCGGCCGCGCGGCTGCCGGAATAGTTGATCGCCACCCGCGCGCCTTCCCGGGCGAAGCGGATGGCGACGGCGCGCCCGATCCCGCGCGATCCGCCCGTAACGAACGCCCGGCGCCCATCCAGCTTGCGCTCGGCCATTGAACCGTCTCCTTTTTCAATTCGCGTTACGTTTTCAGTTACATCTATTTTGGTCAACACATTTTACCAATTGACCAATGAGCTGTTTCGCGTGACAGTGTTGCTCTTATCCTAGATGTGGGCGTCGCCGTGCCGTTTCAGCCTGTGCAAAATCAGCGCCTCTATGAAAAGGTCGCGGAACAGATCGGCCTGCTGATCGCGTCCGGTGAATTCCAATATGGCGACCGCCTGCCCGCCGAGCGCGAGCTGGCGCGCAAGATCGGCGTCAGCCGGCCGGTGCTGCGCGAAGCGCTGGTGACGCTGGAAATCTCGGGCCTCGTCGAGGTGCGCGGCGGCTCGGGCTGTTTCGTCACCGCCACGCCGGATACGCTGCTGCCGAAATTCGCCGATGGCGGACCGAGCCCGTTCGAGGTCATCCACGCCCGCAGCGTCATCGAAGGCGAGATCGCAGCGCTCGCTGCCGGGAAGGCGACGCCCGAGGCGGTCGCCGGTCTTCAGGAAACCATCGCCATGATGCGCGCCGACATCGCCGCCGGCCGCGACACGCGCGAGACCGACAAGCTGTTCCACGTCCGGCTCGCCGAGATGAGCGGCAATTCGGTGCTGGCCGGAATCGTCGGCGATCTCTGGAGCCATATGACCGCGCCCGTCTTCAGCCGGCTCGGCGCGCATAGCGGCCTTCCGGACACCGACACTATCACCGTCAGCGAGCATATGCGCATCATCGACGCCGTCGCAGCACAGGATGCCGAAGGCGCACGCCGCGCTATGGCCGTGCACCTGGAGCGTGTTAGGAAGGTTCTGCTGGAAGGCGCCGGAGGCGAGCGCCGGGGAGATGCATAAGGCGCCGAGGCCGCGAATTGCGGCGCACACGGCGGAAAATGGAAAATTTTCGATTTTAACGCAGGGAGGATGACATGACAGTCAGAGAGCTGATGTTGCGGACGATCGGAGCGGCGGCGCTCCTGATGGCGGTACAGCCTGCCATGGCGCAGGTGAATGAAGTGGAGGTCGTGCATTGGTGGACCTCCGGCGGCGAGGCGGCCGCGCTCAACGTGCTGAAGGAAAATCTGCAGAAGCAGGGCATCACCTGGAAGGACACCCCGATCGCCGGCGGCGGCGGCACGCAGGCCATGACCGTGCTGCGCGCGCGGGTGACGGCGGGCAATATCCCGACCTCGGTGCAGATGCTCGGCTTCGACATCCTGGACTGGGCGGCGAACGGCTCGCTCGCCGATCTCAACGATATCGCCGGCAAGGCCGGCTGGGACAAGGTCGTGCCGGCCGCCCTGCAGAAATTCTCGAAATATGAAGGTAAATGGGTCGCAGCGCCCGTGAACGTCCATTCGACGAACTGGGTCTGGGCGAACAAGGCCGTGCTCGACAAGCTCGGCGTCACCCCGCCGAAGACCTGGGACGAGTTCATCGCCGTGCTCGACAAGGCCAAGGCGGCCGGCGTGACGCCGCTCGCCCATGGCGGCCAGGCCTGGCAGGATGCCACGATCTTCGACAGCGTGCTGCTCTCGGTCGGCGGCGGCGATTTCTACAAGAAGTCGATGATCGACCTCGACGAAGCGACGCTGAAATCCGACAAGATGAAGACCGCCTTCGAGCGCATGGCGAAACTGCGCACCTATCTCGACGCCAATTTCTCCGGCCGCGACTGGAACCTGGCCTCGGCCATGGTCATCAAGGGTGACGCCGCCTTCCAGATCATGGGCGACTGGGCCAAGGGCGAATTCATCAATGCCGGCAAGAAGCCCGATCAGGATTTCCTCTGCTTCCGCTTCCCGGACACGCAGGGCTACGTGACCTTCAATTCCGACCAGTTCGTGATGTTCAAGGTCGGCGCCGAGCGCAGGGAGGCCCAGAACAAGATGGCGCTCGCCGTCATGGACCCCGGCTTCCAGTCCGCGTTCAATGTGGTCAAGGGCTCGGTTCCGGCGCGCACGGACGTTCCCAACACCGCGTTCGACGCTTGCGGCAAGAAGGGCATGGCCGATCTGAAGGAAGCCAGCGACAGCGGCAAGCTCTACGGCTCCATGGCCCACGGCCACGCCAATCCGGCCGCCGTGAAGCAGGCGATGTACGACGTGATCACCAAGCATTTCAACGGCCAGCTCGACACGGCCGCGGCGCCGGCCGCATTGGCGGCGGCAGTCGCTGCGGCGAAATAGCCGACGCCGTGTGACATGCAAAAAGCCCCCTCACCCGGCCGCCTTCGGCGTCCGCCCTCTCCCGCGAGGGGAGAGGGCTGCTCACCGGCAAGACGCTGGGCAGAGACTCGCAACGAGCACAGCTTAGCCCTCTCCCCTCGCGGGACTGTTGCAAAATTCTGAGTCTGTGATTCTGTGGGGTGGAATTTTTTGAGGATTCGGCCATGGCGGTGAAACAGACGGGGCAGCTCAGTTTGGCGGAAGCTTTGATTGGGGCGAGGCCTGGG
>DATBIR010000306.1:0-16568 GCA_036556825.1 Beijerinckiaceae bacterium
CGATAGAAGGCCGGGTCCGCAACGATCTTTGCCAGTGCCGCAGCGATCTTGAGGAAGGACGGCACCACGTCCTGGAACAGAAGGCCGGAGGCGGCCAGCGCCTCCCAGGCGAGAAGCGCCACGACGATGATCGTGATGCGGACGCGCGTGACCGGGCCCAGCACGGCCGTGGTCCTGGCCGTCAGGAGGCCGGTCGCAGCCATCGCTCGAGCCTTTCGAGAACCGAGAAGATTGCAACGCTGACCAGCACCACGAAGCAGATCGCGGCATAGGTGCCGGGCAGATCGTAGCGCTCGGCGAGATCGTTGATCAGCTGGCCGAGGCCGCCGAAATTGATCAGGAACTCGACGCCGACGATCGTGATCAGGCTGAAGATCAGGCCGAGCCGGAGACCAGTGAAGATGGTCGGCATGGCGGCCGGGAACTCGATCTTCCAGAAGCGCTGCACGGGCGTAAGTTTCAAGCTGCGCCCGACATTGATCAGCACGGCCTTGACGCCGGCGAGACCCTCGATGGTTTTCAGGATCACCGGCGCCAGCCCGGCGACGAAGCCGATCATGATGATGGTGAGCGCGTTGCGGCCGAAGATCACGAGGAAGAGCGGATAGGCGAGCACGATCGGCGCCGCCGCGAAGGCGGCGACCCAGGTCTCGCAGGCGCGCCGCAGCACGGGAATGCGCTGCATGACGACGCCGGTCGGCACGCCCACGGCGGTGATCAGCAGCGCCGCGCTGAGCGCCTCTCCGGCTGTGAGGAGGAAGCGCGAGAGCACATGTTCCTCGGTGATCACGCGCCAGAAGCTCAGGATGATCGCCGAGGGCAGGGGCACGATGAAGCGGTTGATGAGGCCGACCCTGATCAGGATCTCGACCAGCACGACGACGGCCGCGAAGCTCGCGAGCCCGACGACTGCCGGCCGCAGCGCGAGCCGGGACGGGGCG
Organism: Beijerinckiaceae bacterium; assembly: GCA_036556825.1. Taxonomy (GTDB): domain Bacteria; phylum Pseudomonadota; class Alphaproteobacteria; order Rhizobiales; family Beijerinckiaceae; genus JAJKJG01. The sequence goes on from DATBIR010000306.1 coordinate 942, forward strand.
AGCGCGGCGCTCACGGTGCGCTGCGCTTGCTGCGCGCCTCGGCGTCGATGAGGCCGCGGCTTGCCTCCTCGCGCAGGTCGCTCCAGATTTCGGCGACGTAATGCCCGAAGGCGTCGCTGCTCACGATCGCGGACGTGCGCGGGCGCGGCAGGTCGATGCTGATGATGCGCTTCACCCGGCCGGGCCGGTAAGTCATGACGACGATGCGGTCGGACAGCTGCACCGCCTCCGTGATGCTGTGCGTGATGAGGAGCGTCGTCTGGTGCAGCGTCTGCTGGATGTCGGTGACCTTGTCGCCGAGCAGGAGGCGCGTCTGTTCGTCGAGCGCGCCGAAGGGCTCGTCCATCAAGAGGATCCGGGGTTCGAAGGCGAGCGTGCGTGCGATCGAGACGCGCTGGCGCATGCCGCCGGACAGCTCGGCCGGATAGCGCCGCTCGAAGCCGTCGAGGCCGACGAGGCGCACGAAATGGCGTGCGCGCTCGAGGCGCTCGGCCCTGGACACGCCCTTGATCTCGAGCGGAAAGGCGACGTTGTCGAGCACCGTCCGCCAGGGGAAGGTCGATTCCTCCTGGAACACCATGCCGATCGCCGCATGCGGCCCGGAGATAACCTCGCCGCCGATCGTTACGCGACCGTCGTAACCGCCGAGCAGGCCGCCGACGATGTTGAACAGGGTCGACTTTCCACAGCCCGAAGGGCCGATCAGGGACAGGAACTCGCCCTGCGCCACGTCGAAGGACATGTGGTCGACGGCGACCACCGGCCCTTCCGGGGTCTCGAAACGCTTGACCACGTCGTCGATGACAAGCAGCGGCTTTGCGGACGCGACGCCCGGATCAAGGCGGGCCGATGAAGCGGGAGAGATCATGTGCAGCGACAAAGGCCCCGAGGTTGTACGCGCCTCGCGCAAAAGCCTTGGACGGGTTCCGGGCCGGCTTCGGCCGCAACGGCGAAACAAGGCTTGCGCAAGCCGGTCCTCCTCGTAGCGGCGCGGGGCGCGCGCCGTAATGCGCGGCGAGAGTTGACTGCCCGGCAAGACGTGTCAATGGTTTCCCATTCCACATGGCTGCCCACGCCACGGCGCTTCACACCCGAATGGGTGCGGCCGTGCTCAAGGGCAGAGTTTCTGAACCATCCGACCGGCGGACGGCCGGCATCAAGGGAGGCGAGTTGATGTGCACTGCGAGTTCCGGCGCCCAGGACGGCACGACCATCTCGGCGGTGGTGCCCGATGCCAAGGCGGAGCTCACGCCGCCCGATCCGGCGCTGGTCGAGGAGCTGGCGATCGCCAACCGCATCCTGTTCCAGCAGGGCGTGGTCGATGCGTTCGGGCATATCAGCGTGCGCCACGACAAGCGCCCGGACCGCTACCTGCTGGCGCGCAACATGGCGCCGAGGCTGGTCACGCCGGACGACATCGTCGAGTTCGACCTCGACAGCAATCCGCTCACCGCGAATGGCCGCGCCGTCTATCTCGAACGCTTCATCCACGGCGAGATCTACCGAACGCGTCCGGACGTGATCGCCGTGGTGCACAGCCATTCGCCCGCCGTGGTGCCGTTCGGCATCGTCAAGAGCGTGGCGTTCCGGCCGGTCTGCCATATGAGCGGCTTCATCGGCGAGGCGACGCCGATCTTCGAGATCCGCGACGTCGTCGGCGACTCGAGCGACCTGCTCGTGCGCGACCACAAGCTCGGCGCCGCCCTCGCCAAGACTCTCGGCTCCGGCTCGGTAGTGCTGATGCGCGGCCACGGATCGACCGCGGTCGGCAACTCGATCCGCCAGGTGGTGTACCGGGCCGTCTACACCGAGATCAACGCGCGCCTGCAATCCGAGGCGATGCGGCTCGGGCCGGTGACCTATCTCACGCCGGGCGAAGCGCGCACCGCCGACGTCAATGTCGGCACGCAGATCAACCGCGCCTGGGATTTCTGGCGCATGCAGGCCGAGGGCAAGATCTGATTGCCCACACGCTTCGCGTCGCATCAACAAGGGAGGAACATCATGCTGCATCGTAAGGCGCTCGCCGTGGTCGCCGCCGTCGCGGCCTTGCTGCACGGCGCGGCCGCGAGCGCGCAGGACAAGCTCAAGGTCGCCATCGGCCAGCGCGGCACGCTCGAGAACTCGATCACCGAGCTCGGCCAGGATGCCGGCTTCTTCAAGAAGCACGGGCTCGTGCTCGAGATCCTCTACACCCAGGGCGGCGGCGAGACGCAGCAGGCGGTCATCTCGGGCAGCGTCGACATCGGCATCGGCGTCGGCACGCACGGCGTATTCGGCGCCTTCGCCAAGGGGGCGCCATTACGCATCATCGGCGCCGGCATGACCGGCGCCAACGACCTCTTCTGGTACGTGCCGGCCAACTCGCCGCTGAAGAGCATCAAGGAAACGGCAGGCAAGACGGTCGCCTATTCGACGACCGGCTCGTCAAGCAACAGCATCGTGCTCGCCTTCCAGAAGCATTTTGGCGTCGCGCTGAAGCCCGTCGCCACCGGCAGCCCGCCGGCCACCTTCACGCAGGTGATGAGCGGCCAGATCGATGTCGGCTGGGCGACGCCGAGCTTCGGCGTGCAGCAGGGCGACAAGATCCGCGCCATCGCGCGCGGCGGCGACGTGCCGGATTTTCGCGACCAAACCGTGCGCGTGACGATCGCCAATGCCGGCGCCCTCGAGCAGCGCCGCGACGCGTTCGTGCGCTACATGCGCGCCTACCGCGAGACCCTCGACTGGCTCTATTCGAACCCCGCCGCGATCAAGCCGGCGGCGGCGTGGACGGGCATGCCCGAGAGCCAAGTGGCGCGGGTGCGCGACGAGTTCTATCCCAAGGAGTCGGTCAATCCCGACCGGATGTCCGGGGTCGAGAAGATCACGGCCGACGCGATCGCCTTCAAGTTCCTGCCCGCGCCGCTCTCCAAGGAACAGCTGGCGCAGCTGGTCCAGGTGCCCTTTGGCGTCAAGTAACTCCACTGAGCGCGAAGTAACCTCGGCCGATGGGCGCGGGCCCGCCACGCTCGCGCCCCGCGCCCCGATCGGTTAGCCTGAGACGACGAGACCACATGTGAGGCTCCGGCCCAGAGGGCCGGATGGAGGACATCATGCAATCTGCTCCCGATGCGGCAACCACGGCCAAACGGCAGGAGTTCTATGACCGGCTCGGGCCGCGCAACCTGGCCCCGCTCTGGGAGGTGCTGAAGGGCCTCGTGCCGCGCGAGCCCAAGTCGAAGGCCGTGCCGTTCCAGTGGCGCTACGACGAGGTGCGTCCGCTGCTTATCGAATCCGGCTCGCTCCTCACCGCCGAGGAGGCGGAGCGGCGCGTGCTCGTGCTGGAGAATCCGTCCTTCGTGGGGCAGTCGCGCACCACGAGCACCATGTATGCGGGCATCCAGCTGATCATGCCTGGCGAAACGGCGCCGGCGCACCGGCATACGCCGTCGGCGCTGCGCTTCATGCTGGAAGGCGAGGGGGCGTTCACGGCCGTAGGCGGCGAGCGCACCACAATGCGCGCAGGCGATTTCGTGATCACGCCGGCCTGGGCCTGGCACGATCACGGCAACGAAGGCACGGGACCGTGCGCCTGGATGGACGGGCTCGACATCCCGGTCGTGCAGTTCTTCGAGACGATCTTCTCGGAGGAATACAACGACCAGCGCCAGAGCCTGAGCCGCCCGGAAGGCGATGCGCTCGCGCGCTTCGGCCAGGGCCTCCTGCCGCTCGGCGCGGAGAGCCGCTACGGTCTCACGACGCCGATCTTCAACTACCCCTACGAGCGCACGCGCGAGGCGCTGGTCAAGGCCGCCGCCGGCGAGCAACCCGATCCGCATGAGGCGGTGTCGCTGCGCTACGCCAACCCGCTCGACGGCGGCTGGACCATGCCGACCATCTCGGCCTGGATGATGCACGTGCCGAAAGGATTCGAAACGCGGCCGATGCGCTCGACCGACGGCATGGTGATGGCGGTCGCGGAAGGGCGCGGCACGCTCACCGTCGGCGAGACCAGCTTCACCTTCGGGCCGAAGGACATCCACGCCATTCCGGGCTGGAGCTGGCGCTCGTTCAAGGCGAGCGAGGACGCGTTCCTGTTCTTCTTCTCCGACCGCGTCGCGCAGGAGAAGCTCGGCCTGTTCCGCGAAGAGCGGCGGGGATGAGGGACGGACGCCGCCGTGTGAGGCGCGGCGGCTGAGCTCCTGCCAAAAAAAGACCCGCAGTGCTCCTGCGGGTCGCTTTATTCTGAGGCGTCAGTCCCTCACCCGGTCCGCTGCCGCGGACTCGACCTCTCCCGCACGGAAGAGGCTTAAAATTACGCCGGCTCCTTCACGCGAGCCTTCAGATACTCCACGACGCGCTCGGCGGTGAGCGTCACCTTCGGGTCGTATTCCGGCGCATCCTCGAGCTGCTCGAGGTCGTTGAGGCCGGTCTGCTTGAAGATGCGGTTGGTGATCGAGATCAGGCGCACCGGGCGGTCCGGATCGGCGTTGACGTGCTGGTGGATCGTGTTCGGCGGAACATAGATCACGTCGCCGGCTTCCCACTCGAAGCGCTGCACCTCGTCCTGCGGCTTCCAGAAATACACGTCGGTGATCTCGACGTCGCAGTCCTGGTGCAGGTCGTAGCCGCGGCCCTCGAGCACGTAGAGGCATTCCTCGGCGAGATGCCGGTGCTTGCCGGAGCGACTGCCGGGCGGGATGATCTGCATGTAGGCGTCGACCGTCTCCATGCGCGTGTTCATCTCCTCGTTGATCAGGTGCTTGAGGAGGCCCTGGCGCGACATCTCCCACGGCATGTCCTCGGGCGTCACGACCTTCTTGCGCTTGGCGTTGCGCGCCGGCGCCTGCGTCGCATCATCGAGGAGGTGCTGATAGAGCGGCTCGTTGCGCGTGCCTTTGAGCCAAGCTTTGGATTCGCCCCAGGCCATCAGTAGCCTCCCTCGGGATGATTGTAGTCCTGTTCCTCTTCGCGCGGCTCGAATCCGACGCCCTCCGGGGTCGGCTCCTTGTGGCGCGGCTCGACCTGCTTCTGGAACAGCATGTTCATGAACAGGTACATCGGCTTGGTCTTCATCACCAGCGCCCGCGCCGGCTTGTTCGGGTCGGCGTTGAAATGCTGGTGCACGCAGTTATTGTGCACGATCGCCACGTCGCCCGCCTTCCAGTCGTAGCGGATGCCGTCATGCACCTCGTAGCCCTTGCCGTCGAGGATGTAGAAGGCCGCCTCGTTGACATGGCCATGCTTCTGCGACTTGCCGCCCGGCCCGTATTCCTCGAGGTGGATATGGAACAGCTGGCTGATGCCGTCCTTGGGTTCGACATAGTGGCGGCTGTAGGCCTGCGGCCCGTCGACGAACTTGAGCTCGCTGGCCTTGCGCACCCGCGGTATCGAGCGCAGGCGCTTCAGCTCGTCGTTGAGCCCGTAATGCCCCTGAATGGGACGCACGAACACGCGGTCCTTCTTGTCGTGATAGTATTCGACTGCTTTCTTGGCCGCCTTCTCGGCAACCTTTTCCGGCGCGGCACCGGAGGCCTCTTTCGCAGCTTCCTTGGCGGCAGCCTTTGCCACTGAATCCAGGCTCATCTCTCGCCTCCTTAGCTCCTCTGCCGCAGGCCGCTGACAGCGGCTCCGCGAGCATCTTGTTCCGCTATGCGGACTGGCATTCTGCTCGGCAGACAGCTATCCGAGTTCGCCGCGTGGTGTAAAGGGCATCCACGATTTTTGGGAGGACAGGGTCATGAAGGTCGGAGTGGTCGGCGTCGGCGAGATGGGATTGGCCATGGCCCACCACCTGCTCGCCAAACAGCACACGGTCTCGGCCTTCGACATCAACGCGGCACGCCTTGGGGAAGCGCGGCAGCGCGGCGCGCAGGCGGCCGAAAGCCTCCCGGCCCTGGCCAAGCTCGCCGAGATCTTCGTCGTCGTCGTTGCAACCGACGATCAGTCGCGCGACGTGACGCAGGCGCTGGCCGAGCACGCGGCGCCGGACAGCCTGATCGCCGTCGTCGCCACCAATCATCCGCACACCATGCGCGAGCTCGGCGAGATATGCGCGGCGCGCAGCATCCGCTTCATCGATGCGCCGGTCGTCTACGGCGCCGCCGGCGCGCGCGAGGGCAAGCTCCTGTCCCTGTGCGGCGGCAGCGAAGCCGATGTCGAATTCGCACGGCCGGCGCTGATGGCCTACAGCCGCGACGTGCTGCATGTCGGCCCGCTCGGCGCGGGGCAACTCGCCAAGGCGTGCAACAACCTTCTGCACTGGGTGCATTGCGTCTCCAATTTCGAAACGCTGGCGCTGGCCAAGCGCTACGGCGTCGACGCCCAGCGCATGCGCGAGGTGCTGCTGCAATGCCCAGCCCAGAACGATACGCTGCGGCGCTGGGATTCGACGCGCTTCACCTGGCAGGAAAAGGACATGGACGTGACGATGGACCTTGCCCAGGCGGGCGGGCTCGTGCTGCCGCTCGCCGGCCAGGTCGATCAACTCGTCAAGCTGCTCAAGGCCGACGACGTCAGGGCGCTGCTCTACGGCACAGAAGCGAGCTATGTCGGCGTCAAGGTCGCGCCGATGTCGCCGGAAGAGGGCGGGCTGGTCTAGGAGCTTCTCATCCCCACGAGGGCGAGGGCAGCGCGCCTAGGCAGCCGCGCCGTAGAGCCAGGCCATGCCGTCATAAGCCTGCTCGGGCGTGCGGGCGCCGAGCATCATGTCGCGCAGCTCGGCGGTCGGGCCGCGGGCGTGGTAAAACTCGCCGTAGACGCGCGCCATGACCTGGACCCGCGCCGTGCGCAGGTAGCGCGCCTGCTGATATGCGGCGAAGGCTGCCGGTAGATCGTCGCGATGCCGCTCGAACTCGCCCGCGAGCTGCACCGCGTCCTCGACCGCCATCGCCGCGCCCTGCGCCAGGTATTGCAGCATCGGATGGGCGGCGTCGCCGATCAGCGTGACAAGGCCCTTCGACCAGTCCTTCACCGGCTCGCGGTCGCACAGCACCCACATGCGCCAGGTCTCGATCTTGTCGAGCAGCCGCTTCACCTCGGGCCGCTGTCTCTGGAAATGGCGCATCAGCTCGTCGATGTCGCCGACTGCGTTCCAGCCTTCTTCGTAGCGCGCCGAATGGAACACCGCGACGAGGTTGAACAGCTCGCCGCGCCGCAGCGGATAATGCACCAGATGCGTGCGCGGCCCGGCCCACAGCACCACGTCGGGGCGCCACAGGTCCTCCGGCACATCCTCGCGCCGCAGCACGGCGCGGTAGGCGATGTGGCCGGAGACGCGCGGCGCGCCGTCACCGACGACACGCTCGCGGATGTGCGACCACAGCCCGTCGGCGCCGATCAGCGCGCGGCCGCCGGCCCGCTCCCCGTCCTCGAGGACGACGGTGACCATCTGCCCGTCGTCCTGGTAGTCGACCACGCGCCGGCCCGTCTCGAGGCTGATCAGGTCGTTGTCGCGGCACGCCTTCAGGATGGGGCCGTGCAGGTCGGCGCGATGCGTGACCGCATACGGCTCGCCGAAGCGTTGTGAAAAGACCTCGGTGTTGAGCGGCATGCGCGTGACCAGGTGGCCATCGAGGGCGTCGCGCATCTCGAGGGCGCCAGGTTGCCAGGCATCGGCCAGGACGGCGTCGCGCAGGCCGAGCCTGCGCAGGGCCCGGAACATGTTGGGGCCGAGCTGGATGCCGGCGCCGACCTCGCGGAACTCGGCCGACTGCTCGAGCACGCGCACCGGAAAACCTCTTTGCGCCAGCCCCAGCGCCATGGCCAATCCGCCGATGCCGCCACCAGCCACGATAAACGGCCGCTCCGCTTTGCTCCCGCCCATCAACCGTTCACCCGGAAGTGCGTTTCTTGAACGAGCATCAATACCCAGCCACCGCATAAATGAAAGACCTTACGGGCCCAGTCGGCACTGGGCAGTCGCCCCCATCGTCCCACCACCGACGGCCGATTCCCGACTGCCGGGGGCGACGTTGACTTGCGCGCGACGCCGCCACATTAAGCGCCGGTCCCCGGAGGATCGGTATGACCACAACCGCCGTCAAAGCTGGCGCCTACCTGCACCATCTGCACCTGCAGAGCCCGCAGCCGGAACGGCTCGCCACCTTTTACGGCGACGCCATGGACATGACGGTGGAACGCGGCGCCGACCACACGTGGCTGTGCCACGGCCCTGCGCGAAAGCTTCTCATCAGCGAAGGTCCGGCGAAGACGCTCGCGCATGGCGCCTTCGCGTGCCGCGACCGCGACGGCCTGGAGGAGTTGCGCGCCCGAGCCCGAAACGAAGACCTCGATCCGCAGCCTCTCTCGATCGCCCTGTTCGCGCAGGATGCATTCGCGGTCAGCGATCCCGACGGCAACCGCATCGTGTTCGGCCTCGCCGCCGAGGAGGCGGCAAGCCGGCGCGGTCTCAAGGGACCGATCCAGCATCTGACGCTCGCCACCAGGGACGTCGGCGCCATCGAAGCGTTTTATGCCGGCAAGCTCGGTTTCGCCGTGTCGGACCGGGTGCGCAACGAGGCGGGCCAGGTGACCACCTCGTTCATGCGCTCGAACCACGAGCACCACACGCTTGCCTGCTTCCGCTCGAACCGCCAGGGCATCGATCACCACTCCTACGAGGCGGGCGAGTGGATCGTGATCCGGGACTGGGCCGACCGTTTCGCCGAACGCGACATCCCGCTGATGTGGGGGCCCGGCCGGCACGGGCCGGGCAACAACCTGTTCATCTTCATCGAGGACCCGGACGGCAACTGGATCGAAGTGTCGGCGGAGCTCGAGGTCATCCACGACAGGCCCGTCAAGGAATGGCCGCACGCGGAGCGCACGCTCAACCTGTGGGGCCGGGCCATCATGCGCAGCTGAGGGGAACTTCCATGAAATTCGTGTCCTTCACGGCGGCCGGCTGGGCGAGCTACGGCGTCGCGCATGAGCGCGGCATCTTCGATCTCGGCGTGCGCCTCGGCGACATCGTGCCCGACCTCAAGACCTATATCGAGGCCCGTGAGCGCGGGCTGCTGGCGCCGCTGCCGTCGACCAGCGCCGCCGATTACCGGTTCGACGAGATCACCTACGATCCGGTGATTCCGCTTCCGGGCAAGATCATCTGCGTCGGCCTCAATTACGAGGAGCACCGGGTCGAGACCGGGCGGCCTGAATCGTCATATCCCTCCCTCTTCACCCGCTTCGCCGACACGCTGATAGGCCACCGTGCGCCAATCATCCGCCCGCGCGTGTCGACCGCGCTCGACTACGAAGGCGAACTCGCCGTCGTGATCGGCCGCGAGGGTTTTCGCGTGCCGCGCGACAAGGCGCTCGACATCGTCGCCGGCTATGCCTGCTTCAACGAAGGCACGCTGCGCGACTGGCAGCGCCACACCCACCAGTTCACGCCCGGCAAGAATTTTCCGAACACGGGCGCCTTCGGGCCCGAACTCGTCACTCCGGACGAGATCTCCCGCTTCGACGACCTCAAGATCGAGACGCGGCTCAACGGCACGGTGATGCAGTCGGCGCAGCTCGGCGACATGATCTTTTCGGTGCCGCACATCATCGAATACGTGAGCGCCTTCACCCCGCTCTCGCCGGGCGACGTGATCGCCACCGGCACGCCGGGCGGCGTCGGCTTCAAGCGCGAGCCGCCGCTCTACATGAAGCCCGGCGACGTGGTCGAGGTGACGATCGAGAGTGTCGGCCATCTCGTCAACGACGTCAGGGACGAATCCGACTTCGCCTAAACCATCGCAGCGATGAACGAGCGCGAATGCGACGTGGCCATCGTCGGCGCCGGGCCGACCGGCCTGACGCTGTGCAACCTGCTCGGGCTGGCAGGCCTTCGCGTCGTGCTGATCGAGCGCAATGCCACGACGGTGCAGGAGCCGCGCGCGGTCTCGATCGACGACGAGGCGCTGCGCACGATGCAGTCGGCAGGCCTGATCGAGGAAGTCCTCAAGGACGTGGCGCTCGATTACGGCTCGCATTATTTCACGGCCGAGGGGGCGTGCTTCGCCAAGGTCGAGCCGAAGACGCGCGAGTTCGGCTATCCGCGCCGCAGCGCCTTCACGCAGCCCAAGCTCGAGGCCGTGCTGCGCGAAGGCCTGTCGCGCTTTGCCAATGTGACCACCCTGTTCGGCCATTCGTGCGAAAGCGTGCGCGAGACCGCTGACGGGGTCGTCGTCGCGGCGCGCCCGGCGGATGGGCCCGACGTGATCGTGCGCGCGACGTACCTGGTCGGCGCCGACGGGGCGCGCAGCACGATCCGCCGCGTGATCGGCGCCGAGATGGTCGGATCGACCTACCAGCAGCGCTGGCTGATCGTCGATCTCGCCAGCACCAAAGAGCAGTTCCGGCAGACCCGCGTCGTCTGCAATCCGAAGCGGCCGATGATCACGCTGCCCGGTCCGCACGGCATCCGCCGTTACGAATTCATGCTGCGCGGCGATGAAACCGACGCGGTCGCCACGGCGCCGGACTTCGTGCGCGAGCTGCTTGCCGCCCATGGCCCGGACGCGGATGCGCCGGTGGTGCGCCGCCAGGTCTACACGTTTCATGCGCGCATCGCGAACCGCTGGCACAGCAACCGCGTATTTCTCGCCGGCGACGCTGCGCATCTGTCGCCTCCCTTTGCCGGACAGGGCATGAACAGCGGCATCCGCGACGCGCATAATCTCGCCTGGAAGCTCGCGGCCGTCGTGCAGGGCCGGCTCGGCCCCGGCGTGCTCGCGACCTACGAGCGCGAGCGCTCGCCGCATGCCTGGGCGCTGATCAAGCTCGCCGTCAACATGGGCCGCGTCATGATGCCGACCTCGCGCTGGCAGGCCCGCGCCGTCCAGTCCGCGTTCCAGGCGACGCGCGTCGTGCCGCCGGTCCAGGCCTATTTCGCGCAAATGAAATACAAGCCGAAGCCGTTCTACCGGGAAGGCTTCCTGGTCGAGGGCGACGCCCGCGGCCTCGTCGGCCGCATGATCGCGCAACCGCTCGTCGAGGTGCGCTGGCACCTGTGCGTGCGGCTCGACGACCTGATCGGCAATGCCTTCGGCCTGGTCGCCGTCGGCGGCAACGCGCAACGCATCCTCGACCGCGCCCGCGCCACCGAGCTCAACCTCGCCAATATCCGCCCGGTGGCGGTCCTGCCGAGCCGCTTCAACCCGGATCCGAAAGGCCCCAGCGATATCCTCGCCGGACGCGACGTCGACGACGTGCTGGCCGGCGCCGTCGGCAACGGTGGCGACATGCTGCTGCTGGTGCGGCCCGACCGCTACGTCGCGGCTGCGGCACGGATCGAAGACGTGGCGCAGATCTCCGCCTTTGCCGTCGCCGCGAACCAGCTCGTCGACGGCACCTGGGCCGGGACGCTGCGGCCCGCGTTGACATGAGTGAAGCGATCGGTTTCGTTGCGCAGCTGTTTCGTTGACCCTTCATTGTCATGGCAGGCGGATCGGCGCACCGCGCCGATCCGGATATGGCCATCCCGATCCGGAGAGCACTGCGCTTATCCGATCGGGATCACCGGCACGAGGCCGGTGATGACAGATCACCTTACCGAGTGTGTTGATGCGCAATATCCATCTGACCATGGCGCTGGGCGAATACGACCATGCGCGCGACCTTCTCGACGGCACCGTCAATGTCGAGGGCGTCGACCTCACCGTCCTGCGCCTCGAGGTCGAAGAGATTTTTTATCGCTTCACCTTGCACCGCGAGTGGGACGTGTCCGAAATGTCCTTCGCCAAGCTTGTGGCGCTGGCCTCGCAGGACGACACCAGCCTTGTCCCTATTCCGGTCTTCGTCTCCCGCGCCTTTCGGCATTCGTCGCTCTACGTGCGCGCCGACAGCCCGATCACCAAGCCCGAGCAGCTCTCCGGAAAACGCGTCGGGGTGCCGGAATGGGCCCAGACGGCGGCGATCTATTCGCGCGGCATGCTCGCGCACGAATACGGCGTCGATCTGAAATCGATCCACTGGCATCAGGCCGGCGTCAACCAGGCCGGCCGCGTCGAGAAGGTGAAGCTCAGCCTTCCCGAGGGCCTGCGCTACACGCAAGTCCCTGACCGTTCGCTCACCGACATGCTGCTCGCCGGCGATCTCGACGCCGTGCTGACGGCGCGGCCGCCGGCGCCCTACAGCGCCGGGGACGGGCGCCTGCGCCGCGTGTTCGAAGACTACCGCAGCGTCGAGCTCGACTACTGGCGCAAGACCGGCATCTTCCCCATCATGCACACGGTGGCGATCCGCCGCGACGTCTACGAGCGCCATCGCTGGGTGGCCATGAACCTGTTCAAGGCCTTCGAGGAGGCCAAGAACCGCAGCCTGGCGCGCGTCAGGGACATCACGGTGTCCTTCTTTCCCCTGCCGTGGACGCGCGACATGGCGGACGTGCCGCGCAGCGTGATGGGTGATGATTTCTGGCCCTACGGGATCGAGCCGAACCGCACCACCCTCGAGGCCTTCCTGCAATACGCATTCGAGCAGGGGGTGTGCCGCCGCAAGCTGGATGTCGACCAGCTGTTCGCGCCCGAGGTGCGCAGCAAGTTCAAGGTCTGAGGGCAATTCCCTTCCCCCTTTCGGGGGAGAGTAGGAGACGGGGACCGGGGGGCAACCTGCCGGCGTTTGCGCTGGCTCGCCTCCTGCAACGGGGGACAGGGCTTCGCCCTATTCACCAACCGGGCCGTTTCGGCCTAGTCTGTCAACAACCAAAAGCGTTTGGAGGACCCATGGGCATATCACGTTTCCTGACATCCGCCGTCGTGTCGCTGGCCCTCGCGGCCGGCATCGCCGCGACCCGGCCGGCAACGGCGCAAGACGCCGAAGCCGCGTTCTATCAGGGCAAGACCGTACGCATCGTCGTCGGCTACGGGGCGGGCGGCGGCTACGACATCTATGCGCGCATGATCGCGCCATATCTCGCCAAGGTGCTCGGCACCACCGTGATCGTCGAGAACCAGCCGGGGGCCGGCGGCCTGACGGCGCTCGCCAATCTCTACAATGCGCCGCCCGACGGGCTGAACATGATGCTCGTCAACGGCGCCGGGGCGGCCCTGGCCCAGCTCGTCGGCCATTCCGGCGTGCGCTACGACCTCGCCAAGGTCGGGCATCTCGGCACCGTCAGCGCGTCCCCGTGGATCTGGCTGGTGGGGCCGAACTCGTCGGTGAAGGCGCCCGACGACGTGCTCAAGGCGCGCAAGCAGATGATGTGGTCGGGCAGCGGACCGATGGACGGCCTCTCCGACGGCGCCGCCTTCACGTGCGAGGCGCTCAAGCTCGAGTGCCGCATCGTCATGGGCTACAAGGGCAGCAACGAAGCCGCCTTCGCGGTCACCAAGGGCGAGATGGATGCGATCTACGTGTCCGACACGTCGGCCAACAATTACGTCAAGGCCGGCCAGAACCGGGCGATCGCCACCATGGCGCGCGAGCGGTCGCGCTTCTTCCCCGACATCCCGACCATCTTCGAAGCGGTCAAGCTCGACGCCGAGCAGGAATGGCTGTTCGACTTCCGCGCCACCCTTGAGAATCTCGGCCGCATCATCGTCACGCCGCCGAACCTGCCGCCGGCCAGGCTCGCCTATCTGCAGGCGGCGGTGAAGAAGGCGCTCACCGACCCGGCGCTGATCGCCGAAGGCGAGAAGAGCCAGCGCTATATCGACTTCGTCGACGCCGAGACGACGCGCAAAAGCACCATGAAGGTGGTCGCCGACGTCACCCCTGAACAGAAAGAGCGCGTGAAAAAGATCGTCACCGTGAAGCAATGACGCAGTCCCTCCCTGGAAGGGGAGGGAGAGTTGGTCACTCCGCCTGCGGGCGGAGCAGATTGCGCTCGACGTGCTCGAGGTGCCGGCGCATGGCCTCGCGGGCGCGCGTTCGGTCGCGGTCGGCGATCGCCGCGACGATCTGCTCATGGTCGGCAAAGCTGTGGTGGTCCGGCTTCGGCCGGTCCTTGTTGGTCCGCAGCCGCCCCCAGGTGACCGTGCGGCGCACCGCCGTGAGCGTGTCGAGCAGCGCCAGCAGCAGATAGTTTTGCGTCGCTTCGGCGATCGCGCGATGCAGGCGGTTGTCCCACGCCTCGTATTGCCGCCATGTCGGGGCGGTGCGGCTCTTCTGCACGCACCCGCGCATCTCGGCGATCGAAGCCGGCGTCGCGTTGAGCGCCGCCAGGGCCGCCACTTCGGGCTCGAGCAGGATGCGCGTGCGCATCACCTCGCCCGGATTGGTCATGCGGGCGATTGCCGACACGTCGCCGGGCGGCACGGCCGGGCGACTGCCCACGAACGTGCCCCTGCCGACGTGGCGCCAGATCTGACCTTCGGCTTCGAGCACCGCAAGCGCCTTGCGCAGGGCCGGGCGCTGCACGCCGAGCTGCTGCGCGAGATCGCGCTCCGGGGGCAGCCGGCTGTCCACCGACAGGTCGATCTCGCTCAGCATGTTGCGCAGCTGGAGGAGGGCCGTATCGGCTCCGTTCATCGTTTCATCCTGACACCAATCCTGTGATTGGTTATGCAAATTTTGGTGAGTGCGTCAACGTATGTTTCAGTTTCTCTTGACACGTTTGCGTGTCGGCTGCACATGTGCGGCGCGATTGGTAAACATTGGTCATCACGTGCCGATCGGCACGTCAGGTGGACGCAGCAGGGAGGAATTCAATGCTGAAATTGACCCGACGCATGGCTTTGGCGAGCGCCGCCGCGCTGACGATTGCGGGCACTGCCGGAGCACAGGCGCAGACGAAGCCGATGCGGATTGCCTTCGGCGACATCCCGAGTGTCGAATCGCTTTACTTCCTGATCGCGGTCGAGCGCACCAAGGAGAAGGGCGTCCCGGTCGAAATGGCCTTCGTCAAGTCGGAAGACATCGCCGCGCAGGCGGTGCTCGGCGGGCAGGCGGATGTCGGCGTCGGCACCCCTTACGCCATGCTGCAGAAGGTGCGCGCGCCGCTGAAGCTGTTCTATCAGATGAACACGCTGAAGTTCTTCCCGGTGGTCAACACCGATGCCTACAAGACCTGGAAGGATCTTGACGGCCAGGAGGTGACGGTCAACTCGCGTGGCTCCGGCACCGAAGCGATCATGAAGCTCGCTGCCGACAAGAACAAGATCAAGTTCAAGAACATCAGCTACGTGCCCGGTTCGGAGGTGCGCCTCGGCGCGCTGCTGCAGGGCACCGTCAAGGCCTCGATCCTCGACTCGACCAACCACAAGCTGCTGATGGAGCGCGGTGGCGGCAAGTTCGCCGTGCTGCCGCTCGAGGACGTCAGCGCCACCGACGATGCGCTGTTCGCAAATGCCGACTTCCTCAAGAACAACGCCAAGGCCGTCGACACCCTGGTCGAAAGCCTGCTGACGACGATCCGCGAAATCAGCGCCAAGCCGGAAGCGGCGGCGGAGCTGCGCACCAAATACAAGCTCCTGCCCGATCTGCCGAAGCAGCTCGAAGCCGACATCGTCCGCTACTACAAGGAAGCCTCGGCGTCGAAAAGCATGTCGCCGACCGGCGGCACCGTCGAGGCGGCCAAGAACGATCTCACCTTCTTCAATCTCGCCGGCCAGATCACGGGCGATCCGGCGACTCTCAAGGTCGAAGACTTCTGGGACTTCGGGCCGCTCGATCGCGCCAAAGCCAAGCTCAAGATGTAACGAGGCCAACGGATGG